>CAJUTD010000076.1 GCA_910589635.1 uncultured Lachnospiraceae bacterium | reverse complement strand
GTGATTTTTGTGCATTCTGTCTTTGCCGCATGAGCGGCAAGACCTTTTGAACGAAAAAATGTCTTCTTGCGACAGCTCCTTTTTGAACAAATCTATACCTTCACATCCGCCAGATTAAGCAATGTTTTTCATGTAATAAATTCTTTTTTAAATTATGAATAACCATGTCTCCTACGAATAATTTCCCGGTATTTGCGGACAATATTGATAAATATGTGTATTTTATGATACCTGGAGGAAATGATATGAGTGGGAAAAACGATAAAAGACCCTTTGGCATGCGAGACAAGCTGGGGTACATGTTTGGAGATTTCGGAAATGATTTCACGTTTATTTTCGCAAGCTCTTTTTTAATGGTATTTTACACAAATGTCTTAGGGATTGACCCTAAAATGGTGGGTATTCTCTTTGTTGTAGCAAGAATTGTGGATGCCTTTACCGACATCGGCATGGGGCGTATTGTGGATCGGCTGCCGGCGTCCAAAGACGGCAAATTCCGTCCCTGGATTAAGCGCATCTGTATTCCGGTAGCTTTCGTCAGTTTTCTGATGTATCAATCTGTACTGGCTCCGGCTTCTATGACCGTAAAGATTATTTATATGTTTATCACCTATATTTTGTGGGGCTCTCTGCTCTATACGGCAATCAATATCCCTTACGGTTCTATGGCGTCGGCAATCACCGACAATCCCAGGCAGCGGGCGGAGCTGTCGACCTTCCGTTCCATGGGCGCGACCTTTGCCAGCGTGGTAATCATGGTTGTTGCGCCGATGGTAGTCTATTACACGGATGCCGATGGCAACCAGATTGTAAACGGCAGGAATTTTACGATTATCGCCGGAGTATTCGCTGTACTGGCAATTTTGTGTTATATCCTCTGTTATCAGATGACAACGGAGCGCGTGGAAATCAAAAAGAAGGATAACGGCAAAATGCCGGGCATGGGGGAGACTGTAAAAGCCCTCGTATCAAACCGTGCCTTGCTCGCCATCATTGGAGCGGCGATTTTCCTGTTACTCAGTTCCCTGCTGGGGCAGTCTATGAATAATTATCTATTTGCGGAATGGTTTAAGGACACAAACGCCCTTTCAGTTATGGGATTTGTGGGCGTGCCGACGTCATTGCTTCTGGCGGCGTTTACAGGAAAAATTTCAGAACGATTCGGCAAAAAGGAAGCCGGGGCGGCCGGTATGTTGTTTACAGGAGTTATATTTGTACTGCTGTTTTTCTTCAAAGTGAAAAATCCCTGGGTATTTGTTGCCGTCACATTCATTGCTAATTTCGGCATGTATTATTTCAACATGGTTGTGTGGGCCTATATCACGGACGTCATTGATTATCAGGAAGTGAAGACCGGCAGCCGCGAGGACGGTACGGTGTACGGCGTGTATTCGTTTGCCAGGAAAATTGGGCAGGCTTTGGCGGGCGGCGTTAGCGGCTTTGCGCTTTCGGCGATTGGCTATGTGTCGGAACCGGGGGCGGTGCAGACCGACGCAGTGCGCGCGGGAATCTATAATATCGCCACGGTTTTTCCAGGCGTCTGCTATATCATTGTGGCCTTGATTTTAATTTTTGCATATCCGCTGAGTAAGAGTGTGGTGGAGAAAAATGGCGAAATTCTTGCCGAGCGCAGGAAGGAGGGAAATTCATGAAAAGAATGAAATTATCGTTCCGCTGGTATGGAGAAGACGATAAAGTGACGCTTGAAAATATCCGCCAGATTCCGGGTATGCATACCATAGTAACAGCAGTGTATGATGTGCTGCCCGGCGAAGTGTGGCCGATGTCTTCCATTGAATCGCTGAAAAATCAGATTGAAGAGGCGGGCCTTCACTTTGAGGTTGTGGAGAGCATTCCGGTGCATGAAGATATCAAACTGGGAAAAACTGGGCGGGACAAATATATTGAAAATTATTGTGAAAATATCCGTCGTGTAGCGGCAGCGGGCGTCAAATGCATCTGTTATAATTTCATGCCGGTATTTGACTGGACGAGAACGCAGCTCGACCATGAGCTGGCGGACGGTTCTACGTCTCTGGTGTATTATCAGGAACAGGTAGATGCTGTCAATCCTTTGCAAAGTGACAGCGACTTGACGCTGCCAGGCTGGGACAGCAGTTACAGTCGGGAACAATTGAAGGAGGTTGTGGCCGAGTATCAGGCGATGACGGAAGAGAATTTGTGGGACAACCTCAAATATTTCTTGGAGCGTGTAATTCCGGTTGCCGCTGCCTGTGACGTCAATATGGCGATTCATGAAGATGATCCCTGTTGGAGTATCTTTGGCTTGCCGAGGATTATCACCTGTGAGGAAAATCTGGATCGTTTCCTTAAATTAGTAGATGACCCGCACAACGGCATTACGCTTTGTACCGGTTCGTTGGGATGTTCCTGCCGCAATGACGTGGTGCATATGGCAAAGAAATATGCTCGCCAGGGCAGAATCCATTTTGTGCATATGCGCAATGTGAAAGTGCTGGATAACGGCTTTGAGGAGCGGGCGCATCTCTCAGAGTGTGGTTCTTTAGATATGTATGAGATTATGAGGGCTTTGTATGACAATGGGTTCTGCGGTTATATACGCCCGGATCACGGAAGGATGATCTGGGGAGAAACCGGGCGTCCCGGTTACGGTCTGTACGACCGCGCGCTGGGCGCTACTTATCTGAACGGCCTGTGGGAAGCGATTGAAAAAGAAGCTGAAAGAAAATAGGTATCTAGTTTCAATAAACTGAGGGATATTAACCATTTTTATATTGTAGTAGAAGGGAGAAAAAGAAATGAGTGTACCATTTCATATTGATTTGAACGGAAAAGTAGCAGTTGTGACCGGAGCTGGCGGCGTACTGTGTTCGGGTATGGCGGAGGCGCTTGCACAATGCGGAGCCAAAGTTGCCCTCTTAGACCTCAATGGGGACGCGGCTAAACACAGCGCGGACATAATTACGGACGCAGGCGGGATTGCCAAAGGCTATCAGGCAAATGCTCTGGAGAAGGACAGCTTAGAGACAGCCCACATGAAAATTTTGGATGATTTTGGTCCCTGCGATATCTTGATTAACGGAGCTGGCGGCAACCATCCGCTGGCGACTACCGATAAGGAATATTTTTCCGCGGCAGATTTGGAAGAGGACGTCAAGACATTCTTTGATTTGGGGCAGAGTGGCGTAGAGTTTGTATTTAATCTCAATTTTATCGGCACACTCCTGCCTACGCAGGTATTTGCGCGGGATATGGTGGGTAGGAAGGGCTGTAATATCTTAAATATTTCCTCCATGAACGCTTACGCGCCACTGACGAAAATTCCGGCGTACAGCGGGGCCAAAGCGGCAGTCAGCAATTTTACGCAGTGGCTTGCCGTGCATTTTGCGTCGGAGGGTATTCGTGTCAATGCCCTTGCGCCGGGGTTTTTTGTCACAAACCAGAATGAGAAATTGTTATATCGTGAGGATGGAACCCCTACGGAGCGTACAGGCAAAATTCTGGCGGCAACACCGATGAAACGTTTCGGTAAGACAGAGGAATTGATTGGTAGCGTGCTCTTTTTTCTTAGCGAGGAAGCGGCAGGGTTTATCACTGGTGTGGTTCTGCCAATTGACGGCGGTTTTCTTGCCTATTCCGGGGTATAATCTATGGGGAAAATAAATTTTTTGCATGAGGATTTCCTGTTGTCTACAAAGACGGCGCGGGGCTTGTTTCACGATTATGCGCAAAAACTGCCCATTATTGATTACCACTGTCATATCAATCCCAAGGCGATTGCCGAGGACTGGCAGTTTGACAATATGACGCAGGTATGGCTTGATGAGGATCATTATAAATGGCGGCAGATGCGCAGTAACGGTGTGGAGGAAAAATATATTACCGGGGAAGCCACGGATTATGAAAAATTTTATAAGTGGGCGCAGACCTTGGAAAAAGCAATTGGAAACCCACTATACCATTGGAGCCATATGGAGTTGTGGCGTTACATCGGTTATGACGGCGTGCTAAACGGCAGCACGGCGAAAAAGGTCTGGAAGTTGTGTGAGGAGCGTCTCGCACAGGAGGATATGAGCGTCCGCGGAATTATACGCGCGTCTGACGTGAAATTGTTGTGCACTACGGACGACCCGGTGGATAATCTGTGCTGGCACCGGGCAATCGCCGAGGATGATACGATAGATTTTAAAGTGCTTCCCACCTGGCGTCCCGACCGCGCCCTGTCCATTGAGAAGCAGGATTTCGCAGATTATATGGTGGAGCTTTCCGCGGCGTCAGGCATTGAAATTGAGAATTTTGACGATTGGAAAGAGGCGTTAAAGAAACGAATGGACTTTTTTGCCCAAATGGGCTGTGTGATTAGCGACCATGGACTCTTGTATGTGCCTTGGGCGCCGGCCAAGGAAGCGGAGGTTGAGCGGATTTTCCGCGCAAGTTTGCAGGGCGAAACGATTTCGAGGAAAGAAGAATTAAAATTTAAGACAAAAGCGCTATTATGGCTAGGCAGACAGTATCAAAAGCGTGGCTGGACCATGCAGCTTCATTTTGGCGTAACGAGAAACAATAATACGAGGATGTATCAGGAACTTGGTGCAGATAGCGGATTTGACGGTATATACAACCGTGTGCCAATTACGAAGTTATCCTCCTATCTGGATGCATTGTGCCAGAAATATGCACTGCCCAAGACAATTCTCTATAGCCTAAATCCTGGAGATAACGCAGCGTTGGGTGCGCTCATTGGATGCTTTCAGGAGACGGAGGCGGCGGGCAAAATACAGCAGGGCAGCGCCTGGTGGTTTAACGACCATAAGAATGGCATGAGAGAACAGATGGAATCGCTTGCCAGCTTGGGATTGTTGGGAAACTTCATTGGAATGTTGACAGATTCCAGGAGTTTTTTGTCTTACACGCGCCATGAATATTTCCGGCGTATTCTCTGTGATTTAATCGGTGGCTGGGTCGAATGCGGAGAATATCCTGATGACAGGGAATGGCTGGGCAGATTAGTTACAGATATTTGTTATGACAATGCGGTGAAATTTTTTGGATTTTCAAATCTTGCGCAACAGTGAAAGATTTTGAGATAATATGAGGTTACTTCTATCTCGGATGAAAGATTGGTTGTTATTAAAAATGAAAAAAATATAATAAAATTTATATTGACAGAACTTTGTAGTTAGCTTATACTAACTAAAAAGCAAGTTTCATAAAGTTGTATTAGTAAGCAGGAAATGGAGGTCCAGTATGGGAACATTTGTGGTTGGCGCAGCAGTATTTGCCCTTGTGGGCATTGCTTGTTTTAGCCTTTATAAGGATAAAAAGAATGGAAAACGTTGTAGTGGATGCAGCGGGTGCAGCGGCGGCTGTTCTTCTTGCGGCGGAGGGAAAAATTTATAAATCCTTAAGGAAAATATAACATACATCTCCTGAAATTATGATAAGATTATACTATTCAGAGCTCTATGACAATTTAGGGAGCTATGGGATATTATATGAATTATCATAATTTTGGGAGGTATTTTTGTTTATGAGGAAATGGAAAAAACATGTTGCGCTACTGGCAGTGACCGGTATTTTGGCGGCAGGGGCGGTTGTGCTCTTTGCCGGGCGCGACACGATTGAAAAGCAGATTAAGACGAAAGCCGCCATGGAAATTGGTAAGAAGATATTTGAACAGCAGCTTGGAAAAACTGTAAATGTGGGAGGACAGCAGGTAAACGTGTCTGATGTTGTGGATAATATGGAGCAGGAAGATGTAGAACAGCTTACAGGCATTGCACAAAAGTATATATCGCCGGAGAATATAAAACAGGCGGCTGACATGGCTGCCAGCGGAGATTTAGAAGGTCTTGCGGGATTGGCGAAAGAGCAGGTATCGGACAATGACAGAGCGCAGCTGGAGGCATTGTACGAGAAGTACAAAAATCAGCTGCCGCAGTAGTAAATCTCTGATTCTCATGAGGTTGTTGCCCCTTGACAGGGACATATCCATCTTTTATAATTTTTATATCAGTGAAATTTGGTAATGGTTGGGGGACGATGACAAATGAGTATAATCAATGTGGATGAACAAAAGTGTGTGGGATGTAACGCTTGTGTGCGTGCATGTCCGGCAGAAGAAGCAAATGTGGCGAGGCTTGATGACGGAGGCCAGCTGAGGATTTTAATTAATGATGACAAGTGTATCAAATGTGGAGCTTGTATCAAGGCATGTACTCATGGAGCGCGAAGCTTTCAGGATGATACGCCGGCGTTTTTGGATGATTTACATAATGGAAGGGAACTTGCTTTGATTGTGGCGCCGTCTATCAAGATTGCATTTGATGGGCAATGGCGCCATGTCTTATACTGGCTGCGGGAACATGGCAACGTGAAAATTTATGATGTGGGATTTGGCGCGGACATCTGTACCTGGGCGCATCTTCGGTATCTTGAACAGAATCCCCAGGCTAAGTTGATTTCTCAGCCTTGTGCGGCGGTAGTCAATTATATGCTTTACCATAAACCGGAATTGCTCCCGTTTTTATCCCCGGTGCAGAGTCCAATGGCGTGTGTGGCAATTTATATGCGCAAGGTTGTGGGTTTTAAAGGCAAAATTGCAGCGATTTCACCATGTATCGCTAAGATTGACGAGTTCCGTGACATCAAAGTCATTGACTATAATGTTACCATGGAGCATTTGAAGGATTATTTTAAAGAGAAACGCATTGATTTTCCGCGGGAAGGTACATACAGTGAATTTGAATTTGACGGTTATCAGGGATGGGAGGGCAATATCTATCCCACGCCGGGAGGATTGAAGAAGAATCTTCTGGTGCATTCACCAGAGCTGCAAGTAATTACATCTGAGGGTACAGAGCGGTTGTATGAGGAGTTGGACGCATATTTGGAGCAGGATGCCGAGACAAGGCCTTCGGTGTTCGATGTGCTCAACTGTGAGTTTGGATGTAACGGAGGGCCTGCCACCGGCAAGGACTGCCACCGTTTTCTGATGTCAGATATTATGCACCATGTGGAGCGTTACAGCAGGAAAAAGCGCAAGGAGCATACGAACAAAAAGGGTGTCGACCAGCAGTTTGAAGAATTTGACGCCAAGCTTAAGATAGAAGATTTTCTGCGAACCTATGAGGCGCGCAAGACGCACAGCGCGACGATTTCAGAGGCAGAGATTGAAAATGCCTATAAGATGATGGGCAAGGAGACAGATACAGAGCGTAACTTTGACTGCCGTGCCTGCGGTTATAAATCCTGCCGCGAGATGGCGATTGCTGTCGCCAGGGGCATCAATGCCAGGGAGAACTGTCATCAGTATGTGATGAAGGTAATCCGTAAGGAGCGGCAGAAGGTTGCGGAAGTGAACCAGGAAGTCCTCAACATGAATCACGAGTTGATGGAAATTTTCGGCGAGCTTGCCCAAAATATTGCCAATGTCAAGGAAGAGGCAGACGCTATACGCAACGTGGGTACGAAGAGTTCAGACGATATGATGAACGTTTCTGAACATATGAACGATTTAAAACAGTTAAACAGCAATATCACGGATTCCATGAAGAATATCAATGAGAGCGTGGCAAAATATAATGTGATGACCCAGGATGTGGAGAAGATTGCCGGTAAAATTAATTTACTGTCGCTCAATGCAGCCATTGAGGCGGCCCGGGCAGGAGAAGCCGGCAGAGGTTTCGCCGTGGTTGCTACCAATATCCGGGAACTGTCTGCAAGCTCAAAGGCGTCTGTTGGAAACGCCAAGGAAAATGATGAAGAGATCCATGTTGCAATGGAGGACATCAATGGGGTGATAGATAAATTCGATTCGACAATCGGCGATTTGCTGATTGCTGTGGAGGAGGCAATTATTGGGGCGAAACAGACTTCTGAGAACAGTGAGCATATTAAGCAGTCTATGGATAAAGTTTCTAAAATTGCGGATAAAGTGCAGCAGGTGATACAGGAGACAAATAGTATATTGAACTAATACAAAGCAAAATTAGTTTGTTTAAAGAAACTTAATATCTGTTGTACTAGAACAACTTCTCCAGGTAAAGCGCCCGGTAGTAGTCCAGCTCATCTGCGATGATTTCATCCAGAACTTTCATGCCAAGGACTTCTACCGGCGCTTTGTCGTCTGTGAGGATTAAATTACCGGATTCCCTGGGAGAGAGACAGTTTGAGACAGTCTCCATCATGGCCGTAAGGTCAGAATCTACAAGCGACTTACATCCATGCTCAAACGTAGTTAAGGTGTCAGGGTTTTGAAAAGCAAACACTTCGCAGTTGGTGCCGCCGGACACCGGTGCAGTGTATACATAGTCAAAGACAGAACCGATGGTATCGCAGAGATAATCGTTGATGGAATCTTTGGACTGTGATTTCATATTCATGTTGACGACCATCACGCCGTTGTCCGTCAGATGTTTTTCCACCTCTGTAAAAAATTCTACGGAGGACATCTGGAAAGGAATCGTGATATCCTGGTAGGCGTCAACCATAATCACATCATATTTCTTATCGGAAGCCGTGAGATAGGAGCGTCCGTCATATACCGACACATTTACCGTGTCAGGCATATCAAAATATTCCCCTGCCAATTTGGCTATTTTCTCGTCAATCTCAACACCTTCAATGGAGACGCCGGGAAAGTATTCGCTGCAATATTTGGCGAAGGTTCCGGTGCCAAGGCCAAGGATTAAGATATTCCCAGGGGAATCCATCTGCGGGATGCCTGCCATGACAGGGGCGGCGAGCGCATAATCATAGTACATGCCGGTGAGCGTTGCGTTTTTCATCAAGATGGACTGTACGCCGAACAGTACATTGGTAGAGAGAATGACGGAACTGTCGCTCTCCTTTACCTGCAGGTAATTGTAGATGGATTCATCTTCTAAGGTAATGTCTTTTTCCCAGAAAGCAAAACTAAAAGTACCGGAAGTCAGCCCGAGTGCAAGGATTAGTATAGCCGTAAGCGCGCATTTTACCATTTTTTTGCGCATGGAGAGAAAGTATACGATGCTGATTGCGGCGAGGACGCCGGAAAAAATTAAAAAGGTTACGGCAGTGCCTACTGCCGGAATCGTTACAAAGGTGGGGAGGAATGTACCGATAATGCTGCCAATCGTGTTTAAAGCCCCAAGCTCGCCCACTGTCTTGCCATTGTCGTCCAGGCTGCTGACAGAATATTTCACCAGCGAGGGCGTCACTGTGCCAAGCAGCACGCAGGGAAAGGCAAACACGGCAAGGCAGGCAAAAAGCGCCGCCCATACCAGGAAATTCTTGGTGATAAATACAGCGAGCAGTAGCGAAATACCGGCAATCATGTACCGTCCGGCGAAGGGGATTAGAGCAATCCATACTGCGGCCAGCAGGAGCCTGCCATAAAGCTTGTCCGGGGAAGGTTTCTTGTCAGCGGTACGTCCGCCCCACACATTCCCCAGCGCCATTGCTATCATGATGACGCCGATAATTACGGTCCACACAATCTGCGAGGAGCTGAAATAAGGAGCCATCAGGCGGCTCGCCCCCAGTTCTACCGCCATCACAGACATGCCTGCAAAAAATTCTGTGACGTACAGGAAATATTTGTTGTGTAAAATGTTTTTTTCATTCATAGTTTGTTGGCCTTTCTTTTCAGAATTATAAACAGATATTAGTATTTTATCATAGTAGAAGCCTAAAAAATATAAAATATTTATAAAAGATTGTATAAAGGGAGAAAAACGGTCAATACTATCATTATCCGAAAGAAAAAAGCCCCCACTTCTTTCTTTCGGTGAAGATGAAAGCTTTGAACCAAAGATAAGGTTAAATACTTATCCTCCCCTTTTTGAAATCCCCACAGGCAGCGACGGAGCTGCCTGTGGGGATTTTTTTTCCTACTTGCATACTATGAAAAAAGGTTCTATTATGAATAGTAATGAAAAAGATAGAGGAGGTCAGTGATTATGAAGCGAATATTTCTGATTGTATTAGACAGTGTTGGTATTGGAGAAATGCCGGATGCCGCAGATTTTGGAGATGAGGGCAGCAACACTTTGCGGGCGGCCTCTACAAGTAAATATTTTTCTATGCCCAATATGGGCAAGCTGGGGCTGTTCCATATTGACGGAGTGGAGATAGGAACGCGGGAGGCATCCCCTTTGGGTGCGTTTGCCAGGATGACGGAGGCTTCTAAGGGAAAAGATACGACGATTGGCCATTGGGAGATTGCCGGGGTCATTTCGCCACAGCCGCTTCCCACTTATCCACAGGGATTTCCCGAGGAAATCATCCGTCAATTTTCTGAGAAAACAGGGCGCGGCGTGCTCTGCAACAAACCTTATTCCGGGACGGAGGTAATCAAGGATTACGGTGAAAAACATATGAAAAGCGGAGATTTGATTGTCTACACCTCTGCGGATTCGGTATTCCAGGTAGCGGCGCATGAAGCGTATGTTCCGGTGGAGAAGCTATATGAGTATTGTCAAATCGCGCGGGATATGTTGGTGGGCGAACATGGCGTGGGCAGGGTCATTGCCCGGCCTTTTGAGGGAGAGCCCGGAAATTTCAGCCGCACGGTGCGGCGGCACGATTTTTCCCTGAGACCGCCTAAGATAACCATGCTTGACCAGTTGAAAGAACATGGGAAGGAAGTTTTAGGCGTCGGTAAAATCTATGATATATTTGCTGGAAAGAGCGTGACAGATTTTGTGAGAACCAGCGGTAATGCGGATGGCATTGACAAAACGCTGGCTTACATGGAACGCGAATTTGAAGGGCTGTGTTTTGTCAATCTTGTGGATTATGACATGCTCTATGGACACCGGAATGATGTGGAAGGTTACGCCAAAGCATTGACTTATTTTGATGAGAGATTGCCGGAAATCCTGCATAAAATGAAAGATGAGGATATCTTGATGATAACGGCGGATCACGGCTGCGACCCTTCTACGCCTTCCACAGACCATTCGCGTGAATATACGCCGCTCGTGATGTATGGGAAGAATGTTCCTGCCGGGCGAAATTTTGGCACCAGGCCGACGTTTGCCGATATTGGTGCGACGGTGCTTGCTTATTTCGGCATTGAGCCGCAGATTGATGGGCAGAATCTATTGGAGGCATACAAATGAAAGCAAAATCTTATGAGATAGATATGTGTAATGGGCCTTTATTTCCCAAAATATTGGCCTTTTCGATTCCATTAATGCTTTCCGGCATCTTGCAGCTTTTGTTCAATGCTGCGGATATGATTGTCGTGGGAAGGTTTGCCGGAAATACGGCGTTGGCGGCGGTTGGCGCCAATGCCGCTTTAATCAATCTGCTGACGAACCTGTTTATTGGATTTTCTATTGGCGCCAACGTGTTAGTGGCACAGTATTACGGCGCCGGCAAAGAGCGGGATATGAGTGAGACTGTGCACAGCGCGATTGTATTGAGTTTGCTTTGCGGCGGGATTTTGCTGGTGTTGGGCATTTTGGCGGCGCCGCAGATTTTGATACTTATGGGAACGCCGCAAGATGTGCTGGGGCAGGCGGTGTTGTATATCCGTATTTATTTTGCGGGGATACCGGCGCTTCTTTTGTACAACTTTGGCAGTTCCATTCTGCGTGCGGTCGGAGATACGAAGCGTCCTCTATATTATTTGATGGCGGCAGGCATTATCAATGTGATTTTAAATTTGATCTTTGTGATTGGATGTGGACTGGGAGTGGCGGGCGTTGCCCTGGCAACCGTGGTTTCCCAGTGCATATCTGCATTTTTGGTGTTGCGGTGTATGATGCATATGGAGGGCGGCTGTCGGGTAGAATTGGCGCAGCTTAAGATAAACCGTGGGAAAATGTTGCAGATTATGCGCATTGGATTTCCGGCGGGCCTGCAGGGCACAGTGTTTTCCTTATCGAACGTGTTGATTCAGTCCTCGGTCAATTCCTTTGGCTCAGTGGCGGTTGCCGGTAACACAGCGGGACAGAATATCGAAGGGTTTATTTATATGGCGATGAACACGTTCCATCAGACGGCTTTAAGCTTTTCCAGTCAGAATTTCGGTGCGGGAAATTATAAGCGGATTGGCAGAGTGTTTTTAGAATGCCTGGGCCTGGTAACGTTTGTAGGGCTTTCCCTGGGGGGATTGGCTTATCTTTTTGGCAATCAGCTCCTGGGCATTTACTCTTCGGACCCACAGGTCATTGAAGTGGGACTTTTGCGGATGTCAGTGATCTGCACCATGTACTGCCTGTGTGGGATTATGGATGTTTCAGTGGGTGAACTGCGTGGAATCGGTTGTTCGGTGCTGCCGATGGTGGTGTCTGTGCTGGGTGTCTGTGCGTTCCGCGTGTTTTGGATATTTACGGTTTTCCAGCAGTACCGAAGTCTGTGGACGTTATATATCTCTTATCCGGTGTCGTGGGTCTTGACAGCGGCTGTAAATATGGTATGCTTTATGCTGGTCCGAAGGAAACAAAAGGCACTGATGGAAGCATAAGGAAACAGAAGGTTATGACGGAAGCATAAGGAAACAATGTCGTCTATGTTATGGTATGGAGGGGCGGTTTTGTTTTTCTGTTATAGAAATAGAAAGTGAGGAATTATTTTGGCAGATTTACAAAAGGAAATCGAAAAGCGCAGGACATTTGCAATCATATCACACCCGGATGCCGGGAAGACAACTTTGACAGAAAAGTTTCTTCTGTATGGTGGGGCAATCAATTTAGCAGGTTCCGTGAAGGGGAAGGCGACTGCCAGACACGCGGTTTCTGACTGGATGGAGATCGAGAAGGAGAGGGGTATTTCGGTTACTTCTTCTGTATTGCAGTTTAATTATGGAGGATATTGTATCAATATCCTGGACACGCCGGGGCATCAGGATTTCTCGGAAGACACGTATCGTACGCTGATGGCGGCGGATTCGGCGGTGATGGTGATTGACGGATCTAAGGGCGTGGAGGCGCAGACGAGGAAGTTGTTTAAGGTGTGCGTGATGCGCCATATACCAATTTTTACATTTATCAATAAGATGGACAGGGACGCCAACGATACGTTTGATTTGCTCGATGAGATTGAGAAGGAGCTGGGTATTGCCACTTGTCCAATCAACTGGCCCATCGGTTCCGGTAAGAATTTTAAGGGCATTTATGACCGCAACACGAAAGAGATTATGACGTTTGCCGATACCTTAAAGGGCACGAAAGAGGGTGTGCAGCGCAATATCAGCATTGACGCAGCGGAATTGGAAGCTGAGATTGGTGCGGATTACAAGGAAACGCTGTTGGAAGAAATTGAGCTCTTAGACGGCGCAAGCGCAGAGTTTGATATGGATTTAGTAGCAAAAGGCGAGCTCTCTCCAGTGTTTTTTGGTTCTGCATTGACAAATTTCGGCGTGGAAACATTTTTGCAGCATTTTCTGCAAATGACGTCTTCACCCTTGCCGCGAAAGGCGGATATCGGGGAGATTGACCCATTTTCCTCAGATTTTTCTGCCTTTGTCTTTAAAATTCAGGCGAATATGAACAAAGCGCATCGAGATAGAATCGCTTTTATGCGCATCTGTTCAGGGAAATTTGAGGCAGGTATGGAAGTGACCCATATCCAGGGAGAACGGAAGATGCGGCTTTCGCAGCCGCAGCAAATGATGGCGCAGGAGCGTAAGATTATCGAGGAGGCATATGCCGGGGATATCATCGGCGTCTTTGACCCGGGTATTTTTTCCATTGGCGATACAATTACCACCGCCGCCGATAAGTTTGCGTTTGAGGGAATTCCAACTTTTGCGCCAGAGCATTTTGCAAGAGTGCGTCAGATGGATACGATGAAGCGCAAGCAGTTTGTGAAAGGAATTACGCAAATTGCCCAGGAGGGAGCGATTCAGATTTTCCAGGAGTACAACACAGGCATGGAGGAGATTATTGTGGGCGTGGTCGGTGTCCTGCAATTTGATGTGCTCAAATACCGTCTGGAAAATGAGTACAATGTAGATATCCGCCTTGAGCAGCTTCCCTATGAACATATCCGCTGGATTGAGAATAAGGAAATTGATATGGATAAACTGACAGGGACCTCGGATATGAAAAAGATTCAGGATTTGAAGGGGAATCCGCTATTATTGTTTGTCAACAGTTGGAGCGTAGGCATGACCCTTGACAGGAATGAAGGCCTGGAATTGT
This sequence comes from uncultured Lachnospiraceae bacterium, assembly GCA_910589635.1. Taxonomy (GTDB): domain Bacteria; phylum Bacillota; class Clostridia; order Lachnospirales; family Lachnospiraceae; genus Petralouisia. Next base: position 714 of record CAJUTD010000076.1, on the reverse strand, counting down.
CAGAATTTGGGCGTAATTGATTGACGAAAGCAGAAGAATAGCGTATAACATAAGTACCAAAAAGCGTACTAATTTCCGTACAGAAGGAGGGGTGTTATGATTGCTGCAAAACAAATGGATGTGAGGGCAAACATTAAAAAATATTTTGATATGGCATTTGACGGTGAGCCTGTGATCGTGTCACGCAAAGAGAATAAGAATGTTGTGATTATTTCTGAGGCCGAATATAATGAGATGGCAAAAGCAAGAAGAAATGCGGAATATCTCGCAATGATTGATAAGCGCTTAGAGCGTTTAAATAACGGAGAAGGTATCCATAAAACTATGGATGAACTGAGGGTTATGGAATAATGAACGACTTCACTTTTGACAAGGACGCGTGGGCTGAATATTTGTATTGGCAGACACAGGATAGAAAGACTTTAAAGAAGATAAATTCGCTAATTGAAGATATACAATGAAATGGAGTAATGCAGGGCATAGGAAAGCCCGAACCTTTGAAACACCGCCCAGGCTACTCAAGAAGAATAGATGAATTCAACCGCCTGGTGTATGATATTGACGAACTGCAAAATATTAGGATTATTTCTTGTAGAGGACATTATGAAGAGTGAAAAAATGAAAAGGGGCTGTCGCACGAAGCAATTACTAAAGTTTTCATCGGTTCAAAAGGTTTCCATTGCGAAGCAATGGAAACAATATGCACAAAAATTA
>CAJUTD010000075.1 GCA_910589635.1 uncultured Lachnospiraceae bacterium | reverse complement strand
ATAAGATAGACCATAATAATGGATGGATAAGACGAAAAGCCTTATCCATCCATTTTTTATGTTTGCTGTTTTAGGACCTTAAATTTTCATCACAATCAGATGGTATAGTATCTATTGTTTATAAAAAATATAAAGAAGGTGTGATATGACAGTAAACGTATTAGAGTATTTGGAAAATTCGGCAGAACGTTTTCCAGAGAAAATTGTTTTTGGGGATATCAAGGAAGAACTGACATATCGGGAACTAATGATTTTAGCTAAAAAGGCTGGGACGTATCTTTCATCGTTTCACTTGAAAAATCAACCTATTGCGGTAATTACCAACCATTCTGTTGGTTGCCTGATTGCATTTTTGGGCGTGGTGTACAGTGGGAATTTTTATGTCCCTCTGGATGAAAAGCAGCCGCAGGCTCGCATGAAAGCAATGCTTACCGTGGCCGACCCGAAAGTTGTCATTGTTCCCGACAAGAAGGATATCCCTTGTGGGCTGGAAAACCGGATGCTTGTTTCCAGGGAAGAATTGCAGTCAGTGGAAATTGGGGAAGAAACGTTGGCAGGGATCAAGCGGAATCATTTAGATACAGACCCGTTGTATCTCATGTTTACTTCCGGTTCAACCGGGGTTCCCAAAGGGGTATTGGTGGCGCACAGAAGTGTGATTGATTTGGTGGAACAGTTTGCAGGAGTATTTCAGTTTGATGCGAAAGAGGTATTTGCCAATCAGGCGCCGTTTGATTTTGACGTGTCAGTGAAAGATATTTACAGTACCCTGCGAAATGGCGCGTCTATGTTTATTTTGCCGCAAAGTATGTTTACGATGCCTAAGAAGCTAGTTTCTTTTCTCAGCGAAAAAAGGGTTACCACATGTATCTGGGCCGTCTCAGCGCTCAGTATTTTGGCGGCCATGAAAATTTGGGATAAGGGCGTTCCCTGGCAGTTAAAGAAAATCCTTTTTTCCGGGGAAGTGATGCCAATCAAAGTTCTCAATTATTGGAGGAAGTATCAGCCGCAGGCCATGTATGTGAATCTTTATGGACCAACGGAAATCACCTGCAACTGTACCTATTATATACTTGACAGGGAATTTGGGCTGCGGGAGACGATACCGATTGGACAAGCTTTTGATAATACACAGATACTTCTGCTGGATGATGCAGGGAGAGAGGCACCAAAGGGTGAGCTGGGTGAAATCTGCGTCAAGGGGAGCTGCCTTGCGCTTGGCTATTACAATAATCGCGAAGCGACAGAGAAAGTATTTTGCCAAAATCCCGGTAATCACATGTTTGCGGACAGGATTTACCATACCGGGGATTACGGCAGATATAATGAGGAGGGGTTGCTGGAATTTGCTGCCAGGAAGGATTGGCAGATTAAGCATATGGGCCATCGGATAGAACTGACGGAAATTGAGAATGCCGGCAATAGCATTTCCTTAATAAATGCATGTTGCTGCCTATATGACGAAACTAAGGGAAAGATCGTCATGGTTTATCAGGCAAAAGAAGCCTGCGACAGCCTGGTAGTTCTGGAACTTCAGAAAATGCTGCCCAAGTATATGTGTCCGAACCGTCTGGTATGGCTGCCAAGGATGCCCAGGAACCAGAGAGGCAAAATTGACAGGGTTTTTCTGAAAAGAAAGTATGCCGGTGGCGGCCAAAAGAAAGAGAGAGATTATCTTTACCGGGAAGCTGTGGTCTTAGGAACCGGCAGTCTTGCGCTTTCGTGTGCCGATAAGCTGGAACATCATGGGATATCCTGCCGCATTTATGATACCGGCGCACAGAGGTCAAAGACGCTAGAGCGGCAGGCGGCACACAAAGGGATAGACTGCCAGTGGATATCAGAGGATGCACTGGTAAAATGTTTGGTGGAGGTTTCTGCACCGACACTTCTTGTAAGCGCTATTAATCCTTGGATTATTCCCCAGGAAGTTCTGGAAAATCCCTATCTTGAGGCAGTCAACTGTCATCAGGCATTGTTGCCGAGACATTCGGGAAGAAACGCAGAAATGTGGGCGATTTATGAGGAAGATGAGATAACAGGCATTACTTGGCACAAAGTGCGCCCACAGGTGGATAGTGGAGAAATTCTAATACAGAAGGAATTGCCAATCTCCCAGGATGTCACTTCCTTTGCAGTTTTCCGTCAGCAAATGAAGTTGGCGTACGAGGCTTTTTGTGAGATTTTGGAACCGCTGCTTTTCGGTTCCGCCAGAACAGAAGCTCAGACAGGAGAGAAAACGATTATGCATTATTCCTGGGAAACACCGGCAGACGGCAGGCTTAATATGGATTGGCCTTTCCATAAAATTAGTGCGTTTTTGCGGGCCTTGGACTATGGTGGGCTGGATGTTGTGAAAAAACCATACGTTGTACAAAATGACAGAAACATATTCTGGAAAAGTTATCAAATTCAAGCCGGGACTCAAAAGAAAGAGACTGTGTGCTTTACAGAAAATAATATCAGCATCTTGCGCAAAGAAGGCAGGATCTTATTGAAAAATACATACATTGGAGGAAAATAAAATGGAAAAACTGATGAATATTTTAAAAGAGTTAAGACCGGAAGTAGATTTTGCAAATGAGCAGAAATTAATTGATGATGCCGTACTGGATTCCTTTGATATGGTTTCTCTGATTGGGGAAATCAATGAGGCGTTTGACGTGGAAATATCTTTTGATGAGATTGAGCCGGAAAATTTTAATTCGGCAGAGAGAATATGGAAGATGATACAGACTTTAAAACAGGAGGGGTAAAATGGCGGTAAATTCTATATATTTTTTGCCGTTTCTTCTCGTGTTGTTTGTGGTTTACTACATGGTCTGCCCTGTGAAGTACCGTTGGGTTGTGTTGTTTGCCGGGAGCGTCTTTTTCTATGTCACAGCCTGCGCAGCGTCCCCGGTCTACATTTTGGTGACGGGGATTGTCATCTGGACAGCCGGAATTTGTGTAGAACGATGTGAGGAAAGGCTTGTTTGGTATAAGGAGGATTGCCGGGACATCGCGAAAGTCCAGCGGAAACAGGCAGAAGCCAAGTGTAAGAAACAAAAGAAGTGTATTGTGACGACGGCAGTTCTTATAAATCTTGGTATATTAGCTGTTTTGAAGTATGGAGGGCTTTTGGGAGGAATGTTAAATGGTATGCTCCTGTTTACCGGGCATTCGCTGCCAGCGCCGCAATTTTTAGTTCCTCTTGGCATTTCCTATTATACGCTGATTTCCATTGGTTACCTGATTGATATTTATAAGGGGAAAACGAAGGTACAGCGGAATTTTTTGAAAGTTATGCTGTTTTTGTCTTTCTTTCCACAGATTACACAAGGACCGCTCAGCCGCTACAGACAGCTGGGCGGCCAGCTTTATGAGGGACATGCTTATGATTACCACAACTTATCGTTTGGCTGTCAGAGAATGTTGTGGGGATTTTTCAAGAAAATGGTAATTGCGGAGCGGATGCGGCCGATGATGCAGGCTATATTTGACAATTACGAGAGTTATGGCGGCGTGACTTGTTTTCTGGGCTGTATTTATATGACAGTTTGGATGTACGCGGATTTTTCAGGCTATATGGATATTGTGTCGGGGGCTGCCAGGATATTTGGCATTCGTCTGGAAGAGAATTTCAGACGTCCTTTTTTTGCAGAATCATTGGCGGAATACTGGCGGCGCTGGCATATTACTTTGAGCAGTTGGTTCCGGGATTATATGTTTTATCCTTTGGCAGTCTCTTCTACGGCAGTCAAATTTGGAAAAATAGGACGGAAATGGTTCGGTGCGCGTATCGGAAAACTATTTCCTTCCCTATTTGCTCTCTGCTTCGTGTGGACGGCGACCGGGCTCTGGCATGATGCCAGTGTAAAGTACGTTTTGTGGGGGGCAGCGAACGGTGTGGTGATTATGGGCGCTATGGTATTGGAGCCGGCATTTGCCGGGGCCAAGAAGTTTCTGCATATCCGGCAAGAGTCAAAAGGATGGCATGTTTTCTGCAAATTCCGTACGTTCCTGATAGTCAGTGCATTAAAAATATTTCCAGGGGCTTCTTGCGGGGAAGCAGTGTTTGGCATGGTAAAGAAATTTGTCTTGGATTTGCGACTGCCTGACAATTTTGAAGAAATTTTTCCAGGAATGCCGGTGGAAGAGGTTGTGATTCTGGTAATGTCTCTGGTGCTTTTTTTCTTTGTGGATTTGTTTGAGGAAAAAGGACGGCTGTGGGAATCCCTGGCTTCCAGACCGTTTGGGGTCCGCTGGCTTAGTTATGCGTTTCTTCTGGCCACTATTCTGTGTCTGGGAAAATTCGGTATAGATATGACAGGAGGGTTTGCTTATGCACAATATTAGGAAAGCAGTTTATAAGTTTTTTCTGGTGGTGTTTTTTGTGGCTGCCTTGGAAGGCGGGGCGCGCCTTTGTTATGAGAATTGGGTCACGCAGACGGTCCAGTCTAAGATGGAGCGCGGGAAGCTGAAAGGAACGATTGACACGCTCTATTGTGGGAATTCATTGACATATTATGCATACCGTCCACAGGTTTTAGACGAGGCTTTAGGCACAAGCAGTTTTAACTTGGCAACCGCTTCTCAGCCATACATCGGGACATATTACTTGATTCGGGATGCAGTGGAAGATAATCCCGTCCGACAGATCTATGTCACAGTCGCGCTGCCGCCGTTAAAAGAGAAGGCGGGTACGCGCCATTATGTCTCTGGTTTTGAAAATATGTGCAATTGGAAATGGAAACTGCGTTATCTTTTGGCCGTGCAGAAGGAAGATGTCTGGATTTCATCTCTACTCTACACCACGCAGATAGAAGATTATTTTGATTTGGAGAGCATAAAATCGAATTTGAGAAATAAGCTGGTGACAAAAAGCACATCCTCCAATTATGCAGGCAGGGGGTACCGGTATACAGAAGATGTGTTTCAGGGCAGGGAGAATGAAAAAAACGGCAGAACTAATTCCTGGAGCGCCCAAAATGGGGAGGAGCAGGTGCAGGAGGAAGCATTGCAGTATCTGGAGAAAATAGCGGATTTTTGCAAAGAGAAAGGGATTCATCTGACCTTTGTAATGATGCCCTATACGCAAGCATACCTGGATGGGGCAAAAGATTTAGAGGAATTTCATACATATTTCAAGGAAAAGTCGGAAATGTGGGGCGCAGATTTTTTGAATTTTATTTTTTATAAGGACAGGGAAAGTATCTTTACCGATGATAAATTTAAGGATGACCACCATATGAATGCGAAAGGTTCCGAGGCCTTTTGCAAAATTTTTGCAGAGGTGATACAAAGTGGGCGTCCAGAGGATTATTTTGATTCTATTTAGGGGCAGGAGAGCCGATGGGGGCTTGATGCTCTGTTTTGAAAGTACGAAAGGACTTGCAGGAAAGATTAAAGGAGGTTTGGGATTATGGGCGCATGTGTGAAATGCGGATTACCGGAAACGTATCAGAAGATTGTATTCGACGAATATCATGTATGTAATTATTGCAGATTTTATGAGAAACACAAAAAAGAACTGTCTGACTTTGCGGCCTTAGAGGCGCAGTTTGCAAAAGAGGTGGCGGAGGCGAAGAACAAGGCGGCGGTAAACGGCGTCAAATACGATTGCATTACAGGTTTGAGCGGCGGGAAGGACGGCGCTTACATTACCTATCAATTACAGCATAAATATGGGATGAGGGTGCTGACATACACCTTGGATAATGGATTTTCTACTGAGTTTGGACGGCGGAATATAGAGATCCTTTTGCAGAAATTGGATGTGGAACATATCTGGATTAATGTGCAGGATTCTACGCTCAGGCAGTTCTATTCCGCGAGTATGAAACTGATGAAAAACTTTTGCAGTGTCTGCTTTCATTTTTGCCATTATTACAGTCATCTTTTGGCGTCACAGTATGGTATTCCCCTGGTAGTAAATGGGCGGACAAGGAGCCAGATATTGCAGTCGGCAGATGAGGAAAAGTGCATTGAGCCGTTTTCTATTTCCCGCAATCTCAAATCTTTTGAATATCAGATGTTTGGGAAATTGACAGATAAGCTGGATGGACATAGCTGTATTGATTTTCTGCCGGATGCTGAGGTCACTTCTCTTTCTTATTTTATGTACCATAATGTGGGTGAGGAGGAGAAAATGAAATTCCTGGAGGAGAATATTGGTTGGATTCGCCCGCAAAACAGCGTGCCGCATCCTGACTGCTGGGCGCATCCGATGGCAGAAAAATGCAGCCTCAAAAAGCATGGCTATCCTGTCCGTACCGGAGAGCTTGCAGAAATGGTAAGGGAAGGACTGCTGACTGTGGAAGAGGCGGTGCGGGAGCGAGAATCAGACCGGGCATCATATCAGACAATTTCACCGGAAATAGAAGAGCGGTTTTTTGAACGGATTTCCTGCAAAAAATAAAAAATAGCAAAAACTCGAAAAAGATTGTGATTGTATCTATTGAGAAAATATGATATAATTTTGATTATCGAAAATCAAAGGAGGACTATCTGTGGGAAAGATTGCAGTAGTAACGGACAGTAATAGCGGGATTACCCAGGAGCAGGCGAAGGCGTATGGAATACACGTGTTACCGATGCCTTTTTTTATAAATGGAGAGACATATTTTGAAGATATTTCGCTCAACCAGGAACAGTTTTATGAAAGGCTCGAAGGAAACGATGACATTTCTACTTCTATGCCCTCTGTCGGTTCGGTAACTGATTTATGGGATGACCTGCTTGGAGAATACGAGGAGATTGTGCATATTCCTATGTCCAGCGGTTTGAGCAGTTCCTGCGAGACGGCGCTCATGTTGGCGCAGGAGTACGGCGGAAAGGTACAAGTAGTGAATAACCAGCGTATTTCCGTAACCCAGAGGCAGTCGGTACAGGATGCATTAGAGTTGGCAAAACGTGGGAAAACAGCGAAAGAAATCAAAGATTATCTGGAAGAGACGAAATATGATTCCAGTATCTATATCATGGTAGACACCTTGTATTACCTGAAAAAAGGAGGTCGCCTTACGCCGGCAGCGGCAGCGTTGGGGACGCTTCTCAAGCTCAAGCCGGTCTTACAGATTCAAGGGGAGAAGCTGGACAGCTATGCAAAGGCAAGGACTGTTAAGCAGGCAAGGACGATTATGATTGATGCTATTAAGAGCGACTTAGCCAAAAGATTTGGGGATGTAACGGGGGAAAATATGCATATTTTTGTAGCATATACTAAGAATAAAGAGGCAGCCTTGGAATTTAAAGCACAGATTGAAGCGGCAATTCCAGGGAGGGAAGTAGAGGTCGTTGATCCGTTGTCACTGAGCGTGGCATGTCACATTGGACCTGGTTCTTTGGCAGTAGCCTGTGCCAAGAAATTATCGTAGGTATAGAAATTGCTTTAAGAATCGCGATAGTAATTGCAAAGGAGGAGAAGGATGAAAAAACGAATTGGAGCAAAAGTTATTGTTCTGTTAGGTATTTTATCGTTGTTTTTTCTGGCATTCAGTGTGGCAAATGTAATGGCTCTCTCGGAAATAAGTGATAGGAATGGTGAGATTGCAGAAGTTTATCTGGAATTACAGAAGATAGAAGGACAGATGTCTGTGCAGGCACAGGAATTCCGAGGTCTTATGGAGTCAGGGAAATTAAAGGCACAGGGGAAGGCGAAGATTGAGGAAAAAGCTGCCAATTTGCAGGTATATTTAGACAAGATGGATGCGTTGTGCAGTCAGACGAATGATACATTGTTGAATGACAGTTTTGCCTCTTACAAGGAACAGTTTGAGGAATTTATGGCCTTGGGCATTCAGGGAGCGGAATTGGTTGAACAGGGAGACAACATTGCGACGCTCGAAGTGTTGAGACAGAGCAGGGAGAAGCGGGAAGTACTTGATAGCTGCAAGGCGGCCTACACGGAGGCTATGGAGAGCAGGATCAACTTTGTGGCTACGCAAATTAATACAAAAATATTTGGTACATATGTCTTTAATCTGAGCATGATACTGGTGTTTATTCTCATGGTAGGGGTAACGTTCCTGATTGTAGTGCGCACTATCGCCAGCCCGGCAAAAAAAGCCAGCGGCCACTTGAGTCAGATTGTTGAGAAAATTGAGAAAGACGAGGGTGATTTGACAGAGCGTATCACCGTTAAGACCCAGGATGAAGTGGGGCAGCTTGTCAGTGGCGTCAATGGATTTATTGAACAGCTTCAGTCTCTTATGAGGAAGCTGAAGGGAGAATCAGCGCGTATGATGGAGTCTGCCGATACAATTACCGACAGGGTGAACGTCTCCAACGAGAATGTAAACAGTGTTTCTGCTGCCATGGAACAGTTGGCAGCAAGCATGGAGGAGGTTTCCGCAAGCTTAGAGCAGATTACCGACGGAAGTAACGAAATCTATAAAAAGGTGCAGGCAATGGCCGGCAGGGCAGGCAACGGAGCGGAACTTGTGGAACAGATTAAAATCAGGGCACAGACCATACGCAAAGCTGCGGTTGGCAGCAAAGAGGCAGCCAGTGAGATGATAAGTCAGATCCGTGCCATGTTGGAGCAGGCCGTGCAGGAGAGCAAGAGCGTAGGACGTATCAATGAATTGACGGGGGATATTCTCGATATCAGCAGCCAAACGAATCTGCTTGCGCTGAATGCCTCCATAGAGGCGGCGAGGGCCGGGGACGCAGGAAAGGGATTTGCCGTGGTGGCAGATGAAATTCGTGTGCTGGCGGATAACAGCAGAGATGCCGCTAATAATATTCAGAGTATCAGTAACATGGTGACGGCCGCAGTGGAAAAATTAGCGCAGAATGCCGAAAATATGTTACAATTTATTGACGAAAATGTCATGAAGGATTATGATGGGTTTGTGGATGTCGCCAATAATTACCATCATGATGCGGAGGATGTGGACGCTATCTTAACAGAGTTTGCCAGCGGAACCGCAGAGATGCAGATGACAATGCAGCGCATCAATGTTGGAATCAATGATATTGCCACAACTGTGGATGAGAGCGCCAAAGGTGTCTCCAATGTTGCGGAGAATACCGGAAGCCTTGTGGAGGCAATGGCCCATATCCAGAAAGAGACCCAGAACAGCCAGAGTATTTCCAGAGAGCTGTGTGGTGAAGTTGAGAGATTTAAGAAAGTTTAAATGTAAAAAATTGCAAAGGATGGTATTGATATGTCAATATTAGAAGAATGGAGAAGCGTCGCCTATAACCAGGAGGCAAACAAAGGAGAAATTCAGCGCTTCTGGCAGAGATATTTTCTGCTGGAGAAAGGTGTCTATGAGAAATTGCTGGAAAATCCTGATGAAGTAGTCGAAGGAACTGTGAAGGAACTGGCAGAGAAATATGGCATCACGCTTATGGAGATGGTCGGTTTTCTGGACGGAATCAATGAGAGCTTGATAGAGGCCAATCCTATCGAGGAGATGGACGAGGACACCAAAGTCAGCCTTGCTTTTGACAAGGAGAAGCTCTATAAGAATATGGTGGATGCCAAGGCCGATTGGCTTTACGAACTCCCTCAATGGGAGAGCATCTTTGACGAGGATACCCGCCACAGATTATATTTGGAGCAGAAGAAGTCAGGTACGATCATCAAGGAGCAGAAGGTTTATCCGAATGACCCATGCCCTTGTGGAAGCGGTAAGAAGTATAAGAAATGCTGCGGAAAGAATAGGTAGTAGTCAATGTCCAGGTTATTTTCAGTAACTGAAAATTTCCCCTTTACAGATTTAGGGAAAGAGGCTACAATACTTACTAGACAAAGCGTTGACAAGAAGAGTACGCTGTGAAATGTCGAGTGTCTTGCAGGAACAGATTGCGGACATAAGCAGAGAAGGCCGTCGGCGGGTGAATACCCCGGTGCTGGAAACGGCCTGACAGGAAACAGTGGAAGACCACCTTGGAGCGGCTTTAATAGAGCACGGTGACTCCGTTATCGTCAAAGGAGAGGTTTTGTCCCAGGTTATGGGGACAGGACAAGCAGGGTGGAACCGCGTATATAACGTCCCATGCATTGCCGCTGGCAGTGTATGGGACATTTTTTCTAACAGGAAAACAAGAAAGGAGAATACAATGAAAATTACATTGAAGGATGGCTCTGTTAAGGAGTACAGCGAGGGAAAAAGTGTCTACGATATTGCTTTAGATATCAGCGAAGGTTTGGCGAGGGCAGCGTGTGCCGGTGAAGTAAACGGTGAGGTTGTCGATTTGCGGACAATTGTGGACAGCGATAGTCAATTGAATATACTGACACAGAAAGACGCAGAAGGACTGCGCACTGTGCGCCATACATGTTCCCATGTGCTGGCGGAGGCAGTAAAACGTTTGTTTCCAGAGGCAAAACTTGCCATCGGGCCATCTATAGACGAAGGATTTTATTATGATTTTGAGGCGGAGCCGTTTTCCAGGGAGGATTTAGATAAGCTGGAAAAAGAGATGAAGAAGATTATTAAGGCTGGTAACCGTTTGGAGAAATTTACGCTGCCGCGGGCAGAGGCAATTCGTTTTATGCAGGAGAGACAGGAGCCGTATAAGGTAGAGCTGATAGAAGATTTGCCGGAGGATGCAGAGATATCGTTTTACAGCCAGGGCGAAGGATTTACCGATTTATGTGCGGGACCTCATCTGATGAGCACAAAGCCGATTAAAGCGTTTAAGCTGATTTCCTCTTCCATGGCATATTGGCGGGGCGATTCTGAGAAGGCGCAACTTCAGAGAATTTATGGAACGGCGTTTGCCACCAAGGATGAGTTAAATGCGTATTTGGAGCATTTAGAGGATATTAAAAAGCGCGACCACAACAAGCTGGGGCGTGAGATGAAATTATTTACCACAGTCGATGTCATTGGACAGGGATTACCGCTCCTGATGCCCAAGGGAGCCAAGATGGTTCAGACCATGCAGCGTTGGATTGAAGACCTTGAGGATAATGAGTGGGGGTATATCCGCACCAAGACTCCGCTGATGGCGAAGTCCGATTTATATAAGATATCCGGCCATTGGGATCACTATACGGATGGTATGTTTGTGCTGGGGGATGAGGAGAAGGACAAAGAAGTGTTGGCTCTGCGTCCCATGACCTGTCCATTCCAATATTATGTGTACAAGGCAGAGCAGCATTCCTACCGTGATCTTCCTCTGCGTTACGGTGAGACTTCCACGTTGTTCCGCAACGAGGAATCAGGGGAGATGCATGGGCTTACCCGTGTACGGCAGTTTACGATTTCTGAGGGACACCTGATTGTGCGTCCAGATCAGATGGTGGAGGAATTCAAACAATGTCTTGCCTTGGCGAAATACTGCCTATCTACATTGGGTGTGGAGGAGGATGTCACTTATCATCTCTCCAAATGGGATCCTGATAACCGGGAAAAGTACATTGGAGAGCCAGAGGTCTGGGAAGAGACACAGCAGCATATGCGTAACATTATGGAGGAACTTGAGATTCCGTTCACGGAAGATGTAGGAGAAGCCGCTTTTTATGGACCTAAGATTGACATCAATGCCAAGAACGTCTATGGCAAGGAAGATACAATGATTACGATCCAGTGGGATGCACTGCTTGCTGAGCAGTTTGATATGTATTATATTGATGCCAACGGCGATAAGGTGCGCCCCTATATCATTCACCGGACCTCTATGGGCTGCTATGAGCGTACGCTGGCATGGCTGATAGAAAAATATGCCGGAAAATTCCCAACCTGGCTGTGCCCGGAGCAGGTAAGAGTATTGCCAATTTCCGATAAATATGAAAATTATGCCGCACAAGTTGAGAAACAGTTGAAAGCGAATGGAATTCTTTGTACGGTGGATAACCGTTCAGAGAAGATTGGTTATAAAATTCGTGAGGCGCGCCTGGATAAGCTCCCTTATATGCTGGTTGTCGGGCAGCAGGAGGAAGAACAGCAAACGGTATCTGTGAGGAGCCGTTTTGCAGGAGACGAAGGCGCCAAATCCCTGGATACGTTTATTGAGCAGATTTGTAAAGAAATTCGTACCAAGGAAATCCGCAGGGAGGAAGTACAGGAAGAGAAGAAATAATGCGAACGGTCGTTTGTGTTCCATCTGTCTGTTGTCAGGGGAATCATTAATTTTTGAATTTTTTGTCAGCAGCGGCAGTTCTTGCCATGCATAAAAAACAGGAAATCTCTTGATACTGATAAAGGAGCTGTTGTATTTCTGATAAAGTATACGGTACGGCAGCTCTTTTATCAACATTTAGCCGTAAGAGTCGGTGTGAGAAAGGAGATTTCAAAATGACACGTTTAAAATGTACTGTAACAAACTGTGCGTATAATGATGACAAACTCTGCTCTAAGAACGATATCATGGTAGGAGGGCAGGATGCAGGCAAGCCAAATGAAACTTGCTGCGAGAGTTTTCGTGAGAGAAGTGATAGCATGACGAATTCGGTGCAGCAGGGAACACTTGATACTCATGTGGGCTGCCATGCAGAAAATTGTCGTTTTAACGAGGACTGTAAGTGCCAGGCGGATGAAATTGGCATTGCCGGAAGTAATGCCTGCTGCTGTGCAGAGACGGAGTGCGCAAGCTTTGATTGTCACTGCAAGTAGGAAATTTATCTCGCGTTAACAAAAAGTTAACAAAAAGTTTACAAAAGAATCATACGAAAGTACTTGTATTCTCATATAACTGGAAGTAGAATAGGACTGGAATGCAGAATGGGAAGTACAGGAGGAAGAAATGCGTAAGAAATCTCATATATCATTGGCGAAGTATATTGTAGGCAGTCTGGAAGAACAGGATTTGATGAAGCATAAGAAGGCTTTTTATCTCGGAAGCATCCTGCCGGACTGTAAGCCATCCTTTTTGACAGTGAAGCACGAAATTGAAGGAACCTTTCCTAAGATTCAGAATGAGCTGAAGAATCTGGTGGAGCTTCGGCAATCATCAAAGATCAACATGCGGGTATTTTACCGCAATCTTGGTGAAATGATTCATTATATTGCAGATTATTTTACTTTTCCTCACAATGCTACGTTTACCGGAAATCTGAAAGATCACTGCATTTATGAAAAGCACCTGAAACAAAGTCTGAAAGATTATATACAGAGTGGCGAGGCGAAAAGGAATCAGCCTCACATTCTTAAGTCCGTGCAGAATCTTAACAGCACGGAAGCAATTTGTAACTTTATCAGGAAAAAGCATGAGGCATATATAAAATTGAAAAATACTGTCGAAGAAGACTGTCGTCAGATTGTGTCTCTCTGCCACCAGGTGGTGGAAGCAGTCCTTCTGCTGGTTCAAAGAGGGTCATCCAGGAAGCCAGGCGTTGCAGCAAATTAGAAGATTGTCGAATAAAAGCCTTTTCTGTCGAAATCTCCTGTAAAAAAATCGCGATTTTCGTTTGATTTTTGCATAAAAAGGGTCTACAATTAATGATGCAAAGACAAGGAGCTGCGAGATGGAAAAATTAGGTGAGCTGCAAAAAGAAATTGAGATTGTACGGAAAGAGTTGGATGTAGTTGTGGCAGATGGTGTAAATGCTGAAAAGTGTTATCAGACTAGTCTTCGTCTGGACCGTCTCATAGAGGACTACATGCGATATACAAAAGAGAACTTTCACCTTGAGAAGTGTGGGTAATGGCCTAAGCGTTTGGAACAGTCTGGCGCCTCGTTGGCAGATGAGCGAGGCAGATTGTGGTAGAGCTTGAGGAGATTCCTTGGTGAGAAAAGGACAATAGAATATGGTAATAAAGAAAGAGCCTTGAATATCAGGGCTCTTTTTTGTGCATATTGGGGCTGTCGCACTAATATATTTACTCGTTCAAAAGGTCTTGCCGCTCATGCGGCAAAGACAGAATGCACAAAAATTACTCTGGGAAGCTAGCTTCCCAAGATAATTTTTGTGCATGTTGTTTCCATTGCTTTGCAATGTAAACCTTTTGAACGAATATATAGCTTGTAATTTATGTTCGTGCGACAGTCCCGAAATAATATATTTGTGAGGCAGCTTCACAACTGCATACAGGTTCAGATTACGGGCGAACGGTATCCAAATCCGAGAATAGTGAACTTTTATGAAGTAATTTTCTATTGCATTTTTTTCTCTAATAAGCTAGAATGGAATGAAAGTGGAGGAAAGTGGTAAGAAATGGATTAAAGTGGTGGATAAGTGGATAAAAATGTGGATAACATGTGATTATCCATCCACAGACCCTAAGTCAGAAGGTGATGTAGATGTTCATGGGAGAATATAATCACACAGTTGATGCAAAGGGCAGACTGATAGTTCCCTCCAAATTCAGAGACCAGTTGGGAGATGAATTTGTGGTGACAAAGGGACTGGATGGATGCTTGTTCGTGTATTCTTCAGAAGAATGGAAGCTCATCGAGACTAAATTCCGTGAGGTATCACAATTTTCCAAGGAAGCCCGTAAGTTTGCGAGATTTTTCTTCGCAGGCGCGACAGTCTGTGAAGTAGACAAGCAGGGGCGCGTTCTCCTTCCGGCAGTCCTGAGAGAATTTGCAGGGATTGAGAAAGAGATTATATCAGCTGGCGTTGTAAACCATATTGAAATCTGGAGCAAAGACAGATGGCAGGAGACCAGCGAGTATGATGATGTGGAGGAGATTGCAGAACACATGGCAAGCCTGGGGCTTACGATATAGGTTATACCCCAGGAGAGAACTAACAGAATGGATAGCGTATCCGGGGTCTTAGATTGGAGCCGGAAAGGTATCGCATAGCGGAAGGGGAGATTTCATGGAATTCAAACATAAGTCGGTGCTTTTGAGAGAGACAATGGAATACTTGAACATCAAACCGGACGGAATCTATGTGGATGGCACGTTAGGTGGAGGAGGACATGCCTATGAAGTGTGTAAGCGCTTGACGAAAAAGGGCAGGTTTATCGGGATTGACCAGGATGAAGACGCCATCAAGGCTGCGACCAGGAGATTATCGGAGTTTGAAGACAAAATACAGGTTATCAGGGGCAATTACTGTGAAATGCCGGAGGTGCTGGCAGAGGTTGGAATTGCTGGCGTAGATGGAATTGTGCTGGACTTGGGGGTATCGTCTTATCAATTGGATGATCCCACCCGCGGTTTTACATATCGGGTGGAGGATGCGCCCTTAGATATGAGAATGGACAAACGCCGGCAGTTTACCGCAAGAGAGTTGATTAATACCTACAGCGAGCAGGAATTGTATCGAATCATCCGTGATTACGGAGAGGACAAATTTGCAAAGAACATTGCCAAGCATATTGTGGCGGCAAGAGAGGAAAAAGATATTGAGACGACAGGCGAATTGACGGAGATTATCAAAGCGGCTATCCCGGCAAAAGTGCGTATGGCGGGAGGCCATCCGGCAAAA
>CAJUTD010000074.1 GCA_910589635.1 uncultured Lachnospiraceae bacterium | reverse complement strand
TACACAATTCAAAAAAATCCACCAATTAGACGAAAAAATTGTAAAAAATAAAAAAACATTTTGGAAAAAACCGGATGTAATTGTTTTGACTATAGGGGGATTTCTATAAAAATAACAATTATTATCTGACAATATATTTTAATACATTAGAATAGTCAAATAATCAGAAAATTAGAAGAAAAAAACAGTTTACAAGCAGAAAAAAAAGGTGTATAGTATCTTTTAGAGCAACACTTTACCATGGCAAATATATTCAAGATGTAATCGAATGTTTCGCTACAGGAATAGAGCAGGGAGGATGAGAAGATGCAGGAGACAAAACGGACGGCAATGGGGATGTATGATCCCCGTTTTGAACATGATAACTGTGGAATTGGCGCGGTAGTAAACATCAAAGGCATCAAGACGCATGGGACGGTAGAGAATGCATTGAAGATTGTAGAAAACTTAAAGCACAGGGCAGGAAAGGATGCCGAGGGTAAGACCGGGGACGGCGTAGGCATTCTTTTGCAGATTTCCCATAAATTTTTTATAAAAGCAGCGCAGCAGGCAGGAATTGCTTTGGGAGAAGAGAGAGATTATGGGGTTGGTATGTTCTTTTTTTCTCAGGATGAATTGAAACGCAATCAGGCGAAAAAGATGTTCGAGGTTATTGTGAAGAAGGAGGGTATGGAATTCCTGGGCTGGAGGCAGGTGCCGATTGCGCCTGACAAGCTGGGGCAGAAAGCAGTTGACTGTATGCCCTGTATCATGCAGGGGTTTGTAAAGCGTCCGAATAATGTAAAGAAAGGGCTTGATTTTGACCGCAAATTATATGTAGCGCGCCGAGTGTTTGAACAGTCTAACGATGATACTTATGTTGTTTCGTTGTCTAGCAGGACGATTGTCTACAAAGGGATGTTTTTGGTGGAACAGCTTCGGCAGTTCTTTGCAGATTTGCAGGATAAGGACTATGAGTCGGCGATTGCCACGGTGCATTCCAGGTTTTCCACCAACACGAACCCAAGCTGGGAGCGGGCGCATCCTAACCGCTTTATTGTGCACAACGGAGAGATTAACACGATCCGCGGTAATGCGGATAAGATGCTGGCGCGTGAGGAGACGATGGAATCCGAACATTTGCGCGGGGAGCTGCAAAAAGTGCTCCCGGTTGTAAATGCGGAAGGTTCTGACTCTGCAAGACTTGACAATACATTGGAATTTCTGGTGATGAGCGGCATGGAGCTTCCGCTTGCCGTGATGATTACCATCCCGGAACCCTGGGCGAACAATGGGTTGATGAGCCAGAAAAAGAAGGATTTTTATCAATACTACGCAACAATGATGGAGCCCTGGGACGGCCCGGCGTCTATTCTATTTAGTGACGGCGACATTTTAGGAGCAGTCCTTGACCGAAACGGCCTGCGCCCTTCGCGCTATTATATTACAGATGATGATTACCTGATTCTTTCTTCTGAGGTTGGCGTATTGGAGATTGAACCTACGAAGATTGTGGTGAAAGAACGTCTGCGTCCGGGAAAAATGCTTCTGGTAGACACGGTGCAGGGCAGGGTCATCGACGATGATGAATTGAAGGAAAAATATGCCGGCAGGCAGCCGTACGGCGAGTGGCTCGACCGCAATTTGATTAAGCTCGCAGATTTGAAAATACCCAACCAGCGTGTGCCTGAATATACGAAGGAGGAACGTCAGAGGCTGCAAAAGACATTTGGCTACACGTATGAATCCTTGAAGGAGGCAATTCTCCCCATGGCAAAAAATGGCGGGGAGGCGACTTCGGCTATGGGTATTGACACGCCGCTAGCAGCATTGGCAGGCGACCACCAGCCGTTGTTTAATTATTTCAAACAGAAATTTGCCCAGGTGACAAACCCTCCAATTGACTCTATCCGCGAGGAGATTGTCACCAGCACTACCGTATATATTGGAGAAGACGGCAACCTTTTGGAAGAGAAACCTTTAAACTGCCAGGTGTTGAAGGTGGATAATCCGATTCTCACCAATACGGATTTAATGAAAATCAAATCCATGAAGGTGGAAGGGTTCCATGTGGTGGAAATCCCCATTACCTACTATAAAAATACCAGTCTGGAAAAGGCGATTGACCGTCTGTTTGTGGAGGCAGACCGTGCGTACCGCGATGGTGCCAATATCTTAATCCTCTCTGATAGGAGCGTGGATGAGAACCATGTGCCGATTCCCTCACTGCTTGCGGTGTCATCTTTACAGCAATATTTGATTAAGACGAAGAAGCGGACGGCGCTTGCCATGATCCTGGAATCCGGCGAGCCCAGGGAAGTGCATCATTTTGCGACCTTGCTCGGTTACGGTGCCTGTGCCATCAACCCTTATCTGGCGCAAGATACGGTGAAACAGTTGATTGACGAGCATATGTTGGATAAAGATTATTATGCGGCGGTGGAGGATTACAACAATGCCATTCTCCATGGTATTGTCAAGATTGCGGCAAAGATGGGTATTTCTACAATCCAGTCTTATCAGGGCGCAAAGATTTTTGAGGCAATCGGTATCAGCGCAGATGTAATTAACAATTATTTTACCGATACGGTAAGCCGTATTGGAGGCATCACCTTGAAGGACATTGAGCAGGATGTGGACGCGCTTCATTCCAGCGCTTATGACCCGCTGGGGCTGGAGACGGATTTAACGCTTGAAAGCCGTGGACGCCATAAGATGCGCAGCGGCGCGGACAGCCATCTCTATAATCCGTTGACGATCCATTTGCTACAGGAATCTACAAAACGCGGCGACTATCAGTTGTTCAAACAGTACACTGAGGCTGCGGATAAGCAGGAAAAGGACGCCAACATTCGAGGGATGATGACGTTTAAGTTCCCCAAAAAGGGCGTGCCCATCGAGGAAGTGGAGAGCGTGGATGCGATTGTGACGCGTTTTAAGACGGGTGCTATGTCCTACGGTTCCATTTCGCAGGAGGCGCACGAAACTTTAGCAATTGCAATGAACCGCCTGCATGGGAAATCCAACAGCGGTGAGGGCGGCGAGAGCCCGGAACGTCTCGTGACTGGCAGGGATGGCATCAATCGCTGTTCAGCAATCAAACAGGTGGCGTCTGGAAGGTTTGGCGTTACCAGCCAATATCTGGTGAGCGCCAAGGAAATTCAGATTAAGATGGCGCAGGGGGCTAAGCCGGGGGAAGGAGGGCATTTGCCTGGACAGAAAGTTTATCCCTGGATAGCCAAGACAAGGCTCTCGACGCCAGGCGTTTCCCTGATTTCACCGCCGCCGCACCACGATATTTATTCTATCGAAGATTTAGAGCAATTGATATTTGATTTAAAAAATGCAAATAAGCAGGCAAGAATTACAGTGAAATTGGTGTCGGAAGCGGGCGTGGGAACTGTCGCAGCAGGTGTGGCTAAGGCTGGCGCGCAGGTAGTGTTGATTTCCGGTTATGACGGAGGTACTGGGGCTGCACCCTCAAGTTCCATCCACAATGCTGGACTTCCCTGGGAGCTGGGGCTTTCCGAGACGCATCAGACCTTAATTCTCAATGGTTTGCGCAATAAGGTGCGCATCGAGACCGACGGAAAATTGATGACCGGGCGTGACGTGGCGGTTGCTGCCATGCTGGGCGCGGAGGAATTCGGCTTTGCTACGGCGCCGCTGGTAACGATGGGGTGTGTGATGATGCGCGTCTGCAATCTCGATACCTGCCCGGCAGGCATTGCCACCCAGAACCCGGAGCTTCGCAAACGTTTCGCGGGGAAACCGGAATATGTGATTAATTTCATGCGATTTATCGCGGAAGAGCTGCGGGAATATATGGCGAAGCTGGGCATCCGTACTGTGGATGAGCTGGTGGGCCGCAGCGACCTGTTGAAAGTGCGGGAAGATTTGAGCGAGAGAGAGAAAGAATTAGACTTATCGGGAATTCTTGACAATCCCTTTGCAGGGCCTAAGGCCAAGGTTATCTTTGATCCCAGACAAGTTTACGATTTTGAGTTGGAAAAGACAAAGGATGAGAAAATTCTTTTAAAACAGCTGAAAACAGCCTTAGAGAGCGGTCAGAGGCGCAGCCTTGAGGTGGAGGTGACGAATACAGATCGTTCGTTTGGCACAATTTTCGGTTCTGAGATTACCAGGCGTCATGTTGACAGCCTTGCAGAAGATACGTTTCTTATTAAATGCAGCGGCGCCGGCGGTCAGAGTTTTGGGGCCTTTATCCCCAAGGGATTGACGCTTGAGCTTGTAGGGGATAGCAATGATTATTTCGGCAAAGGTTTGTCCGGTGGCAAGCTGGTGGTTTATCCTCCGGCCGGCGTCAGGTACAGGCAGGATGAAAACATCATCATTGGAAATGTTGCGCTCTATGGAGCGACAAGCGGAAAGGTATTTATCAACGGTGTTGCCGGAGAACGTTTCTGTGTGCGCAATTCAGGAGCCAACGCAGTGGTAGAAGGCGTCGGCGACCATGGCTGCGAATATATGACGGGCGGCAGGGTAGTCGTTCTTGGAAAGACTGGGAAAAACTTTGCAGCAGGTATGAGCGGCGGTATTGCATATGTGCTGGATGAGGATAATGATTTATATACCAGAATTAATAAGGAAATGGTGTTTTCCCAGGAAATTACTTCTAAATATGATGTTATGGAGCTTAAAGACATGATAAAGGAACATGTTGGACTGACAAATTCGCAAAAGGGCAAGGAAATTCTTGATGATTTCAGTCGCTATCTGCCGAAATTCAAGAAAATTGTGCCTTACGATTACAACCGCATGATGATGGCGATTGTACAGATGGAAGAAAAGGGGTTGAGCTCCGAACAGGCGCAGATTGAGGCTTTTTATGCCAATATGAATTTAGCTTAAGGAGCCCTGATGCCTCGTTGTTCAACCAAGAAAGTGAAAAGATTAAAGGAGGGAATTTGTCATGGGAAAACCAACAGGATTTATAGATTACAATAGACAGACGGCGGAGGCTGTTGCGCCGAAAGAGCGCATCCACAATTTTAACGAGTTCCACACGCCTTTGCCGAAAGAAGAACAGCAGAAACAGGGCGCGCGCTGTATGGCGTGTGGAGTTCCGTTCTGTCAATCAGGTATGGAAATTATGGGTATGACGTCTGGCTGCCCATTGCACAACTTGGTGCCGGAGTGGAATGACCTGGTTTATACGGGAAATTGGGAACAGGCGTACAGCCGCCTCAAAAAGACCAACAATTTCCCGGAGTTTACCGCCCGGGTGTGCCCGGCGCTCTGTGAGGCGGCATGTACTTGCGGCAATTATGGGGATGCCGTTTCTGTGAAAGAAAACGAATTTGGAATCATTGAAAATGCATATGAGCAGGGTTTTGCAAAAGCGCAGCCGCCCAAAGTGCGCACCGGCAAGAAGGTGGCAGTCATCGGTTCCGGCCCGGCGGGGTTGGCGGCGGCGGATCAGCTCAACAAACGCGGACACCAGGTGACTGTGTATGAGCGAGATGACCGTGTGGGCGGGCTTTTGATGTACGGAATCCCCAATATGAAGTTGGAGAAGCATGTCATTGAGCGCAAAGTGAATATCATGGAGGAAGAAGGAGTAGAGTTTGTCACAGGCGTCAATGTTGGCAAAGATGTCAAAGCAGCCAAGCTCTTAAAAGATTATGACAGGGTTATTCTTGCCTGCGGCGCCAAAAACCCCAGGGACATCAAGGCGCCCGGCAGAGATGCGAAAGGCATTTATTTTGCGGTGGATTTTCTGGCGGCCACGACAAGAAGCCTGCTTGATTCTGATTTGAAGGACAAGAAATATATTTCGGCGAAGAATAAGCGCGTAGTGATTATCGGCGGCGGCGATACTGGAAACGATTGCGTAGGCACATCCATCCGCCACGGCGCGGTATCTGTCGTCCAGCTTGAAATGATGCCGAAAGCGCCGGATGTCCGTGCGGAAAACAACCCGTGGCCGGAGTGGCCCAAGATTTGTAAGACAGACTACGGCCAGGAGGAAGCGATTGCTATGTTTGGGCATGATCCGCGGATTTACCAGACTACAGTAAAGGAATTTCTCAAAGACAAGAATGGCAATCTCAGCGGTCTTGTCACGGTTAAATTAGAGAGTAAAAAGGATGAAAAGACCGGGCGCATGGCAATGGTGGAAGTGCCAGGCAGCGAGAATAAGATGGATGCGGATATGGTTCTGATTGCAGCAGGGTTTTTAGGTACGGAGAAATACATCGCAGACGCTTTTGGTGTTTCTTTGAATGAGCGCACGAATGTCAGGACAGAAGCGGAGCGGTATGAGACAAATGTGAAAAACGTATTTACCGCCGGAGATATGCACAGAGGACAGTCGCTAGTTGTATGGGCAATCCGCGAGGGGAGAGAGGTTGCAAGGGAAGTCGACGAGAGCTTGATGGGGTATACTAATTTGAATGTGTAAATATGAGACGATGCGTGGAAAATGGAGAGCGAGATTATGCTCTCTGTTTTTCTTCTGTATTACAAGATTTTATTGGTATAATGAGACGTAAAAGTAGGAAATTATTAAAATATAGTACTAATGAAATTGAAATATTATGGACAATGTTTTTCTTGACATATATAAATACAAGGAATATAATGTTGAAAAATATAAAAGTTTAGGTGATAAATATGAATTACAAAGATATTTCAGATAATTTTATAAAAGAATATCCGGATTATAAAAGTGATGTTGATAATTTCAACGAGTATTTAGAAACATATTGGAAAAATTCTTTAACGGGTGAGCCGCTTCGTATTTTATTGAAAGGTATAGACGTTGAATTTATATTAAAAAGTTTAACCTATAATGTTGAGGAAGTCAAGAGATATAAAAGTAAAACAAAAGCCAAGCGCTATGCAACAGTGATTGGACAGTTTTTCAGCTATGTCCGCAAGAATACCGATATAGCAAATCCTGAATTGTATGATGCTATTTCTTTTAATCGTTTGCGGGAAAATTCATATATGAAGCGCATGATGTCTTATATTGAAAAATGTGATATGCTTGCGGGTGTTGTTGAACAGGAAGCGTTGTCAACAGCACAGGCAGAAAAACTTTTGGAATGGTCTAATGGGCAATTGGATGCTCAGGACTGGGATGATACAACGAGTTTTAGAAAGGCAATGGCAGCTCTTGGGATCAAAATGATGATGCTTTATGGAATTACTTACCGTGAGCTGAGAAAAATAAAATGGGAGCATTATGATAATCGTTATGGATTTATTACTGTTAATGGGTTTGAACTCCGTTTGCCACCGAAAATGACAATTCAAATGCAGAGAATGAAGGAGTTTGTTTATAATAAAGAAATTAAAAATGAACTAGGACTGCTGTTTGTAGACCGCTCAGGAGAACCGTGGGCAGAAATAACATCATATTCCGGGATTCCTGATTATTTGGGGGCATTACTTGGCATTACGAGTGTAACCAGTGTTCTCAAATATGGTATAAGGCAGCTTCTGAGAGCGGGCATAGGTGATTCAGCAATAAAACGGATAACAGGTGCAAATGAAAAGATAATTCAGGGGTGTCTGGTGTCTGATGATAATGAGTTAAAAAGGGTTATAAATAATAGAATAGTTATGGCAGAGTTATATTATGATTTTTGAGGGAGAATAATAATATGTTAATTGCGGATAAGCGAGATTACCGACAAGGTTATAAGAAGCATTATGAAGTATATAAAAAATTATATAATAAGAATGAAGATATTCGTAGCCGTAGACTGTTGTTAGCGTATAGTGTGGAATGCGGACTGAAATATTTGCTGTTAGACAGATGGCATGAAGAAAATCCCCAGAAGATATTGAAAGGTGAAGACCGGAGGAAAAAAGAGATTTTATCATCCCATAATTTAGAAAAAATATTAAAAGAACTGGGACAGCAGGGAAACTTTAAATTTGTCCAAATAAAAACGGTACATAAAGATTTAGTAACTTCAGAGACGTATCATCAATTGCATCGTTATTGTATTAGAATACAGGATAATGAGTTAGGAAAAGAGAAGAGGTTTGAAGAAACTTTGAATAATATAGCATGTTGGATAGCGGAAGGGTTGTGAGGAGTATGAACCTATATACATGGAAAGATGTAGAAAGAAAGCTGTTATTGAATAAGGACAAATGGGGGAAAATTATTCTTAATGCTGAAATATATACGGAGGAAATGATTATATATATATTGTCTGAAGAATTTCGGAATACTGCCAAAAAGATATTGAATGATATATTTGAAGAAAAATATGACAGTAAGAGTAATAAGATTCGTTTGGATTTGTCCGATAGATATTTAAATGTTTTTTATGAAGTTGAAGAAAATACGCAAGCAGAAGCAATAGCAATTCCGCTCTTTAAAAAAGTATTATACCAACAGTCGGCATATTACGATGAATTGGTAAAAGAAGAATTACCAGGAGCGCCTGTTATTGCCTTTCATTCCTATAAGGGTGGTGTAGGGCGAACATTGTCTTTGCTAGCTTTCGTTAAGGCGTGGTCTACTGTTAAGCCGTTAAATAATCCGAAAAAATTACTTATTGTGGATGCTGACATAGAAGCGCCAGGGATAACATGGCTGGCGGCAGACCAAGGAGAAGCGGTATTTAGTTTTCTGGATCTTTTGGAAATCACACAAGAAAAAGATTGTGTTGAGGAAATTATCGAATTAGTTGTTGATAAGGTATCAGAATTGTCGATAAAGATAGAAACAGAAAAAAGTATAGTTGAACATATTGTATTACCAACTTATAGATATATAGAACAATTATTAGATATGTATTCAAGCCCTGAAAGCTTGGCGCTTAGCTATAATAAAAAATATATCTTAGCAGAAGTGTTGTCAAAATTGGGGGAAAAAGTAAATGCTGACTATGTTTTGGTTGATTTAAGGGCGGGGCTTAGCGAGTTCTCGGCTCCTTTATTGTTCGATCCCAGGGTCAAAAAGTTTTTAGTTACGTCGACTTCTTATCAGTCAGTAAAAGGGACAGAAATTTTATTAAATCAGTTAAGTAAAGGGTTGCCTTTTAGCGGAGATGTTCAAATTCCAGAAATTTTTTTGACAATGGTGCGCGAAAATATAAATACTGCTGATATTATAAGCGATTTAGTTACAGTTTATGATAGGTTTGTTGCAGATGAAAACATATCTATCATAGATGATATCGTCACGGAACTTCCATTTGCAAGTGAGCTTGTACATTTAGAATCTTTACAGAAGATAATGAAGAGTTTAAGTGGAAGAGATTTTTACAATAATATTCTTGAGCTTGTTCAGAATAGTTATAGTGTTCAAAATAATTTGCTAGATAAAGGTGAGGCATTAACAAGAACTGAAATTGTACATCGTATTCATGATTCCGCGAGTTATCAAATTACTGCTGAAGGCAATGGGGCGCTTAAAATGTTAATGACGGAATCGATTCAAAATTTAATCAAAAAATATAAAAGCGTTGTTCCAAATACAGTGATTATGGGTGCGAAGGGTTCGGGAAAAACATTTTTATATCGAGAAATATTAAGGAATCAGTTTTGGGATAGATTTGTTTTAGGTATGAATGGAATTAATCATGAAGCCCAAAATGAAGATATGTCAGTATTCGCCGTTCCCCTTCTTGCCTCTGGCAATGTTGGGGGATTCCATGAAATTCTGGACAATGCAATACAGAACTTTAATAAATATAATTTAAAAGGTAAACTGAAAAGTTCTGTTTACCTAGATAATAGGGATTCGTTATTGAGATATGCAAGAAATGAATACGATCAATTAGCATGGAATAGTATATGGGAAAAAATAATTTTAAATTCTTTGAATAGTAAATATCAAACACTTGAAGAATTACAAATAGATTTGGATAGAAACGGACGAAAAATTGTATTTTTGGTTGATGGACTGGAAGAGATCTTCTCACAGACGATAACATCCCAAACTGAAAAAAATGCCATAGTTGCATTATGCCGCGACTTAATTAATGATATAAAGATAAGGTACCGTAATATAGGCATGATGGTATTTTTAAGAAAAGATATGGTGCGAGATTCGATAACGGTTAACTTTGAACAATTTAATTCTTTGTATAATTCTGTTGAATTGCAATGGACAAGTACAGAAGCCTTGCGGCTTGTAGTTTGGATGGTGAGTCAGGCTGTGCCAGAATTCTATCAAGAGGAAGTAGCAATTGAACTGGCACCCAGAGAATTAATTGATCGTTCGCTCCATAAGTTGTGGGGAATAAAGTTGGGGAAGCCTTCCTCAAATGAAGCAAATTCATCCAGATGGATTTTGGCTGCATTATCGGATTTCAATGGACAGTTACAAGCTCGTGATATCATTAGATTTTTAGAAAAGTCTACGGTGTCTGTTGGAAAGACAATTTATGATGATAGGTATCTGATGCCTACGGAAATAAAGAACGCAGTATCGGGATGTTCTTATGATAAAATAAGTGAGGTCAGACAGGAAATAAAGGCTCTTGGCCCGATATTTGACCGATTGGAGAATGCTCCGGCAGAAAAGAAGATTTTACCATTTTATAATGATACGTTTAATCTCTCGCAAGCAGAAGAAAAAATTATGAAACAGGAAGGATATTTGAGGATAGAGAATGATAAGTATTATCTTCCAGAAATAATAAGACATGCTTTAAAATTTAAATATGAAAAGGGGGCAAGACCGAAAGTATTATCCTTATTATTAAAAAGGGAGATATAATGATTATGTATTTACTATTTTTGAAACCCTAATCTTTTTAGTGAAAAATTAAATTGTTAAAATTTTAATTTTTTTGCAAGGATTTCCTCTTGTCAATCGTATTATTATTGAAACAGGAAAAAGAAAAGAGATTTTTAAGGAGGAGACAGAGCATGAGAAGAGCAGCAATGTATGGAATGGTTGGCGCATTGACATTAACTTTTGGGACGATCGTGATTCCATCTGAGAATTTCGTCCGCCAGAATAACAGAGACGTGCAGGAAAGCGTAATTCCTACAGTGTCTAAGGAAACAGAAACGGAGAAAAAGAACGATGCTCCTAAACTGGAAAAAAGCGAGGAAGCAGAAAATGCCTCAAATACGGCCCAGGCACCGGAAACAGGGGGGACAGCAGGCACAGTTGATGCGGCTGCGGTGAATTCAGTCCAGGCGTGCGTCTGTGGGCACACGGATGGCAGCCATACGCCGGATTGTCCATACTGGGATGGAAATTGTGGACATACGGATGGCAACCACCCGTCAGACTGCCCGAACTGGGATGGAAATTGTGGACATACGGATGGCAACCACCCGTCAGACTGCCCGAACTGGAATGGAAATTGTGGACATACGGACGGCAACCATCCGTCAAGCTGCCCATACTGGGATGGAAATTGTGGACATACGGACGGCAACCACCCGTCGAATTGTCCGAATTGGACCGGAAGTCAGGGAAGTTCTAGCGGCAGCGGAAATAGCACATCCCAAGGTTCAGGGAATGGCTGGCATCATGGAGGAGGCCATCACGGAGGAGGCCATCACTGATGAATAGGAGGGAGTGATATGTAAATGCGCAGTGAGGCAGAAGTAAACCATGCAGTAGAAGAATACGCGGATATGGTACAGCGCATTTGCTTTTATCATTTGAAAAATAAAGCGGATACCGAAGATGTGTTTCAAAATGTTTTTTTGAAATATATGACTTACGACCAGCCTTTCGAGAACAGCGAACATGAGAAGGCGTGGCTTCTTCGTGTTGCAATCAATGCCTGCAAGGATTACCTGAAAAGTTTTTTTCGCAGGAATACAGTCTCCCTGGAATCTTTGGGTGAGATGGAAGAACAAATTACAGAAGATTACCGGGAGGTTTTAGAGGCGGTGCTCTCCCTCCCGGTAAAATATAAGGATGCCGTATATCTACATTATTATGAGGGATATACGGCATCTGAAATTGGAAAAATTTTGGGAAAAAAGGAGAACGCTGTGTATTCCCTGCTTTCCAGGGGAAGAGGAATGTTAAAAGAGAAGCTGGGAGGTGATTGGAGTGGACAATAAGATACAAGATGCATTTAGCCATGTAAAAGCAGACCCTGCCTTAAAAAAAACAACAAAAGATTTTCTTGTGAAAAAGCGGGAAGGGAAAAATTTCTTTAGAAGACGGGCAGTTTACCGGACGTTTGCCGCAGTATGTGCGATGCTTTTGTTGGTAGTGGGAATCGGAGGGTATCAGTGGTTTCAGGTGCCGGTGTCTTATGTGAGCATTGATGTCAATCCCTCTATAGAGCTTGGCTTGAATTGTTTTGAACGAGTAGTTACTGCCGAGGCATATAATCGGGAAGGGGAAGAAATTTTACAAGGGCTATCTCTGAAGGGTAAAAAATACACGGAGGCCATTGATTCCGTTGTGGAGAGTAAGACGATGGCACGCTATCTGACGAAAGAAGAAGAACTTGTTTTAACGGTAGCAGCAAAAGGCAGCAGGGAAAAAGCGATTGAGATGACGGTTACAGATTATTCAAAGAGTGTTGGGAGAAATTGTCACAGTGTCAGTGCAGATATTGAGACCGCATCTTCGGCGCATGATAATGGAATGTCGGTGGGTAAATACAACGCCTACTTGCAGCTGTCTCAGTATGATAGCGAAGTGACGTTAGATGAGTGCAGGCATATGAGTATGTCGCAGATACATGGATTGCTCAACGAGCATGAACACGGAGAAGGATGTCATAACGCACAGCCGCAAAACACAGACAGCGGAGGTTCCCATGATACACAGCCGCAAAGCACAGACGGTGGAGATTCCCATAACGCGCAGTCGCAAAACACAGATAGCGGAGATTCCCGTAACGCACAGCCGGAGAGTACTGGTGGAGGGAAACACCAGGGAACACAAAATAACTCATCGAATGGCGGCGATTTGAGTACAGGCGGACATCACCGCGGGAAACATCATCAGTAGGTTAGGACTGATTTGAAATTGTGCAAATTTGACAAAAAACTATAAAATTTAAAGGAAAATTGCATATTTTGTTGAAATGCTATTGGAAAGTGGTACAATATTAGTGTGGATAGGAGTGGATGCAGGATTTAAAGAAGGGAAGATAAGAAAGGGTTCTTATGGGAAAGACGACATCAATTAACCTGGTGGGAAAAGAAGAATTTGCAGATATTATGAAAGTGTTTGCCAGATGTACAGATGACTATCTGTTTCTGTTTGATCTGGACAAAGATGAATATAGTATTTCAGAGCGAGTGCTGGAAAAGTTTGATTTGCCGGGCAACTTTTTTTCGGATGCCGGTGCTGTACTGGAAAAAATAATTTACCCGGAGGATATGCCGGCGCTTTTGGAAGATATTGCAAAATTAAAGAGCGGAGAGAGTCAGGAGCATGATTTAGAATACCGCTGGGTGGACAGAAATGGCAAGATTGTCTGGATTAGCTGCCGCGGTGTGGTAATTCAGGACAGCACGAAAGAAGAGGAGACGAAACTCTTAATCGGTAGGATTACTGAGATTGGCAGCAAGCGCAAGGCAGACAATGTGACCGGTTTGTTTGCGGAGCGTCAGCTTCAGCTTGATTTTGAGCGTCTAAAAAAGGAAGGCGGAAGGAAAAAAGGCATTCTTTTGCGCATCGGCGTAGATAATTTTAAAGAAATCAATGAGCGCTATGGCATGAATACAGGTGACGTAGTGTTGAAAATGATTGCCGAGTGTATGGAGCAAGTTGCCAAGGGCGACCATTGTTATCGGGTGGACGGCGATGAGTTTGTGATGCTCATGGATGAAGAAGATGAGCAGAAGGCGAGGAAGAAATACCACAAGACAAGAATTCTCATTGAGGAAAAGCGCAAAGAGCAGGGCTATCAGAATTTTTATACTATTTCTGCTGGCGTGGTGGGATTTTTATATGATGAGATAGATTTTGAACGCTTGTGTACTTACTCTGAGTTTGCACTTGGCATTGCCAAGAAGAATGGCAAGAACTGCTCGTATGTTTTTACAGACGAAGATTATCAGGCATATCTCAAAAACATTAAGATTCAAGAGAAGCTACGCTATAGTGTCAATCATGATTTTCAGGGATTTGAGGTCTATTATCAGCCGATTGTGTCGGCAAAGACGGAACAGGTCGTAGGTGCAGAGGCGTTGTTGCGTTTTTCGTCCAGGGAATATGGGATGCTTTCACCGGGGATATTTATTCCCATCTTAGAGGAGAGCGGATTGATTATTCCTGTTGGAGAGTGGGTATATC
Source organism: uncultured Lachnospiraceae bacterium (assembly GCA_910589635.1). Classification (GTDB taxonomy): domain Bacteria; phylum Bacillota; class Clostridia; order Lachnospirales; family Lachnospiraceae; genus Petralouisia. The sequence goes on along the minus strand of CAJUTD010000074.1, from coordinate 1,258 downwards.
GTACGGCGATGCGCCAATCCATGGAGTGGCAGAAGCTGATGCCGAAGTTTCGGATTAATATTAATCTGTCTTTTATCCAAATCTGCAAATCAGACGTAGTAAATGAAATTATGTCGTCTATTGAGGAACTTGGTATCCAGCCGTCGACAGTCTTATTCGAGTTTACGGAGAGCGGCATGATTTCTTATGACGATTCCGTGCAGCGGCTCTTAGATGTGCTCAATGAGAATGAGGTAAAGATTGCGCTGGACGATTTTGGGACAGGTTATTCCTCGCTGGCCTATTTGCAAAATCTCAAGGTGAATTTGCTGAAGTTAGACAGAGGATTTACGGCCCAAGCGGTTGTCAATGATTTTGATTATAATCTGATTGGGCATATTGTGGATATGGCTCATAGTATCGGCATGCAGGTCTGCTTTGAAGGAATTGAGACAGAGAAGGAATTGCATAAATTAAAAAAGTTGGAACCCGACTATATACAGGGATTTTATTATGGACGTCCAGTTGATAAGGCGACGTTTTACGAGGAGAATTTGAAGAAGTTTGAGACCTAAAATGAGATTTACGTTTTGTGTGAAATAAAATAAACAGTTAAACAAAAATCAAGGTTTGTGTGAAATAGAATGAACTACGGAATATAAAATAGGGCTGCTGCAAAAGATGGAACATTGGGCTGGATAGTCATCCGACATGATTTGTTTCAAGTTTTTGCAGCAGCCTTTTTGCCTTATTGTAGGATTATTTTTGTCACGTGAAGGTGTGATGTTATTTTTCCAAAGCATAAAATAATATGCGCATTGAAACAAGAGGTAAATCTAAATATATTTCTTCACGATTTCCATATACTTGTCATGGTGTTTGGCAGCAAATTGCTCGTAAGTCATATTTCTGGAAGCGATTTCTGTCCCGAGCTCTGCCAGAAATTCAGGAATTTCCGATTCAAGCATGACGCCCAAATCTTCTCCGAAAGCTTCCTCACCTTCAATTTCGCAGCCACTTTCAAATACAGCGAAGGCTGGTTTCGGGCCGTCCGGTGTCTGGCGTACGCCGCCGCGGAAGCCCAAAGGCGCAACTTGATGCGCAGAACAGGAAGAAGGACAGCCGGAAATATGGATTTTGGGTAGCGTGCCGTCAGGGAAGTTTTCTTTGCGCACTCTCTCAACACAGGCATGCAGCAGGCTTTGGGAATCTCTTGCGCCAACCTGGCAGATAGAAGCACCGATGCAGGCAATAGAAGACTCAAATGTGTTGTTTGACC
>CAJUTD010000073.1 GCA_910589635.1 uncultured Lachnospiraceae bacterium | reverse complement strand
TATTCGCTGGATGCGCCGTCTACAAGCTGCAATAAGTCCTCAATCTGGCTGGGGAACATATTTACGCCGTGAACCTTAAACATATCGTCGCTGCGCCCTTTGATAATATCGAGGCGCGGATAATGTCTGCCGCAAGGACATTCACCGGGGATAATCCGTGAAATGTCATGTGTACGGAAACGCAGAAGCGGCGCTCCTTCTTTTACCAGGGTTGTGATTACGATTTCACCCTCATCACCGTCCGGTACAGGCTTGCCTGTTTTGGGGTCAATGATTTCAATATAAATATAGTCGTCCCAATAATGCATTCCAGTTTCGTGTTCGCAGTTGATACCGATACCAGGACCATAAATTTCTGTAAGGCCGTAGATATCGTATAGTTCAATACCGAGATTTTCTTTGATGGTGTTGCGCATTTTCTCACTCCAACGCTCGGAGCCGAAGACGCCTTTTTTGAGGCAGATTTTGTCTTTGATGCCGCGCTTGTTTATTTCTTCTGAGAGAAGCAGCGCATAGGAGGATGTGGCAGTGATAACCGTTGTTTTCAAGTCTTCCATCATCTGTAACTGTTTATCCGTATTGCCGGGTCCCATAGGGATACACATGGCTCCCAGCTTTTCACATCCAGCCTGAAAGCCGATTCCGGCTGTCCATAAGCCGTACCCCGGTGTAATTTGAATGCGGTCTTGGTTGGTGATGCCGGCAGTTTCATAACATCTGGCAAACATAATTGCCCAGTCATCCACGTCCTTTGCAGTGTAGGGGATGATTACCGGTTTGCCGGTTGTGCCGGAAGAGGAGTGAATGCGGACAACATCTTCATCCGCCACTGCCTGGATGCCAAGAGGATAGGCGTTTCTCAAGTCATCCTTGCTGGAAAATGGCAGGTTTTCAAAATCTTCCTGGCTTTGAATGCCCGCAATGCCTATTTCGCGGTAGATTTTGCCATAGTAGCTGTCTGTTTTAACCAGTCTCTTCACTTGGGCGTCTATCTGGTTCAATTGTGTATTGTTCAATTCCATGAAATTTCCTGTCCTTTCTTCATTTTATATCAGCCTCGCCAACGCTGACGCCGGCTAGAAATGCGGCTTTGTTCGTCTCGGCAAATTTAGCGGGTACGCGGGCTTCGATTTCATTTAAAACTGTTTTCGCATCAAGCCCTAATCTACCGGCGCCTACGGCAACGCCGAGAATGGCGACATTGAAATAGCGGGCGCTGCCAAAATCGGCGCACAATATTTGGGCGTCTACCACTATACAATGACATTTCTCTTGCAGATATGTAAGCATATTGCTGCCGTCATAGCCTGTGTCATGTAACGATTCAGTCACTGGCTTTACCGGGACGCTGTTGACGATGACGATACCGTCTTGTTTGAGGTATGCAAGATTGCGCACGGCTTCTGCTGGCTCAAAGGCAAGGATGACGTCTGCACTGCCATGGGGAATCATTGGTGAATAAGCCTGTTCGCCGATGCGGATATGGCTTGTGACAGAGCCGCCGCGCTGCGCCATGCCGATCGTCTCAGCGGAGTGAACGGTATTTCCAAGATTCATGGCGGCAGAGGCGATAAGTTTGGAAGCAAGGACTGTTCCCTGTCCGCCTACGCCGCAAACTAAAATGTCTTTATTCATGATTGCCACCTCCAATCGCATTTACCGGACAGATTTGGCTGCAAAGCCCGCAGCCGGTACAAAGCCCTACATCAATGGAGACTTTACCGTCCACTGTGATGAGTGCGGGACAACCGATTTCACGGATGCATTTCTTGCACTGGATACATTTGTCGGAAATCTGCATCTGTTTATCCGGCTTACTGACAGCGATGCATGGGGATTTGAAAATAATGGCTTTGACGCCTTTTTCTGAAGCGCATTCTCTTACAACATCGACGCTTTTTGCTAAATCCAGAGGATCGACGGTGACGATTTTGCTGACGCCCATGCCTTCAAGGATTTTTTCAATGCTGATTTTATCTACGATATGTCCCATCATATTGCGCCCTGTTCCGGGATGCGGCTGGTGTCCGGTCATAGCGGTCGTGGAATTGTCCAGCACGCAGAGTATCATATCGGCTTCGTTATAAATGGCGTTGACAACCCCGGTCATGCCAGAGGCAAAAAATGTCGAATCTCCGACAAATGCAAAACAGGTTCCCTGCGGGTCCATCCAGTGGAAGCCCTGCGCCATGGTGATTCCGGCGCCCATGCACAGACATGTGTCGACCATATCAAGCGGCATGGCGTTGCCCAGCGTATAACAGCCGATATCGCCGCAGAAATAGCTTTTCTGCCCTTCCATTGCCTTCTTGACGGCATAGAAGGATGCTCTGTGGGGACAGCCTGCACACAACACGGGTGGGCGCATGGGGAGCGTCGGCGCATCGGAGGAATCTATGCTGGAATTGGGAGCGGAATGTCCTAAAAATGTGCGCAGCGCCTGGGCGGCATAGTCAGCGGAATTTTCACCGCTCGCCGTGATATGTCCGGTAATTTTGCCGTATATTTTGAGGGAAAGATTGTGGGCTCCCGCGAGTTTCAATAATTCCGATTCAATAAAGGGGCTCAGTTCTTCAAAACACAATACTTCGTCTACGTCCTCTAAACATTTGAGGGCAAAATCTTCAGGAAATGGGTAAGGCGTGGAAATCTTGCACAATTTTACGTCGGGGTAATCTTTCAGATACTCCTTAGCATAGGCATAGCTGATTCCCCCGGTAAATACAGCTTTGTTCCCGGTGCCTTCTACGGTATTGCCTGAGTATGTAGAGAAGTCTTTACCAATCTGGGGATTTCGCTTCTCGATCATACCATGGCTGGCGAAGGAAAGGCGTGGAAAAATCACCCATTTCCCTGAGTCCTTGATAAATCCTTCGTATTGTTTGGGCCTGGTTGTTTCACTGATCTCTACAGAAGCATATGCGTGGCACACTCTTGTAGTAGGACGGAACAGGACAGGCGTATGGTATTTTTCAGAATAATCAAAGGCGTCCTGAATCATGGTAAAGGCTTCCTCCGGCGAGGACGGGTCAAATACAGGGATGCGGCAGAAGCTGGCGAACATGCGGGTGTCCTGTTCTGTCTGAGAGGAAATAGGCCCCGGATCGTCGGCGGACACTACTACCATGCCGCCCTTGACGCCCACATATGCCAGTGACATCAGGGGATCGGAGGCCACGTTTAGTCCGACTTGTTTCATGGTGACTAGTGTTCTTGCGCCAGAATAAGAGGCGCTGGCAGCAACTTCCATGGCTGCCTTTTCATTTACAGACCATTCTACATGTATGTTTCCCTGTTTATGTTTGCTGATTGTTTCAATTATCTCTGAGGAAGGTGTTCCCGGGTAACCGGATACCAGATTGACGCCGGCCGCGAGAGCGCCAAGCGCAATTGCGCCGTTCCCCATCACATATTCTTTTTTCATGGCAATCTCCTTTTTGTATCATTATAAAGGATTCGGACGAGTGGGGCAATGGTAGATTTTATGATAGCAATCGTCTTGGCAATTTGACTCTCTTAGGAAAATCTTAATACTAAAAAAGGAAATTAGTGAGGATTTTATTAAGAACTTCATGTATAATGTACAATATCAGATTTACAAACAGTGTGAACAGAACCGTTAATAATGAATTGTTTTGGAAGGAGAAATTTCGTTGAGCGATAAAATATTAATTGTTGATGATGAGAAAGAGATTGCCGATTTGGTGGCATTTTATTTAGAGAGTGAGAATTTTGCGGCGACGGTCTGCTATACGTCAAAGGAGGCAATGGAGCATATTCAGACAGAAGTTTTTGACATGGCTATTTTAGATATCATGCTGCCCGGAATTGATGGGCTGGAGCTCTGCAAGGAAATACGAAAAAGCCATAATTATCCGGTGATTATGTTGACAGCAAAAGATGAAGAGATAGATAAAATCCGTGGGTTGATGTTGGGGGCAGACGACTATATGACGAAGCCATTCCGCCCGTTGGAGTTAGTGGCAAGAGTGAAAGCGCAGCTCAGACGGTATAAAAGGTATAATAATCAGTCTCAAAGTGCGATAGAGGAAGATCCTGCGCTTTTGGTGCACGGCGGACTGGTAATCAATATTAAGACGCATGAGTGCCAATTGGATGAAAAACCGCTTAATTTAACACCGACAGAGTTTTCCATTTTGAAAATTCTCTGTCAGCGTAAGGGAGAAGTGGTGAGCTCAGAGGAATTGTTTCATGAAATCTGGCAGGATGAGTATTACAGCAAGAGCAACAATACGATAACGGTGCACATCCGCCATTTGCGGGAGAAGATGAATGATTCCGTGGAACGTCCAAAATATATTAAGACTATTTGGGGAGTAGGTTACAAAATTGAGAACTGATTATCAAAAAGAGCCGGATAGGAAAAAGAAATCTGGTTATCTGAAATTAAAATTCAAGGTTTTTCTGCGGACATTCGGCATGATTGTGCTGGCGTTCTGCATTATTTTTACGCTGTACCGCCGTTTCTGGTTTGGGCGTGTGGGAGATTGGATTGTACTGTTTTTACAGAATGTTTTTCATTTGGAATATTATGACGCCAGAAATATTTATCAGTATGGAATGCGAGAAAATATGGTGCTGATTATTTTTGTCGCCGTAACGCTCTGTTTTATGTTGTTATTCTGGGCGTCACTGTCTTGGTTTACGCGTTATTTTAATGAGATCGACGCGGGACTTGAGAAATTGATCCAGGGGGAGGATAAGGAGATTATGCTGTCCCAGGAAATGGAGCCGATGGAAAAGAAGCTGAATCTACTGCGCCAGACGCTAGAACGGCGGGAGTTAGAGGCAAAGCTTGCGGAGGAGCGCAAAAATAATCTTGTGATGTATCTTGCGCATGATATCCGTACGCCGCTGACGTCTGTGATTGGCTATCTGAGCCTTCTGGAAGAGGCGCCGGACATGCCGCTTGAACAGAAAGCGAAATACGTCCATATCACCTTGGAGAAAGCAAATCGTCTGGAGCAGCTTATCAATGAATTTTTTGAGATTACGCGCTATAACATCCAGCAGATTGTATTGGAAAAGGAAAAAATAGATTTGTACTATATGCTTTTGCAGATGATTGAAGAGTTTTACCCACTTCTCAGCCAGAAGGGAAATCAGGCGGTACTGCATGGAGATGAAAACGTGACTGTTTACGGTGACCCGGTGAAGCTGGCGAGGGTCTTTAATAATATTCTCAAAAATGCGGTTGCCTATAGTTATGAGAATACGAAGATTCATATTTTCCTGGAAGAAATGGCATCGGGAAAGATTGTGGTTAAATTTAAGAATCAGGGTAAGACGATTCCCAAGGAAAAGCTGTCCTCTATTTTCGAGAAATTTTACCGTATGGATGAGGCGAGGAACTCGAATACCGGAGGCGCCGGGCTGGGGCTTGCCATTGCCAAGGAGATTGTCAAACTGCATGGCGGCGAGATAACGGCAGAGAGTGAGAAAGAGCAGGTTACCTTTGTGGTGGAGCTGCCGAAGTGAGCGATGTGACAGTCAGATTATACTTGTAAATGTGATGAAATTATGATACTGTTTGTTTAGAGGACGGTTAAGAGGGAATGATAGACGGTTCTAAAAGGGAGAGGGGGGAGTAAGATGTTTCTTTGAGTGGATGTAGAATTAACAAAAGAGTTGTTACATAGATTAAGAGGCATGGAGCAGGGAAATAATTAATTAAGGAGTAAATAACATGAAGAGAAAAATATTTAAGAAACTAATGTCACTGTTAGTATGCGTAACTGTCTTAACCGCAACATTTCAAGTAAGCGCGAAATCGTCGGCAATCATTTGTAATCTGGTAAGTGAAAGCGGAAATGCCAGCGAAAGCGGGAACGCGAGTGTAAGTGGAAATGCGAGTGTAAGTGGGAACGCCAGCGAGAGTGGAAATCCAAGCGCCAGCGGGGATGCAGCCGATACGGATGGAGCTGTTGAGCCCCCATATACCGGCTATGATTATACGAATGATCCGTGTGGCAGCAGTAAAAGTATCCATGATTGTTTATTGAATACCTTGGGGGCGGCCGAACAGGAACTGTTAAAAGGGTATAAATACGGCAAGAGAATAAGGAAAAGCCAAAAATCGGATTATTTATTAGATACTAATAATTATGCGCAAGATAAATTAAATTCATATTTTAAAGAAAGGTATGGCGTAAATGTAAATGGAACGTGTTCCTTTGTGGCTTCTACGACCAACATTGAATATTATACCAGAAAAGGGATTGCAAGAACATTAGATCATAGCAAATACAGAATTATTTTTTCTACTCTGGTAAATATGGGCTTTGGTTCCGGAAAACTTGAAAATAAAGGCGGGGTAAGCCCGAAAGAGCTTGCGCCTTTGCTTACAAAATATTATAAAATACACAAAAAAACCATAACAGGAAAAAGCATCAACTCCCCTTTAAAGTCTACAGTCGCTAAATATAATAAAATGAAAAAGCCGGTAATCGGCGCCTTTCATGCCCCGGACGGGAGCAGGCATTCTGTAGCGATTGCTGGATATTATGATATCACCGTGCAATATCAAAAGAAAAAGAACGATACAAAGTACGCGACAAAGACAACAAGGTATTATGTTGTAAACGATGGATATCATACGGCTACAGGCACCAAAAGCGGACGCGTCCAATATATCAGCGAAAAATATCTAAAAGCGCTTGTGAAAATGGATTGATAAGGGGCGTGTATAATGAGAAAAAAGCATAAGATTATGGTTATATCTGCCCTGTTGCTGCTGGCTGCCGCGACAGGGATTGGCGTATATTATGGAATCAGCAATAATACCCAATTGTTGTGGAAGGAGTTGTATGTCAGTAAATGGAACGACCCTGCGGCAAGGTACCTGTTTTGCAGGGCGGACGTGAAAGGGGAACCGAATGTAAATTTTTCAGACTGTAATCTGTCGTTTCGGTCAAACTCAAAGAAAACTGATATCATCAACACGAACAAGGAAGATTATATTGGGGAAATTACATATTACAATACGGGGATCGAAAACCAGGCAAGCCTGTTCTATACGGACAATAATTATTATGTCATGTATTATGACGAGTTTTTTCATGTTTATACGGTAGAGAACTGTTATATGCTGTATAACATGAATTATATGATGTGCCGCATCCCTTGTCCTGTGCCGTTGGGGATAGAGTACGGTGTATTCGAGGTTTCCCAGGACTTTGGTGAAAATGAGCTGGATTACTTATACGATAACTATACGTTTGCTGATGCAGTAGAATTCTACGGGAGGATTTCCGAAGAGTATGTCTCCATAGATAAGGACAGGCAGCAGATCACATTGGATGGATTTGAGGTATTTGAAAGTGAAATCATAGAAAAATGCCTGACGCTCGACTTTAAAGAAAGGACTGTGATTGTGCTGGGGGCAGACGGAAACAGGATGGTCTTAGATGGGACGGAGCGTGAGGAAGAGTAGTAGTTTTTGGATGGAAGATTGGAGATAAATGAAAGCACAAAGAACAAAAGAAATGGCAGCTGCGCTGTATTATGTACTGATTATGCTGGTTATGCCGTTCTATTTTGAAAACAGATATTTTAACTTGACTATGGCAAAAGCAAGATTCCTCTGGATCGTCGGAGGAATCTTGTTTCTTGCCATGGCCGCATGTTGTATTCCAGGCATGGCCGCCATGATTTTTCAGCAGAGGCAGACAGTTATCGCGGGGGAGAGCTGGAAACAGAAGCAAGAAAAAAGCTTCACCATGTTAGACGTTTCCATATTGCTTTTTCTGTGCAGCGCCATATGTTCCGGTTTTGCCACGAAGACGCCAGCAGAATCATTCTGGGGAAGCGGCGGCTGGTCGATGGGCATATTGACGATAGGGATTTTGGCTGCGCTGTATTTTACCATATCCCGCAATATTTCATTTGGCAGATATATGGTGAGGGCAGCGATGTTATCTTCTTCCATATTGTATGTAATGGGAATCCTCAATTCTTTCCATATTGATGTGTTTGGGATGCACCGGGGAATTGCCAATGATTTTTACACTTATATTTCGACCATTGGAAATGTCAACTGGTATGTGGGGTATCTGTCGATATTGTTCCCTATGGGGTGCTTGTTATATTTGAATTGCCGGGAATATTGGGCAAAACGGCTGTTGTTCTTATATGTAAATCTGGGATTTTATAATGTCATTATTTGTAAAAGCGATGGAATTATCCTGGGATTGGCGGCCTCCTTCTTTGTTGTTGGGCTCTATATCATCCATTATCGGGAATGCTTAGCGGATTTTCTCAAACTCCTGATTAGTTTTAGTGTGGTTACAGGTGTTGTTTCTCTCATAATGAAATTTTACCATGGGCAGTTTATAAAAATTGACGGTATTTTCCGGTTTGTTATGCAGAAGAATTTGTGGATGGTTTGTGGGAGTATCGCACTACTTGTTTTATGTTTTCAAAGAAGCGGCGTCTGGAAAAAAAGGGGTTTTAAATTTACGATGGCGAAGACGCGTCAGAGTTTCCTATTTTGTGCTCTTTTCATTGTTATAGCGCTGGTAGTCCTGTTCTATGAAATCTCTGTGTTTCAGGACAGTTGGGGAACAGGAAGAGGGCGGCTGTGGATTTGTACATTCAATTTGTTTGCAAACTTCCAATGGAAATACAAATTGTTTGGCTGTGGATGCGATTGTTTTGGTATTGCGTGTCTGAGTAAATATTTTTCCCATTTAGGCGGCATATATCTGAATGCGCATAATGAATTTCTGCAATATCTGGTGACTATGGGGGTTTTTGGCCTTATTTCCTATAGTATGATATGGATTTCGGCAGGCAGGATGTTTTTTCTCAAAAAAGGAAAATCCGTCAGGGATTGGATGCTGTTTTCGGGTATTATGGGATATCTGGGGCAGTCGATAGTCAATAACCCGCAGGCATTTAATTATGCTGTTTTATTTTTAGTGCTGGCGCTTTTTCGCAAATCTATTACGGTAAGGTGACGTTTGCGGAGCAGCCTGTTTAGCCTTAACGTTAAGTTCAAAAAATCCTAACTTTCAGTTAAGATTATCTTAGGGAATCGGCAACAGAATATTAAGACATGCAGACCGTCTGTCTCGTACAATTAATACGAGGCAGGCGGTTTTTGTGACAATTTTGTCATAGAAAAGTCACCGGGCTGTCATTCAGGTTATGTATGATAGAGTAAAGCGCCGGCATATTATTCGGGTTATGTATAGAGTAAAGCGCCGGCATATTATTCGGGTTATGTATGATGAAGAAAGAAGGAGATACAGGTTATGAAAAGAAAAAGAATTGCCGTTTTGTTTGGGGGAGCCTCCAGTGAGTATGAAGTGTCGTTGCAGTCCGCTTATGCGGTGATGACGCATATAGATACGAAAAAATATGAAGTTCTGCCGATTGGCATAGCGAAAAATGGAGCATGGTACCTTTATCGCGGAGAATTATCGGACATTCCGGGAGATAACTGGTTCGTAAAAAATAAGTGTGTTCCGGTGGCGGCTTCCCCGGATAAGAGTCTGCATGGTATTTTGTTGTTAAAAGAGGACGGCACAGAAGAGATTTCCCTGGATGGCGCGCTGCCAATTTTACATGGGAAAAATGGGGAGGACGGAACGGTGCAGGGCGTGTTGGAATTATCAGACATTCCGGTAATCGGCTGTAATACCATGAGTTCCGCCGTCTGCATGGATAAAGAAACTGCGCACCGGCTTGCCGGAGCGTGCGGCGTCAAAACAGCGCAATCATATACGATTTCAGAAGAGGATAAACAAAATTGGGAGCAGATTGAGGCTTATGGAGAAATGTTAGGCTATCCGTTGTTTGTTAAACCGCTGCGTGCCGGTTCCTCCTTTGGCATTACCAAGATTTCCGGCAAAGAGGAATTACATGCTGCGGTGGAACATGCATTTGCATACGATTCACAAGTGATTCTGGAAGAAATGATTGAGGGGTTTGAGGTAGGTTGCGCCATTTTGGGGACAAAGGAATTGACCGTAGGCGAGGTGGATGAGATAGAACTGTCGGAAGGGTTCTTTGATTATACGGAAAAGTATACGCTCAAATCTTCCCAGATCCATGTACCGGCCAGGATTTCTGAGGAAAAAGCGCGGGAAATAAAAGATGCGGCAGTGCGGATTTACCGCGGGCTGGGGTGCAGTTATTTTGCAAGGGTAGATATGTTCCTCACACCCGAGGGGGAAATTTATTTTAACGAGGTCAATACGATTCCTGGCTTCACGACGCACAGCCGTTATCCGAATATGATGAAAGCGGCAGGGATATCTTTTGATGAAATTTTGAGCAGATTGCTGGATAGGAAACTGATATGAAACAGAGAAGAAATTATGCGGCGATCGATAATTTTCGCTTGGTGGCAGCCCTGCTGATCGTGGCAATTCACACTGCGCCGCTGGCATCTTTTAGCGAGACGGCGGACTTCCTCGTAACTTACTGTCTGGGGAGGGTTGGAGTGCCGTTTTTCCTGATGGTGAGCGGATTCTTTGTGCTGGCGCCTTATCAGAGGCGATGGCAGTATGCCAGAGGAAAATTATCTCACAGGAGTTCCGGCGGTCTTAGAAATGAGAGTGCAGAAGGAGTATTTTCGGGCAGTATGGGCAGGTTTTTGAAGAAGACAGCGCTCCTATATGTGATTTCCACGCTGCTGTATCTGCCGCTAAAAATCTATTCCCATAATATCAGTGACAGTGTGGGAGGATGGCTGAAAGAAATATTTTTTGACGGGACATTTTATCACCTTTGGTATTTGCCGGCAGTGATTCTGGGATGTCTTCTGATTGTGGGGCTGCTGTATGTCTGCAGTCCTCTGACGGTGTCCGTGATTGTATTTGTGTTGTACATTTTGGGGATGTTAGGCGACAGTTATTACAATTTAATCAGTCAGATTCCCTTTTTAAAAATGGTTTATGAGGGTTTGTTTACTGTCAGCTCTTATACAAGGAATGGAATTTTTTTTGCCCCATTGTTTTTATGGATGGGTGTGCTGCTGGCAAATGGAAAAGTCAGGTTATCCCGCAAAGCAGCATGGATTGGGCTTATTATTTCGCTTGCTGGGATGTTAGCAGAAGGTTTCATAAGTTTTCAGCTTCAGTGGCAGAAACATAACAGTATGTATTTCCTGTTGATTCCGGTGATGTTTTTCCTGTTTGAACTGCTGCTGTCACTGGATTGTTATGGTGTGGACATTGCCCGGGATTTGTCTATGTATATTTATATTTTGCATCCTCTGTGTATTGTGCTTGTGCGTGGTGCGGCCACTGCATTAAAAATGGAGGAATCGCTGGTGGAACAGTCATTGCTCCATTATCTTGCGGTGGTGGTTTTGTCTGTGATGCTGTCTATGGCAGTGGTGGGAGCGAAACGGATGTATCAAAGATTTGTGACGGAGAAGGATTGATGTATAAAAAAAGCAGGGCTTGGATTGAGCTCGACATGGGAAATTTAAAACATAATATTGAGGAATTCCGCAGAGTGCTGCCGTTTGACTGTATGCTGATGCCGGCAGTTAAGGCAAACGCCTATGGGCATGGGGCTGTATTGGTAGCGCAGGCATTACAAAAAGAAGGAATTGATGCGTTTTGCGTGGCCTCTGTATCAGAGGGAATAGAGCTGCGCCAGGCGGGCATTGCAGGAGAAATCCTCGTGTTGGGTTATACGCATCCGGCAGAGTTTGGCGATCTGCTTGCCTATGATTTAATTCAGACAGTTGTTGACGGAAATTATGCAAAACTCATGCGGGATGACGGGCGAAGATTTAAGGTTCATGTCGGAATTGATACAGGGATGCACCGTCTGGGGGAACGCTGGGAAAATATAGAGGAAATTGTAAATATTTTTCGGATTCCCAATTTGAAGGTAATGGGTGTGTTTTCCCATCTGTGCGTGTCGGATGGGAATTCTGTGCAGGAGCGTTCCTATACCATGGAGCAGATCCATCATTTTGAGTATGTGGTGGAAGAACTTCACAGGAAAGGATTTCATCATTTTAAATGCCATTTGCAGGGGAGTTATGGGATTTTGAATTATTCTCAATGCTGTTTTGATTATGCGCGTGCAGGCATTGCCTTATATGGCATCTACAGCGCGAAGAATGACAGGGAAAATGCAGCGGTAGATTTAAGGCCCGTCTTGTCGCTAAAGACCCGGGTGGAGAGCGTAAAAATGCTTTACCATGGGGAAGGGGCGGGGTATGGGCTTACCTACAGCGCCCGGGGGAACCGCAAAATTGCCGTTCTTTCCATCGGTTATGCCGATGGAGTTCCCAGGGAACTGTCAAATTGCGGTTTTGTGCTTTGCAATGGCAAGATGGCTCCTGTTATCGGCAGAATCTGCATGGATCAGATGCTTGTGGACGTGACGGATATCCCCCAGGTGGAAGCCGGGGACGAAGCAGTGCTGATTGGCAAGTCCGGGGACTTGGAAATCCAGGCGGAGGAGATGGCGCAGTGGGCAGGAACCATCAGCAATGAGATTGTCAGCCGCCTAGGGGAACGGTTGGAGCGTGTGGCTGAGTGAGGAAGGGGGAGCGTGAAAAAATTGTCATTACAGTATTTTGCAGGAAAGGAAGGTTTATGAAGCAGTCCTCCCCTGTAATTCATTTCGGCTGTTGCTCTCATTGCATCGGTATGACCCATTTTCGCTGCATTTTCAAAACATTCGCAGGCTTTATCAGGGTTCTGTTCAACGCCTCTTCCCCAAGAATATAAATCTCCCAGCATTGCATATGCATCCCCATCAGGCCTTTGTCTGATCAGATGCTGTAAAAGTTTTGCCGCTTCTTCTGTCTGTTTTGTAGAAAAAGTGTTTTTACAATTTGCATATCCGATTCATAATACCCCATCAGTAGTCCCCTTGGCTTTTGTATTATCATCTTAATATTGGTTTAGTTGAGCTTCTAATAGCATAATTACTTTATTCTTTGGAATTTTTTATATTAATCTGCCTATTGGCAAAAGTCGCTTCATAACAGTCGTCCCATTTTTCTGGTAACTTACTTTGTCACAAAAAATCCGAACCTTGATGTCTTATATAGTATATGTTAGGATAAGAATAAGAAGCTTGAGGGGGGATGAGCGGTGCGGAAGGAGAGTTGTCTGTCCTGAAGTTTCGGCCGTTACAGAGTCTGTGGCGGGGAACAAAATAACAGGGCAGCCGGAAACGGAAGCGAAGAAAAGGGGGTACATAAGAATGAAGAGAAGATTATGGTGTCTGTTACTGGCGGGCGCAGTGGCTGTGTCAGGATTGGCGGTCACGGATGCTGCTTATGCAGAGCCGGCGAAAGCAGAGACCGGGACAGAAGATGCCTGTACAGAGCCGGTACAGTTGGAAGAAACAGGGGAAGAGGGAGTGGTATCGCCCTCAGACGGGGAAAAGAAGCAGTACATTGTCACCATGGCAGAGGATGCCAGGCGGCCGGAAATAGAGGTTGCCAGGACAGTCGCCGGGGAACCGGCGGGCGGGGTCAGCGCCCGGGAGGCGGAGCAGATACTAAAAGAGGCTGTCCCGGAAGGGACCATAGAGGAGAACACAGATGCACTGGAAAAGAATGATATGCTCCTCCTGGAGCTGGAAGCAGCAGAGGTGCAGGAATTGGAGCAGTCAGATGCGGTGGAGGCTGTGGAGGAAGATGTGGATATGACAGCGGCAATGCTGCCTGACGGCAGTCTTTCCCTGGAAGGGGAATACGGTTCCCCGTTTTTGCAGATGGAAGATACAGAGGAATATGACCCGTTATTTTTGCAGACAGAGGACGTGGAGGAATGGAACAGGGAGATGGTCGGCCTGGAAGAGCCCGGGGATGGTGCAGAGGGCGCCAATGATACCGGGATGCGGGTTGCAGTGCTGGATTCCGGCGTGAACCTGGTGGCGGACGTGCAGGTGGCAGAGAGCGTGAACCTGGTAGATGACGAGCAGGGCATGGAAGGCTTTTTCATGGACGGGACAGGGCATGGAACGGCGGTAGCGGGTATCATAGGGGCCTGTGATGACGGGTATGGCATTACCGGCATCGACCCGTCTGCCCAGATCCTTTCCATCCGTATTCTGGATTGTGAGAACCGCTGTTCCCTGAGCCGCCTGATTGCCGGGATCCAGAAAGCAGAAGAGATGGATGCGGATATCATCTGCATGAGCCTGGGAACGCCCAGGAGGTCCGTGGCATTGGAAAAGGCAGTGCTTATGGCGCAGGAGAAGGGAATCCTCCTGATCGCCGCGGCGGGCAACGGCGGAACGGTAGAGTACCCGGCAGCTTATGGCGCAGTCGTCTCCGTAGGCGCAGTAGACCATGAAGGGGGGCTGGCAACGGAAAGCTCAGGGAAGGAAGAGACCGACCTGCTGGCGCCGGGGGAGGACGTGGCGGCGACGGATACGTTCTTCGGTGCGGATTACCTGTCGGGAACCAGCATGGCGGCGCCCCATGTGGCGGGCATGGCGTCCCTTTTGTGGAAGAAGGACCGCAGTATGCCGGCAGGCTTTATCCGGGAACTGCTGGAACTGAGCGCCGCGCCTGCCCGGGAAGGGGAAGCGGGGGTGATAGATTATGCTTATGCGCTTTCCATTTATGAGGAGTGCCGGCAGCAGTACCACCCGGGAGGACAAACGGAAGGGAGCCCGCTGCAGAACACGCAGCCGGCGGACGCGGTAGATCTGGATGAGGACGCCGTGGAGGCGCGGTGGGGTCCTAAACATCATATGGATTTTGTGGTCTTGAGCATGGGGGTAGAGGATGAGAAAGTCAAAAGATTTAACAAGGAGTGCGAGGAGTGCAAGGAGCGCGAGGAGCGCAGGAAGGCGCTGCTGACGGGCGCCGTCCTGCCGGACAGGGCTTTTCGGCAGGATGGCAGGAATGATGATAAAACACCGTATTATATCCACGGCGACAAGAAGAATTTCCTTGCCTTCTACCGCTTCCTCTGCCATGCCGCACGGGCGGTCTATATCAGGAAGGATAAGCCGGCAGAAGTAAAAGCTGTTATGGGAAACCTGAAAAAGTATTACCCGAAAAGGAGCGATGGGAGCGCATTCCCATCGTCGGCGAAGGCTTCTGTGACGGGCACCACTTCCAAGCAGCTTGACGACCTGGCGAAAGCATTGAAGGAGAAGGTGTATGGGAAGTGGGATGAATATGTGCGGTATAAAGAGAGGGACGATGAGGGGAATAATGATGTCCGGGGCCAGAAAGTGAAAAAGACAGGCGAGACGCTGTCCTATGTGATGATCGGGATGGCTATCCACTCCGCCACCGACGCCTATGCGCACCGGGCATGGGTCAAGGAAAATGGGGAATGGGTCTCCATAAAGACGCATCCCAATCATGATAACCGTCTTGAGGGCGGGGTAAGGGCGAAGGCCGCCCGGATCGTCTGCAACAGGACCCTGCGGCGTTTCCATGAGGGCGCGAAGGACTGCGTGGCGCCGTTTGTGATGGAGGGGATCAACGGCTACGGCGGGAATGCCGAAGGCGCCTTCCGCATGCTGGATTTCCAGAAATGCGCCGATGAGCTGACGGATAAATATAAGCACAAGCTGAAGAGATACAGCTACACGAAATGACAGGGAGGGGTGGATC
>CAJUTD010000072.1:2826-15781 GCA_910589635.1 uncultured Lachnospiraceae bacterium | reverse complement strand
TGCAATTCATTCAAAAAACTTCATTTTAGACTTGACTTTTAATAGTTAGTCTTTCAAAAATAGACCGCTAAGTTCTATTAGCAGTCTATTTCAAAACATTCTTATTTTCAACCTCTAACTATGTAAACGGTCGTATAGCTATGTGAACGGCCAGATTTATTAATGCGAATCCCTTACCGCCTTTTCGTATCAAATATCATAAAGGACTGTTGCAAATCTGTGCGTTTCCTTCTTGCAATCGGAACTTTTTCCCCACTGGTAAGGATTGCCAAATCCTGCTCAATCTCTGCAATCTTCCCGAGATTTACGATATAACTCCTGTGACACACAAAAAACATACGTTCATCCAGTTCCCCTGCCCATTCTTTGAGCGGCTTTCCACTTCGATACTCCGCATGTTTTGTAAAAATCCGCACCGCATTGCCATCCGCCATCAGGTAAAGAATATCTCGCTGCACAACTTCATACAAAATTCCATCTCGGTATGCCTGAATTTTCCCCATCCCGGCCATGCGCTCCCTTACCTCGTCCACCGCCTCAAAAAATTCCTCTGCTAAAATCGGTTTTGTCACAAAACGAAATGCGCCTATCTTAAATGCCTCCTTAAAACGTTCTGCTTTACTCGTGAGCATAACGATTTTATAGTTGATTCCCCGTGCATTTAAGATACGCGCAGCCTCTATGCCATCCATTTCGGGCATATCAATATCCAGCAGCAGGAAATCTATCTCTTCCTCAAAAGACAGTAATTCCTGTGCTGAACAGATATGGTACATCTCATGGCAAATACCATGTTGTTTTGCATAATTGTCCATCAATCTCTGAACTGTACCATGTATATGGCGTTCATCGTCACAGATTGCAGATTTTAAACTTACTTCCATTTCACTCCCTGCATTTTACCAAACAGCAAACTGATTTCGTTCACTATGATTCATACTGCCATACAGTGAACTTTCTGTAATACTTACGTCTCATTCTGCTGTGCAACAAGATGTTCTACGCCGTATTTCTTGCGGAGCGCAGGCTTCTCCAGCTTCCCGGTTGCATTCCTGGGAACATCCGCAAAGATAATCTTCTTGGGCCGTTTGTACCTGGGAAGCTCTTTGCAGAATTCGTCAATCTCCTCCTGGGTACATTCCATTCCCTTCTTGACAGAAATAATAGCGCCGGTAATCTCTCCTAAACGTTCGTCCGGCAGTCCGATAACCGCCACATCCTGCACCTTCTCATAAGCGCTGAGGAAGTTCTCAATCTGCACGGGATAGATATTCTCACCGCCGCTGACAATCACGTCTTTCTTACGGTCTACAAGAAAATAGAACCCATCCTCATCCTGTTTTGCCATATCACCGGTGTAGAGCCAGCCATCTTTTAACGTCTCTTCCGTTGCCTTGGGATCATTATAATAACATGTCATGACGCCCGGACCTTTCACACAGAGCTCTCCAACTTCCCCCTGCGGCACTTCACTGCCGGTTTCGTCCACAATCTTGCATTCCCAGCGATACCCCGGAACACCAATCGCGCCTACCTTGTGGATATTCTCTATGCCAAGGTGCACACATCCCGGGCCTGTCGATTCGGACAGTCCGTAATTTGTATCATACATATGCTCCGGGAAATACTCTTTCCAGTGCTTAATCAAAGACTGCGGTACCGGCTGCGCACCGATATGCATAAGCCGCCACTGACTGAGTTCATAATCCTCTAATTTAACGTCTCCCCTGTCAAGGGCACTCAAGATATCCTGCGCCCAGGGCACTAACAGCCAGACAATGGTACAATGCTCTTTCGACACCGCATCGAGAATAATCTCCGGTGTCGTCCCTTTTAAGAGGACTGCCTTGCTCCCCGCGCAAAGACTTCCCATCCAATGAAATTTTGCGCCGGTATGATAGAGCGGGGGAATGCAAAGGAACACGTCATCCCTATCGGTCAGATGATGCTTCTGCTCCATCTGCGCCGCCTGCATCAAACTCTCATGGTTGTGTAAAATCGCTTTGGGAAATCCTGTCGTCCCCGATGAGAAATAGATGGCGGCATCATCTTCGTCTTCCAGACGGACAAGCGGAGCCTGGCTCGAACAATCCGCCACCAGTTCACGATAGCCTTCCGCAAACGTCGGGCAGCCGTCTCCCACATAGATAAGCAACCGCCCTTTACTGAGATTTTCCTCAATAGATTCGATACGCCCGATAAACTCTGAACCGAAGAACAGAACATGCACCTCGGCCAAATCTGCACAGTACTGAATCTCTTCCGCCGAAAAGCGGAAATTAAAGGGCACGGCAATTGCTCCGGTTTTTAAAATGCCAAAATAGATGGGCAGCCACTCCAGACAGTTAAACATGAGAATTGCCACACGGTCGCCCTTTTGTATGCCGCGGCTAATCAACATATTTGCCACACGGTTCGCTTTCTCGTCAAAGATACTCCAAGTAATCTCCCTGCGATATGGCTGCGAAGAGGTCTGCTGCACAAGGTTATATTCTTTCCAGGTGGTTTTCCGTGTATCAGTCACGAGCGGATTCAGCTCTACTAAAGCTACCTCGTCACTGTATAGTTTATGATTTCTCTCCAGTAAATCTGTTACCGGCATAATCTGTTACTTCCTTTCCTTTGTTTTCATTACAAATATATAGCAAATACTGACGCATAAAATTGCGCCAGTATTAGAAACTTTATCACTTCTTTACTGATACAAATGCCTCTTATCAATAACACGGACAGCCTTGCCTTCACTTCTTGCAATGCTCTTAGGTTCTACAACCTTGACATCGGCTTTAATGCCAAGCATAGACTTTAAGCCGCTGACAATCTTCTTTTCTCTTTCCGGTATTGTCAGGGTGCTGTTCTTTTCCATCTCCGGCGTCAGTTCTACCTGAACTTCCATCGTATCATTATTGCCGATACGATCGACAACAATCTGATAATTCGCTTGATAACCCTGCTTCAGAAGAACCGCCTCAATCTGGGAAGGCCATACATTAACGCCCTTGACAACCATCATATCATCGCTTCTTCCCTTCGGTTTCATCATGCGCACATGCGTACGCCCACAGGAGCAGCGCTTCCTGGTAAGGCGGCACAGATCGCGCGTACGGTAACGCAAAAGCGGAAACGCTTTCTTGGTAATACAAGTAAATACCAGTTCCCCAACTTCACCTTCCGGGAGCACCTCGCCCGTTCCAGGATTGATAATTTCAGCAATGAAATGGTCTTCCTGCACGTGCATTCCTGCCTGTTCCTCACATTCAAACGACACGCCCGGACCGGAAATCTCTGTCAACCCATAAATATCATATGCTTTGATACCAAGAGACTGTTCAATATTTTTGCGCATCTGCTCTGTCCAGGGCTCTGCGCCGAAAATTCCTGCCTTTAAGTGAATCTGATCCTTTAATCCCCGCTCGTTTACCGCCTCGCCAAGATTTGCCGCATAAGACGGCGTGCAGCAAAGGATTGTCGAACCTAAATCCATCATAAACTGTAACTGCCGTTCTGTATTTCCCGAAGACATCGGCAAAGTCAAACATCCCACCTTGTGGGAACCTCCGTTTAAGCCAGGGCCGCCAGTAAAAAGTCCATATCCATAGCAGACATGACAGACATCCTCTTTGGATCCGCCCGCAGCAACAATTGCCCGCGCACAGCACTCTTCCCAAATATCAATGTCTTCCTGGGTATAAAAGGCAACTACACGCCGCCCGGTTGTCCCGCTGGTAGACTGGATGCGCACGCATTCCTCAAGCGGCACGCCCAAAAGACCATAGGGGTACTGGTCGCGGAGGTCATCTTTGGTGATAAATGGCAGCTTATGTAAATCATCAATCCCTTTGATGTCTGACGGCTTGACGCCCGCCTTATCCATTTTATCACGGTAAAACTGCACATTATCATACACAAACCGTACCTGTTTCACCAATCTCTCACTCTGAAGCTCCTGAAGCTGTTCCAATGGCATCGTTTCAATTTCTGGTTGGTAATAATTTTTCATTTCCGTCTCCATTTCTTTTTATACATCCCGCCCACCTCCAAACAGAGGCAGGCAGTTCTCCTTTATTCCCGCGAGCAATGCACCCTTACTGCGGGGTATTTGACTCCCCGCGCCCAAGCAGGAACGCTTTCTGGTTCATTGCGGCAAATTTCGCCGGGACGCATTCTGCAATGGCTTTCTGCCATTTCTCTACCGGAATGTCAAAATATTTTGATAGACGTCCCATCAGCACGATATTCACTGCCTTGGCGGAGCCTGCCTCCTCGGCAAGCGACAGACAGTCCATATCATCTACCTGGATTCCCAAGGCCTGCATTTTCTCAATCAAATTCTCAGGATAAGACGCCGCCCCGGTAATCACCGGCATGGGGTCAATCTCCTGCGTATTTACGACAATCCTGCCGCCTTCTTTCAAATATTCCACATAACGCGCAGCTTCTAATTTCTCAAAGGAGACGATAAAATCTGCCTCCCCTTTGTCAATAATCGGGGAGTACACTTTTTCTCCAAACCTTACATAAGTGACAACGCTTCCGCCGCGCTGGCTCATGCCATGTACTTCGGACACTTTTACATCATACCCTTCCGAGAGGAGCAGATGCCCTAACAACTTACTGGCAAGCAGGGAACCCTGGCCCCCCACGCCTACAATCATAATATTCTTCGTCATTTCTGTACCTCCTCCGGCTGTAATGCATCAAACTTACATAATTGCTCGCAGACACCGCAGCCCACGCAGAGCGTATTGTCGATGACTACTTTTTTATTTTTCATGCTGATTGCCGGACAGCCAAGGCGCATACAGGATTTGCAACCCACACACTTATCTTCCAGCGCGCGGATTGGCGGCTTATGTTTCACATATTTAAGTAGAGCGCATGGACGCCTGCTGATAATTACAGACGGCTCATCTGCTGCAAGCTCTTCCTTAATGACTCTGTCACATTCTTCCAAATTATAGGGGTCAATGACGGCCACGCGCCCAAAACCCATAGCACGGCAAAGGCTCTCCAAATCTATCTTGCCTGCCGGATCTCCCTTAATATTGTAACCGGTCGTAGGATTCTGCTGGTGCCCAGTCATACCGGTAATGGAATTATCTAATATAATCACAGTGGAATTGCTCTGGTTATAGGCGATATTGGCAAGCCCAGTCATACCGGAATGCATAAACGTAGAATCGCCGATAACCGCTACCGTTTTTCCTTGGCTCTCTGAGCCCAAAGCCTTATTAAACCCATGGATGGAACTTATGGAAGCTCCCATACACAGTGTCATTTCCATAGCGCTAAGAGGCGCCACCGCGCCCAGCGTATAACAACCGATGTCCCCGAGAACTGTACACTTATTCTTAGACAATATGTAGAACAATCCCCTATGCGGACACCCTGCACACATAACAGGCGGACGTCCGGGCAGTTCTTCATTAAGGCTCTTATATCCCGGCACTTCTTTTCCTAATTTCTCGGCAATCAAATTCTGTGAATACTCTCCTTCTAACGGAAGCGCCTCCTTGCCAGTCACAGTCAGTCCTAATTTCTTACAATGGTCTTCAATCACCGGGTCTAACTCTTCCACAATTGCCAGTTTGTCCACCTTCGCTGCAAAATCAAGAATCAATTGCCCAGGCAGCGGGTAAATCATGCCAAGTTTCAAAATGCACGCCTGGTCTCCAAACACTTCCTTCACATACTGGTAGCTTGTAGAAGAAGTAATGATGCCTAATTTCGTGTCTCCCATCTCCACGCGATTAAATTCACAAGTGTTGGCATACTCTGCCAGTTTCCTTGTACGCTCCTCCACCACAGGATGGCGCCGGATTGCATTGCCTGGCATCATCACATATTTGGCAATGTTTTTCTCATAGGGACGCTGTTTGCCCTCTTCCCTCGTACCAGTCTCCACAATACTCTGGGAATGCGCAACTCTTGTGCACATCTTGACAATAACCGGCGTATCATATTCCTCCGAAAGGCCGTACGCCTTTTTCACAAACTCACAAGCCTCCGCGGAATCTGACGGCTCCAACATCGGAATCTTCGCCGCTGCCGCATAATGGCGGGAATCCTGTTCATTCTGCGAAGAATGCATGCCTGCGTCGTCCGCCACGCAAATTACCATGCCCGCGTTCACGCCTGTGTAAGAACAAGTAAACAAAGGGTCTGCTGCAACATTTAAGCCCACATGTTTCATTCCACAAAAACTTCTCTTACCTGCCAGGGAAGCGCCAAAAGCTGCCTCCATAGCCACTTTCTCATTGGGAGCCCACTCGCAGTAAATCTCTTCATACTTAGCGGCTTCCTCTGTAACTTCTGTACTCGGCGTACCCGGATAACTTGATACAAACGCACATCCCGCCTCATACAGTCCTCTTGCAAATGCCTGATTACCTAACATTAATTGTCTCATAATTGATAGACATCCTTTCCGTAACCTAAATTTCCGTCTACCATCATATCATTTTTTGGCGAATTAGTAAATAGTGTACTTAAAAAGCGTCTGTCGCTTTTCTCCAATCCACTTTTTCCCAAAGACTGCTGTCTCCTTTTTCGATATGCCACATGTGTCGCCATGGCAGAACACATTTATGGCAGCGAGCAAGAGTTTGTAGCGCGTATGAACCAGCGCGCCAAAGACCTCGGCATGAACAACACTACTTTTGTCAACTGCTGCGGTCTTGATGTAGACGGTCATATGACAACTGCAAAGGACGTCGCGCTGATGTCGCGGGAACTGATTCGCAAATATCCGCAAATACACAATTACTGCACGATATGGATGGAAAACATCACGCATGTAACGAAACGCGGTTCCTCTGAATTCGGCCTTACCAACACGAATAAGCTGATTAAGCAGTATGCTTACGCCACCGGATTAAAGACCGGCTCCACCGACCAGGCGAAATACTGCGTCTCCGCTACCGCTGAAAAAGACGGCTTAGAACTGATAGCCGTCGTCATGGGCGCGCCAGACCATAAAATTCGCTTTGATGACGCCACTTCACTGCTCAACTACGGTTTCGGCAAATGCCAGGTTTACACAGATACTGCCAAAGAGCAGCTCCCCAAACTTTCCGTACGGGGCGGCATTGAAGAACAAGTTGCTCTGGCTTATGAATCTGATTTTTCCTATCTGGATGTGACCGGAGCCGACTTCTCGCAGATTACCAAAGAACTGGAACTGCCGGAATCTGTCACTGCCCCGGTGGCAAAAGGGGACGTTGCCGGACGGCTGATTTATAAACTGAACCAGAAAGAAATTGGTTCCATCAAAGTGCTGTATGATGAAGATGTGAAAAAAGCATTGTTCAAAGATTATTTTAAGAAAACGTTAGGTGAATTTTGCATGAGAAAATAGCAAGCAGGGGATGTCGCACGAAATAATGTCTTCGTGCGACACCCCCGGAAAACAATGAACTACATCAAGGGCGCAAATAAACGCACTACGCCAAGGAACGGACGGACTACTGCGGGCCGCTTATGGCAGAATTCCATATTAATTTCTTCAGATTCCGCCATGGTTTGCAGCATATCCTCCTTCACACTACGAACTGCTGAGGACTGATACATCCAAACGCCGCACTCAAAATGCAGATAAAGACTGCGGTAATCCATATTAATGCTGCCTACAGTCGCCACAACATCATCACTCACAAAGCATTTCGCATGGAGAAATCCAGGAGTAAACTGGTAGATACGCACGCCACACTCAATCAACGGTTCATAATACGACTGGCTCACCCAGAAGACAATCTTTTTATCAGGAATCCCTGGCATGACAATCCGCACATCAACGCCGCTCTTTGCCGCGTTCTGCAAGGCCTTTATCATCTCATTATCCGGTATCAGATAAGGTGTGAAAATGTATACATAATCCTTCGCACGGTTTATCATATTCATATATATATTTTCTCCCGTAGTCTCTGAGTCCAGAGGACTGTCAGCATATGGCTGCACATAACCGTCAGCAGTAAAAGGCATTGTCTGGTACTTCTCAGGACGAAACTGGGAGAGATCGGCTTCCATACTGCGGTTGATATAGCACCACATCTCCAAAAACATGATGGTAAAGCTCCAGACGCCTTCGCCTTCCAGGCGAATCCCTGTATCCTTCCAATATCCAAAGCGTACCACTTTATTGATATACTCATCCGCCAAATTAATTCCTCCGGTAAAGCCGACTTTGCCATCTACGACAAGAATCTTGCGGTGATCCCGATTATTCATAAGCACAGACATAACCGGATATAATGGGTTAAAACGCACGCATTTAATTCCCATTTTCTGCATAGTCTCATAATATTTTGTCGGGAGGGTAGTCACACATCCAAAATCATCATAGATAAACCTCACATCTACGCCTTCCGCCGCCTTACGCTTTAAAATGTCGAGAATCCTGCCAAACATCTGCCCCTCCTCGACAATGAAAAATTCCATAAAAATAAAATGCTCTGCCTCTTCCAATGCCGCCAGCATATCGGGAAATATTTCTTCCCCTCTGGTATAATATTTTGTCGCTGTATTCTCATAGACCGGAAACTTTGCCCAATCCCTGACATACTTCGACTGGCGGTAAACAGACTTATCTTCCTGACAGAGCTTTTCTAAGATACCCTCATTTTGAGGAAACTCCTGCTCCATCTGACGATTGATTGCCTCCATTCGCTTGCGTGTCGGACGAACCAGTTTGGCACGCCCAAAAACAAAATAAAACAAAACGCCTACAAGAGGAACTGCGAGAATCACTACCATCCAAATAATCTTATAGGAAGGGTTACTGTTTTTATTGACAATGACAAGCGCAATGTAAAGCGCAACAATGTCAATCAACGTTCCTATAAACGAATAACGCATACTGTATCTCTGTATAAACAGCAGAATCCACCCCAATTGGAGCATGACTCCCAACAACATGACTGTCGCTCTTCCGAGCAAAAATTTCTTAATCTTTTTCATGCAATTCATCCTCTCGTAAAAACATTAAACCATGCGCATAAGGCATCTTTCGACATTCTATCACAACAACCTGCCAATGTCTACCATCCCCCATCCCTGTTTTGACTGAGGAAGTCCCAAATCTAATGTCCGCTGATAAAGGCGCAGCTTCACATCCGCTGGTGTAAGATGAGGGTATTTGCTGAGTAAAAGCGCAATACTTCCGCTCACCATTGGCGCTGCCATAGATGTACCGCTTTTTCTGGTATAGCTGCCCTGCTGATTAGCGCAGCTTGTCACATTTGTCCCTGGCACCACCAGCTCCGGTTTTACAATACAATGTTCTGTCGGTCCCTGTCCCGAATACTCCGGTTTCAGCATTGACCTGCCAATTCTCTCCTTCGTATCGTCAAAGCATCCCACTGTGATGACTTTGCGGCTAATGCCGGGAACTGTAATACTGCTCTCCCCCGGACCATTATTCCCAGCGGCAGCCACAACAACAAGATTGTGATCCCAGGCATATTCCACCGCTTTCAGCAAGCGTATTCTCTCCCGGCTCTCTGCCTGCAAGACCATGCCGATAGATATATTGACAATTCTTATCTGATACTCCTCCTTGCGGCGTACCAGCCATTCAATTGCCTGTACTACATTTTCTGTGTTTCCGTTTCCCTTCCTATCCAGAATTTTTATTATAATGAAATGACAGCGTGGAGCAATCCCCATATATTTGCCGTTGGAAGACATACCATCTCCGCCGATAATCCCTGCTATATGAGTGCCATGTCCGTTATCATCATAGATTCCCCGCCGGCTGCCAACATAATCCTTAAAAAATACCATGCGCCGCCCAAAATCTATATGGGGGAAAATTCCAGTATCAAGAATCGCCACACCAATATTTTCTCCAAAATACCCACGCTTATATGCAGCCTCTGCATTGATAATTTTTCTGACCCTGTCCATTAAACTGCATCTTTCTTTTTTCTTACTATATGCAGAAAACTTGTTCTTAGACAATAGAAGGGTGAAGCCCATGCTCCACCCTTTGCCAGTAATCATTTATTTTTCTTCTTTCGGCACATCTTTCATGGAAAAGCTGATTCTGCCCATTCTGTCCTTGCCCATACATACAACTTTTACCTTATCGCCCAGCGTCAATACATCCTCCACACGGTTAATCCGCTGCCTGGAAATCTTGGAAATGTGAACCATTCCCTCTTTTCCTGGGGCAAACTCAAGAAACGCTCCGAATTCCTTAATGCTGATGACCTTACCAACAAAAATCTGTCCCGCCTCAAAGTCTGTAGTGATAATTTCAATCAACTCGACAGCCTTGTCCATCATCTTCTTATCCGTTCCGCAAACAGACACAGCTCCCTCATCACTGATATCAATCTTTACGCCAGTCTGCTCTATGATAGCATTAATTGTCTTACCTCTCTGTCCAACCACATCGCCAATCTTCGCGGGATCAATCTGAATCTGTATAATCTTAGGCGCCAGCTCTCCGACTTCCTTCCTCGGCTCTGCAATCGCCTTAGACATTACTTCATCCATGATATACAGTCTTGCTTCCCTTGTCCTGCGGATAGCCTCTTCTACAATTGGCCTGGTAAGTCCATGAATCTTGATGTCCATCTGAATTGCCGTAATACCGTCATGCGTACCGGTTACTTTAAAATCCATATCACCGAAAAAGTCTTCCAGCCCCTGAATATCGGTCAGCACAATGTAATCATCATCTGTATCACCGGTCACCAAACCACAGGAAATACCGGCAACCATCTTCTTAATCGGCACGCCCGCAGCCATCAAAGACATACAGGAAGCACATGTAGACGCCATAGATGTAGAACCGTTGGACTCAAAAGTCTCAGACACGGCGCGGATTGCATATGGGAATTCCTCCTCGGAAGGAAGCACGGGTATCAAAGCACGCTCTGCCAGCGCACCATGCCCAATTTCACGCCGTCCCGGCCCTCTGCTGGGCTTTGTCTCCCCTACGGAATAAGAAGGGAAATTATAGTGATGCATGTAACGCTTATTGACCTCATTCTCATCTAAACCGTCGATTCTCTGAACCTCCGACAAGGGGGCAAGCGTAACAACATCACAAATCTGTGTCTGCCCGCGCGTAAACATTGCGGAGCCATGTACCCGGGGAATAATATCTATTTCAGCTGCCAATGGACGGATCTGGTCGATGGCGCGTCCATCCGGCCTCTTATGGTCTTTTAAAATCATCTTGCGGACTGTCTTCTTCTGGTACTGATAAATTGCATCCCCCAATACCTCCAGCCATTCCTCATTCTCTGCAAATGATTCTTCCAGTTTCTCTGTAATCCTACGGATATTCTCCTCGCGTACCTGCTTCTCATCTGTAAAGACTGCCTCTTCCATCTCCTGCGGCGGAACCAGCTCACGGATAGCAGCAAACAATTCCTCAGGTACTGCGCAGCTTGTATATTCATGCTTCGCTTTTCCAACCTCAGCCACAATCTTGTTGATAAATGCAATGATTTCCTGGTTGATTTCATGTGCTTTATAGATCGCTTCAAGCATTTTATCTTCAGGAATCTCGTTTGCCCCAGCCTCTATCATGATAACCTTCTCGCTGGTAGATGCCACGGTCAGGTTCAAATCGCCGTTCTTCCACTGCTCCTGTGAAGGGTTAATGATAAATTCCCCATCAACCATTCCCACCTGGGTTGTTGCGCATGGCCCTGCAAAAGGAATATCAGAAATACTGGTCGCAATCGCAGATCCGAGCATCGCTACCAGCTCCGGGCGGCACTGCGGGTCTACGCTCATCACCAGGTTATTTAATGTGACATCATTGCGGTAATCTTTGGGGAACAACGGACGCATAGGACGGTCAATCACACGCGCCGTCAAAACAGCATTCTCAGACGCTTTGCCTTCCCTCTTGTTAAACCCGCCAGGAATCTTTCCCACAGAATACAATTTCTCTTCAAATTCTACGCTCAGCGGAAAAAAGTCAATTCCTTCACGCGGCTTATCAGATGCAGTCGCCGTGGAAAGTACAACCGTATCGCCGTAATGCATAAACGCCGCACCGTTTGCCTGTGCCGCTACTCTGCCGATATCAATTCGCAGGGTTCTTCCTGCCAGTTCCATAGTAAACTGTTTGTACATATTTTTCTCCTTCTGAGAAAATAGAGCGGAGAACCGCTCTATTTCCGACATGAACACTATTTTCTGATTCCTAAACGCTCAATTAACGTACGATACCGCTCAATATCTATCTTCTTCAAATAAGCCAGCAGACCACGTCTCTGACCTACCATCTTCAAAAGACCACGTCTGGAATGGTGATCCTTGGGATGCTCTTTCAAATGATCTGTTAATTCACGAATTCTTGCTGTCAATATGGCAATCTGAACCTCCGGTGAACCTGTATCGCCCGGCGTTCTTGCATATTCTTCAATAATCTGCTGTTTCTTTTCTTTTGCTATCATTATGATAACCTCCTTAAATTATTATTAGTATCGCCCAGCCTGCCGTTTCTATGCGGATATATAACCTTGACATCTTCTACATCCTCCGCAGGCACTTCTAAAATGCGAGAAGATATTAAGTAATGGTCGGAGTTTCCGGTTACTGAATATGGGCTGTATCATGTTTCTGGCGAGTGCCATGAAAACACTCGCCAGAAAACATTATATCATATAGAATTTTGCTTGTAAAGCAATTATTTCTTAATCACTAATCAATCTTGTCACACAAATTGGCGTGCGGTAGAACGCATTGGAAATCTTAATACCAGTTCTTGCCGAACTTGCATGCACAACCTGTCCATTACCGATATACATTGCCACATGGTTAATACCGCTTCCACTTCCGTAGAAGAACAAATCGCCAGGTTTTGCCTCAGAAGCATTTACCCTTGTCCCATAACCGGACTGCGCACTGGATGAATGCGGCAGATAAATACCATACTTCTCATAAATCTTCATCGTAAATCCAGAACAGTCAACGCCGTTGGTAAGGCTTG
>CAJUTD010000072.1:0-2816 GCA_910589635.1 uncultured Lachnospiraceae bacterium | reverse complement strand
TGTCCCTCCCCAAACATAGCGGTTACCGACAAACTGGCATGCATACTGCACCATATCAACGCGGACATCTGAGATACCCTCTCCATAGCGGATTTCCGTCATTGTCATCGCCTTGGGAAGCTGTTCAGACACTTCGACAAACTCAGACGCCACATAACATTCATCTCCGTCTACATCTACCTTAAGCCATTCGCCCATATCTTCAATCACATGAAGGGATTCCCCTTCTGCAATCATTGTCCAAATATTGCAGTCGGTGTTCGGCTCTACCCTTGCATTCAACGTCTGGGTTACAGAAGTCGCCATAATGGACTTCACTTCGTCAGCCCTCGCTGCGGCTGCCTCCCCGGTAAGCAGGAACTCGCCTTTCACATAGCCGGTCACCTTACCTGACTCAATCTGAAACCACTCGCCCTCCTGGGACAAAATCTCACAGCCTGCATCGACTGGAAGCGCACCTACGAGTTCTGTATCTTCCCCGGCGCCTTCGCGTATATTCAAATGATTCTCCACACTGGCAATACCAAGATTCGTATAGCCGCAGATAGTCTTGGGCTCGGACGCCATAGAAACGCCATTTTCCGTTTTCACTGTATCGGCATCATTCACAAGACACTCGCTTAATAATGTAGAAACACCTGCGCTGACATGAGTTGCCGCTTCTGTTGTAACCTGGCTCATACCAAAAACTGCTGCACCAGCCAAACATCCTATCATTAACTTTGTGCACTGAATTTTCATTTGTTTAACCTCCCGGATAAAACTGCTTCATCTCTGTTTCAGTTCTGATTCATTTTTTGCCATTATATCAAGGAGTTATTACGTTGTCAATACCGCGCGTAATATTTATGTAATATTTATTGCAATACCTCTTCGGGATCTCCCTCCAGAATGGAAAAGGCAATATTCGTCGCATGGTCTGCCACGCGCTCCAGACCAGTCACTAAATCGGTAAAGAGGATGCCCGTCATCGGCAGGCACTTACCCTTTGCCATACGCCGCACATGGTTCTGCTGGAGCTCACGCTCCATGGTATCAATACTGTTTTCCAGTTCCAGGATATCCGGCAGATTCTTCTTATCTAAGGTAGTAAACATTTCCATTGCTTCCTCGAGAATCAGCGTTGTCTTTTGATGCATTTCCCGGATTTCTTTTTCGCCCTTCTTTGTAAATTTAAGGTTATCCTCATGGCTTTTGATCGCCGCATCCGCCATATTTTCCGCATGGTCGCCAATGCGCTCGATATCGCTCACCACATGAAACAGTGCGCCGATTCGCCTTGCGTCCACAACCGGCAGCTGCAATTGGTTAATCTTTACAAGATAATCCGTAATTTCTTTGCTCAGGAAATCTATCTGATTCTCCACTTCATAAACCCGGTTTATCTTGTTCTGATCCCCATCGAAGAAAGCTTCCATGGCAAGTCCGAGATTCTCTCTCGCCATCTTGCCCATACGCTCAATCTCCTGTGTGGTCTCCACGACTGCCGTGGACGGCGAGAAAATATTCTGCTTTCCAATGTAGAGCAGCTGGTATTCTTTCTCCTCCTGATCCTCTCCCGGAACCAGACGGCGGCTCATCGCTACAAACTGCGCAGACAGCGGAAGGAAAATAATTGTCTGGAAAATCTTAAAGAAGGTATCTGCATTCGCCACGCAGCGGCCCACGTCCGCACCGGAAACACGAAGAATAAACTCTTCAAAATACTCCATGCCAAACGCCAGCAGAATCCCGATAATCACCATCCCCAGCACGTTAAACATGACATGAATAAATGCAGCGCATTTTGCATCCTTTTTAGTATTTAAACTTGCAAGGACCGCCGGGGTACAGGAACCGATATTACAGCCAAGTATCACATAAAAGCAGACAGGCAGGTCCATCAACCCCTGGCTTGCCATCAGAAGCAGGATGCTGACTGTTACCGAAGAGCTCTGGACAACAACGGTAATCGCTGTTCCAAATAAAATCCCTACAATCGGGTTGTCCATACTTCCCAGCGCATCCATCACTGCCTGATAGTTTTTCAAGTCCGCCATGGCGTCTTTCATCAGGCTTATTCCCATGAACAATGCGCCAAATCCCAGGAGCACCTCTCCCACCTTCTTGAGCATAGGTTTTTTGCCAAACATTACAAATACCGCGCCGATAAACAGGATAATCGGCGCAACGCCGGTGAGGTTAAACGCTACGAGCTGGGAAGTAATAGTCGTACCGATATTGGCGCCGAAGATAATTCCCACAGACTGCGCCAGGCTCATAATTCCTGTGTTTACGAAACTTACCACCATAACCGTAGTGGCGCCGGAAGACTGTATAATCGCCGTGAACAAAGCGCCGAACAATACCGCTATAATCTTATTCTTTGTCATGGCTTCCAAAATAGAGCGAAGCCTCGCGCCCGCCGCCTTTTGCAAACCCTGGCTCATAAAATTCATACCAAACAAAAACAGCCCAAGACCACCTAACAAATCTACGATCAATTCCATGATATTCACCCTTTAGTTCTTCTGAACTCCTTTTCCCATGTTAAAATATGTTTTGCCGTATTCTATATCTTTCTGCATCTGCTCCTTCAACGCTTCCAGCGAGGGGAATCTCTGTTCTTTCCTCACATGTTCCAAGAAGCTGACGCGGACTTTCTCACCGTACAAATCTTGCGACACATCAAACAGATGCGTCTCCACGCCAATTGGGTTATCTCCTTCCACCGTAGGCTTGCACCCTACATTGGTAATTCCCGGGTAACATTTCCCCCGCCACTCCGTCTCGGTGACATAGACGCCGAACGGAGGCAAAAGCTTGTCCTCCGGCGG
>CAJUTD010000071.1:15025-15995 GCA_910589635.1 uncultured Lachnospiraceae bacterium | reverse complement strand
AGTGATTTTTGTGCATTCTGTCTTTGCCGCATGAGCGGCAAGACCTTTTGAACGAGCAAAACTGGTGCGACAGCCCCATGAAATTCATAAAACGATTGAGTTTCGCAAATGCCTATAATTAAATGTTACGGAAAAGGAGTGAATTTTATGAAAACAAAACCAACATACACACCACATGCCTCTTTTGGCACACCATTACAAAAACGACATTACCTGGGAAAATATCTGTTCACTTTTCTTTTGCTTGTGCTCGTTTCCCTCAGCATACCTCAGAACGCTTCTGCTGCCGGCAAACCAGCCAAAATTACCGGCATGAAATGTGGGGTTACCACCAAAAGCAGCATCAATATCTCCTGGGCTTCTCAGAGCAAAGTGTCCGGCTACCAGGTTTACCGCGCTTCCTCATACGATGGCCCATATAAAAAAATTAAGACAATCGCTGCCGGCAACCACGCTTTCTGCAATATGAAACTCCAAGGCGGCAGAGAATATTATTACCGTGTCCGCGCTTATAGAGGTTCCTCCGTAGGAAAGTTCTCGAAAATCCTCATAGCGCGCACTACATGCGCAGCCCGTACCGCAACAGTCCGTGTATCGTCAAATGTACGGAAACACGCCGGCACCAATCATTCTGCGATCGCCACACTCTCTCCCGGCGCCAAGGTTACTATCAGCTGTACCACAACCAGCAAATCCGGCACACCCTGGAGTCGCATTTCCTTCTATATTAATGGTAAAAAGAAACATGGCTATATTAGAAGCGACCTTCTGACTACCGGAAGAACAACTCAAAACACCGGCACCGTAACTGCTAATTGGCTCAATCTCCGCTCATCTGCCAGTGCCAAGAGCAAGCTTATCTCTTCCCTTCCCAAAGGGACAAAAGTCACTATTTTGAACCAGACTACCGGTGCAGACGGGCAGAAATGGTACCATATCAGCGTAAAACGAAATGGACGGACCATGAAAG
>CAJUTD010000071.1:2431-14905 GCA_910589635.1 uncultured Lachnospiraceae bacterium | reverse complement strand
TTCCGCAAGGTACGTGCGGGTATCTTAAATAGCATGGACAAGGCCATAAAAAGCACAGCCGGCAACGCTTCCTAAGCGTTGCCGGCTGTACTTTTATCCGGGCTATGTACAGAAGCCTGCGTATTAACATCTAAGCCCCTTGTCCACCGCCCTTTCTTTTATACCCTGGGGCTCCCCATAATGCCATCCGGCATGTCCGGAGTTATCGCTTTATACTTCTGTTTCAATTTCCGACTGATACTTCTCCAGAATAATCTGCTGTATATTGTCTCGTGTCTGAGAATTGATGGGATGAGCGATATCACGGTATTCTCCATCCGCCGCTCTTCTGCTGGGCATCGCGATAAAGAGACCTTTTTCGCCCTCGATCACTTTGATATCATGTACCACAAATTCGTCATCAATGGTAATGGAGACCACAGCCCGCATTTTTCCTTCTTTCTCTACTTTACGGATTCTAACATCTGTTATCTTCATAAATCTCCGCCCCCTTTGCATTTCCTATTTTTCCTCAGCACTTTTGCCTGTAAAAATCCTCGCCAGAACTATTTACTCTCTTTATCTCAACTGGCTCTAATATCAGATTAAATCACATATCTCTCATTATGCTCATAGACAACCTTGATTCCATCTCCCCCACTGAAGAATGTATTGGCACGCAGCGTATCACGGCTCTCAACGATGCAATTCTCAATATGTGTATTGTCCCCAATATATACATCATTTAAAATGATGGAATTCTTAATCACACAGTTCTTACCTACAAAGACTTTCTTAAAGAGAACGGAATTCTCAACCTTACTGTTGATGATACAGCCGCTGGAAACCAAGCTATTACGCACATCGGAACCAACATTGTATTTCGCAGGTGGAAGGTCATCTACCTTAGAATAAATCTTAGGCTCGTCTCGGAAATATTTTCTTACCTCCGGCTTTAAGAAATCCATATTCGTCTGATAATAAGATTCAACCGTAGAAATGTTATTCCAATATTCCTCGATTTTATAGCCGTAGATACGCTTCATATTCTTATAACGAATTAAGATATCATTGACAAAATCATAGCGGTTCTCCTCTGCGGAGCGCTCTAACATCTCAATCAGTTGTCTTCTACGGATTACATAAATGCCAGCTGAAATCGTGTTGGACTGCGCAATCATCGGCTTCTCCTCAAACTCCACAATCCTTGAGTCCTCATTCATCCTTACCACGCCAAAGCGGCTGACATCCTCTTCCATCGGCATATCCTTACATACGATTGTGATATCTGCCTTCTTCTCAATATGGAATTCCAATACCTTGTTGTAATCCATCTTATAGACACAATCACCCGATGCAATAATTACATAAGGCTCATGGCTGCGCTTGAGGAAATCAATATTCCTTAACATTGCGTCTGCCGTACCGCGGTACCACCATGCATTGTCTGAAGTAACAGTAGGATTGAATACATACAACCCTCCTTGTTTTCTTCCGAAGTCCCACCATTTAGAAGAACTCAAATGCTCATTCAGGCTTCTCGCATTATACTGGGTCAGCACTGCCACCCTCTGAATATGTGAATTGCTCATGTTGCTGAGTGCAAAATCTATACAGCGGTAACTCCCGCCTACCGGCATAGCTGCAATCGCTCTCTTATTGGAAAGCTCCTGCATCCTGCTGTTATTTCCGCCTGCTAATATAATTCCTAATGCCTTCATAGTATGTCACCTGCCTTAATGATTGATTCGCCTCCTGCCAAAAGGCCTTCTGGATAATCCTCTTTTGTTGTCTTACCGGCAATTGCAGTATTCTTGCCCACCTTAACGCCTGACGGCACTACAGAGTTCTCACCGATCGTTACCAAACCAAACGAATAAACGCTCTTATTCAGTTTATTCTCAGCCGGCTCGCCCACGCCAAGCTCCACATTGTTGCCGATGGACACATTCTCCGCTACAATGGCTTTGTCAATTGTAACATTATCGCCGATCACGGTATCCTGCATGATGATCGAATCCCGCACCACAGTATTCTTGCCAATTACAACGCCTGCGCCAATTACGGAACCGTATACCTGTCCATATATTTCAGAACCTTCTCCGATAATGCACCGCTCTGTCACAGCATCCGCTGAAATGTACTGCGGTTCGATTGTGTCACTGTTTGTGTAGATTTTCCAGTATTCCTCATAAAGATTGAACTCCGGAATCAAATCAATCAGCTCCATGTTTGCTTCCCAGTAAGAACCAAGTGTTCCTACATCCTTCCAATATCCATTGTATTCATAAGCAAACAGCCGTCTGCCATTTTCCCGGCAATAAGGAATAATATGTTTGCCAAAGTCACAATTGCTCTGCTCTGACATAGTTACTAAAGCCTCCCTCAGGACACTCCAGTTAAAAATGTAGATACCCATGGATGCCAAATTGCTCCTGGGGTTGGCCGGTTTCTCCTCAAACTCAGTAATCTGTTTGTTCTCATCTGTGATAACCAGCCCGAAACGGCTTGCTTCCTCCCACGGTACCGGCATAGCGGCGATCGTTACATCCGCATTGTTTTCCTTGTGGAAATCCAACATAACCTCATAATTCATCTTGTAGATATGGTCACCGGAAAGAATCAGTACATACTCCGGCTGATAACTATCAATGTAGTTCAGGTTCTGATAAATAGCATTCGCCGTACCACTATACCATTCACTGTTATCGCTCTTCTCATATGGAGGCAATACAGTCACCCCTCCATGATTACGATCCAGATCCCACGGAATACCGATACCGATATGGGTATTTAACCGCAACGGCTGATACTGTGTCAGCACTCCTACCGTATCTATCCCTGAATTCACACAGTTGCTCAACGGAAAATCAATTATTCGGTACTTGCCACCAAATGCTACTGCCGGTTTCGCAACATCAGAAGTCAGAACTCCAAGTCTGCTCCCTTGACCGCCTGCCAAAAGCATGGCTATCATTTCTTTACGAATCATGTCTCTCACCTCTCGTCAATATATTTCATATTACTAAGTGTTCATATTATACCACAAAAGATTAATTTAGTACACATATTTCACAATTTTTTTGCCGAAATTTTCATAATTTTGTGTATTTGCACAAGAATTTTTTCCAAAAAAATGCAGGATGCGTAACAACATATACATATATGCTTGATTTTCACACATAAGATGCTATCGTACAATGATTTTCCACTGTTCCAAAAAGGTTGCCGCACGAAGCAACCTATAAAGTTTTCATCCGTTCAAAAGGTTTTCATTGCAAAGCAATGGAAACAACATGCACAAAAATTATCTTGGGAAGCCAGCTTCCCAGAGTGATTTTTGTGCATTCTGTCTTTGCCGCACAAGCGGCAAAGCCTTTTGAACGAAATAATATCTTCGGGCGACAGCCTCCTTTTGAACAAGACCATAAGATTCTACACTACACACACATTCTATACTCCTCTATTTTCGGTTTGCAAAATGCCCACTGTTGGTATAAAATATAAGTAATTATTCTATTAGAAAATTGGGCAGGTAAAATATATGTACAAAATTAATTTCAGAGAACCTATTCATCTCCATTTCATCGGTATCGGCGGCATCAGCATGAGCGGCCTTGCCGAAATCCTACTTAAAGAAGGTTTCCACATCTCAGGCTCCGATTCCAAGGAATCAGCTTTAACTCTAAAACTTGCAGAACTTGGCGCAGAAATCTATTACGGCCAGCGCGCTTCCAACATTAAAGAGAACATAGAAGCCGTTGTATACACGGCCGCCATCCATCCAGACAACCCGGAACTGAAAGCAGCTTTGGAGAAACAGCTCCCTACACTGACCCGCGCCGAGCTTTTGGGGCAGATTATGGAGAACTACTTACAATCCATCGCTGTGTCAGGAACCCACGGCAAAACGACCACTACCTCCATGATCGCAAATATCCTTTTAGAAGCGTGCTGCGATCCCACGATATCTGTCGGCGGCATCCTAAAGTCCATCGGCGGCAACATCCGTGTCGGCAAATCAGAGGTGTTTCTCACGGAAGCCTGTGAGTATACGAACAGCTTCCTTAATTTCTATCCTAAATACGCCCTCATATTAAATATAGAAGAAGACCATATGGATTTCTTCAAAGATTTGGCTGATATCCGCCATTCTTTCCGCAGGTTTTCCGGCAATGTCCTCCCGCAAGGCACTATTATAATCAATGGAGAAATTGAAAACTACCAGGAAATTACCGACGGTTTGGGGTGCCAGGTCATCACGTACGGACTCGATGCCTCTGATTCATATTATGCAGATAATATCACTTTTAATACAAGCGGTTGTGGAAACTTCACCCTGATGCATGGGGATGATGCGCTCGGTACGATATCTATGAATGTGCCAGGCCGCCATAACATAAGCAATGCTGTTGCAGCCTGCGCGCTTGCCCTGGAAATGAATATTTCCTTCGTCAATATTCAGGCCGCACTCGCACGATTCGGTGGCACGGCAAGACGCTTTGAATATAAGGGGCTTCTTGGCGGTATCACCATCGTAGATGATTACGCACATCACCCCACTGAGATTGCCGCAACCCTGACATCAGCAAAGAATTGTAAACAGGAACGCATAGTCTGTGTCTTTCAACCTCATACCTACACCAGAACTAAGGCATTTCTCAAAGAATTTGCCAAAGCCCTGTCACTGGCAGACCTTGTTGTGCTTGCCGACATTTATGCTGCCCGCGAGCAGAACACCATCGGAATCAGCTCCTTAGATCTGCTAAAAGAGTTACAAAATTTGGGCAGAGAATGCTACTATTTTCCATCATTTGACGAAATTGAAAACTTTTTATTAAAAAACTGTATCAACGGCGATCTGTTGATAACTATGGGCGCCGGAGATATTGTGCAAGTAGGGGAACACCTTTTAGGCATATAGTTATCCACATTATCCACATTGCAATTGGGGAAAAATCCCTTTTGGCAATGTGGATTTTTAAGTTTACATAAATTATCTACAAGCATTTTTTTAAATTTTAACTTTTTCTGGAATTCTCTGGGTTCTTTCCGGCATTCTTGTATTCTTCCACAAAATTATCCACATTTTCCACATTTTCCACATTTGCACAATCCCTTGATTTTACTGGAATTTCAGGTAAAATTTCACTTCTCAATTTGAATTTGATGTGCTATACTGTAATCCACAAAAAGCAAACATGATTCCCCTTTAACATAAATATACCCGGAGGTTATTATGGAAAAAATTACTCTGCACAAAGACAACGACTTCTCTACAACCGCAATTTCCAACCGGTTTATCGACGAATATATGACAAGCGCAAATGGAGAATTCGTGAAAATATACTTGTACCTTATGCGTTGCATGAATTCTCCTGATTGCAGTTTTTCCATTTCCAAGGCTGCGGACAAGTTCAACCACACGGAAAAGGATATCCAGCGCGCGCTCAAATATTGGGAGAAAATGAATTTACTGCAATTGGAGTACGCACCAGACAAATCTATCTCCGGCATTTATTTCTTGGACTCCGAGGAAGCGACCGCGAAAGATGATTCTGTTCCCCTGAAGAAAGCATTTTCTCCACAGACGATCTCGGAATCCGACGAGTGCATGCCTTTCCCCACTATGGTGGAACAGAACACCGGCTTTGGTGCTCTTCCCGCCTCTGTCCCTGAGCAAAAGACAGACTACAGCGCAGAGCAACTGAAAGCCTTCCAGGAAAAAGAAGAAATCCGGGAGCTGATGTTTGTAGCAGAAAGCTACCTTAAAAAACCTTTAACTTCCACGGACATCCAGACACTCCTCTCCTGGTATGACAGGCTTGGGCTGTCTGCGGATTTAATCGTATACCTCCTGGAATACTGTATCGCAGGCGGCCATCCCAGCCTGCATTACATGGATAAGGTGGCTGTCAGCTGGAAAGAAGAGAATATCCAGACCGTGGAACAGGCCAAACAGAATGTACAAGCACACAGCCAGTTGCATTATGCTGTCACAAAAGCCCTTGGCATCCAGGGGCGCAGCTTAGTGCCGGCAGAATTCTCATACATACAAAAATGGAACACAGAATACGGCTTCGGAGCAAAAATGATTGCTGAGGCATGCAGCCGCACCATTCTGGCCATCCATCAGCCTAATTTTGAATACACGGACCGTATTCTCGCCAACTGGAAGCGCCAAGGTATTCAATGCGCCGAAGATATCAAGCGCGCAGATGCAGAATTTCAGGCTGCCAAAGCGGCAGAGCGCACACACGCCGCAAGGGTTGTCGCTGCCAAACCAGCGCCCGCCAACCGGTTTAACAGTTTCCCCCAGCGCACCTACAACATGGATCAGTTGGAGGTTGAGTTATTGAACACTGCACGCTAAGGAGGGATTTATGGCACTCAGCAACACCCAGTACAGTATTCTCATGCGCCGCTACGAGGCAAGGCAGCTTCAAAACCAGCGCATTGTTATGGAGAGAATCCGTTGTGCATACCAAAAGCTTCCTCGTTTGGCTGAGATTGACGATGAAGTTTCTTCATTGGCCGTGGAACAAGCCAAAAAGCTGATTGACGGAGATGAAGCGTCACTTTCCAAACTTCGCGACCGCCGCCATGCTCTCGCTGAGGAAAAAAGACAGCTCCTTGCAGATCATGGTTATCCGAGTGATTATTTTGAACCGCCATGCGTTTGCCCGGACTGTAAAGATACCGGTTATATTGATGGCAGAAAATGCCACTGTTTTGAGCAGGCCGCCATTGACCTTGTATATACGCAGTCCAATATCCGAAGGATTTTGGAAACAGAAAATTTCTCCAACTTTTCCTTTGATTATTACTCGGACGAGCAAATAAACCCAACGACTGGTCTTTCCAGCCTTGCTACTGCCAGACAGGCCGTACAAAACTGTCGCGAATTTATCAGTACTTTTGACACGGAATTCCGCAATCTGTTTTTTTATGGAGATACCGGCACCGGCAAGACATACCTTTCTAACTGCGTAGCGAAAGAGCTGTTAGACAGCGGGCATTCCGCCATCTATTTTACGGCTTCTTCGCTGTTCCAGATATTTGAGAAACATGCATTTGATAAGACGCGGGATGCCGAGGAGGATTACCATCATATTTTTGAATGCGATTTGCTGATTATCGACGATTTGGGTACGGAATTTTCTAACACATTCACGGTTTCCCAACTTTTCCTCTGCTTAAACGAGAGGATACTGCGTCAGAAATCTACCATTATTTCTACCAATTTAGGCCTTCAGCAATTGGCAGAAATTTACTCGGAACGCACATTTTCCAGGATTTCCAGCAGCTACACCATCATTAAGCTTTTCGGAAATGATATAAGAATTCAAAAAAAATTAAAAGGACAGCCTTGTCAAGACATCTGAGGAATGTTATATTTTCCATAGGAACAATTGTAAATGGCGCAGGTTAAACTGTTTTACTGACATAGGATATGCTTACAAACTTAATAACACTTTTACTTTAAATGGAGGACATCGTATGCAGCGCAACGAACAAAATTATGAAACTATCCCTGCCGGCTCTTTGGGTGTAATCCCACTGGAAAGCTGCAAGAAACTGGGAAAAAAGGTGGACAAGTATCTGGTACGTTTCCGCAGTGAGCGGGAACATGAACACCAGAACGATATTGCCTTTAAGGGCTACCACAAAAACACCTACCTGGTCGATTGCTCTACCCCGCGTTTCGGCACTGGTGAAGCGAAAGGCATTATCACGGAATCTGTGCGTGGTTTTGACTTGTATCTGATGGTAGATGTCAGCAATTACAGCCTCAAATATACGGTCTGCGGCCATGAGAACCACATGTCCCCGGACGACCATTACCAGGATCTGAAACGAGTGATTGCTGCCGCAGGCGGAAAAGCACGGCGCATAACCGTCATCATGCCCTTTCTCTATGAGGGCCGCCAGCATAAACGTACCGCCAGGGAATCACTTGACTGCGCGCTTGCCCTTCAGGAGCTGATTAGTATGGGCGTGGATAACATCATTACATTCGATGCGCACGACCCGCGCGTGCAGAATGCCATTCCCCTGCACGGCTTTGAGACGGTACAGCCTGCTTACCAGTTCATTAAGGCCATTCTCAGGGAAGTAGATGATTTGCAGATTGACAGCGACCATATGATGGTAATCAGCCCGGACGAAGGCGGAACCAACCGTGCCATATACCTTGCCAATGTGCTTGGGCTTGATATGGGCATGTTCTACAAACGCCGCGACTACAGTAAAATCGTCGATGGACGCAACCCCATTGTAGCGCATGAATTTCTGGGTTCTTCCGTGGAAAATAAAGACGTATTCATTATTGACGATATGATTTCCTCCGGTGACAGCATGATCGACGTTGCCACCGAACTCAAGAAACGCAAGGCAAACCGCATTTTCGTCATATCAACCTTTGGACTATTTACCAATGGCTTGGAAAAATTTGACCGCGCAGTGGAGGACGGCATTATCTATAAGGTAGTGACTACAAACCTCACTTACCAGACGCCGGAGCTTCTTGCCAAGCCTTACTATATCAACTGTGATATGAGTAAATACATTGCCTACATCATTGATACCTTGAACCACGACATTTCTATCAGTGATTTGTTGGATCCCTACGAGCGGATTGAACCTTTGGTGAAGAAATATAAATCGAAGAAAAAAAAGTAATATATATAACAATTTTAATCGGCGGCCAAATTGGCCACCGATTAAATATAATAATTTACATACATTGCTTATTGAATTCTTTTATATCTAATTTCTTCTTATAAATAGACCGTAAAATCCAGAAAACAAGAGCTAAAACAGCTGCAACCAGTCTAATATTCATACCTGTCCATATCACATCAAACAATATTTGATTCATTTATCTTCTCCTTTCATTTATTCATATCCACCTTCTCCTCCCGTTACCCCTTTACTGACTGAATATGAAAATTTTTGATATGCGTCTTTTCTTAGTATCTCAATCCTTCCTATAGGAAGGACAAGGTACGATACCTCAGTATAACTACATTTTACTGTTGCCTTTTTCCTGGTCGATGAATATTTGGTAGAAAATGTCTTATCCTCTGCTCCAATCGCCAATGTAA
Source organism: uncultured Lachnospiraceae bacterium (assembly GCA_910589635.1). Taxonomy (GTDB): domain Bacteria; phylum Bacillota; class Clostridia; order Lachnospirales; family Lachnospiraceae; genus Petralouisia. The sequence goes on along the minus strand of CAJUTD010000071.1, from coordinate 5,819 downwards.
AACCAGACAAAGAAAATTTTCTCTTTGTTACAGACTTGATTTTTTTAGTTCGGGTATCGTATGTAAACGTTGCTTTTAATGTATATTTTGGTGTAAGTCCTCTAGAATAGCTTTTTGTAACGCTTTTAGTTTTTTTATTAGCTGTAGCTCTGATATTTTAAACATATTCATTTGTTTCTGTTTCAGATATTACAAAATTTTTCATTTCTTTCATTTGTTTCTCATTATTTTCAAGATATTTTATCACATCTTGTGTTGAATTACATTTAACCCAATATCCACTCGGATTTTTAGCAGTTTGAATATCTACAATCCTAATTTTGTATTTACTTTCATCCAGTTTATTAGATTTCCTGACCGCACGCATCAAGTTTTCTACATAGATATCTTGCATCTTTTCAGCATCACATTTTACATTATTTGATGCATTTCCTACGTTAGTCGTCAGCTGAAACATTAAAATCATCACAACTAAAGTTGTAGCCAGTTTTTTCCATTTTACTTTCTTCATACAAAGTACCCCTTTCATGTTAAGTTAATGCCATATTATTGCATATACTATTAGTTCTTCTTACTAGTGGATGGCGATATCGTTTCACCCCCCTTACGGTTTCTGCCATATACTTTACCTGAGAACAATAATTCATTTATCCCAAGCAACATCAGACATACCCATTTTCTGTGATGTTTTCATAATCAACCCCTTTCCGTTTTCTATTTAGAGTTTTCACATGCCCCTATATAAGAAACGTAGAAAGAGAGAAAATCACTACTAGATTTTAAAAAAATTTTTATATTTTATGTTTATACTTTGCAGAACAAATACTCTTATGCAATCTCAACAATTCTGCAAACCAACTCCCCCTCCTAACTATAGCAATCACTTTCCTAAGGAGCTGTTCCAGAAGACCTAAGGAGGGACCCAGCTATGCTGGATCCCTCTTTCGGTTAATTAACCAACTATCTTGTAATATGACCTCGCCGTAATACTGTAGACGATTGCATAAATTACTGCAAATACAGCTACCGTGGCAATTGTACAGATACCAAACAATTTCACATTCGCCATGCCGAACAACAATAGCAGACGGTTCATCATGGGGAAGGCAGCTGCTAAATGGATGCATGCCATCACTAAGGGAAGGAAGAACACTTTAATAATCTGGCTGCGGATGGACGCGCGCACTTCCTTCTTGCTCATCCCTACCTTCTGCATAATCTCGAACCTTGACTTATCCTCATATCCTTCCGACACCTGTTTGTAATAGATAATCATGGTTGTCGCCATCAGAAACACTAACCCCAGAAAGATTCCCAGGAACAGGAAGCCGCCAAAGACCACCATATCATCATTGCCACGCTCACTCCTGCTCTCTACTCTAACTGCCCCTTGCTGCGAATCAGGATTTCTCTCTTCTAACAACTGAGCAATCCGTTGCTTGCAGGCAATCTCCTGCTCTTCCCCACCCTCAACATTGAGAGCAACTAAGGTATCAATAAAGCTTGCACGCTCCCCATAGTTGGATTGCTGAAGCTCATTGATTTTCTGTAAAACAGCTTCATCCTTCACTATGATAAAGTACAAATCGTAGACAATCTCTAACTGCATATCGTCAAGATTAAGCTCTGATAAATACTCTTTGATGTGAAATGTCTCTTCCCCTATCCGATACTGACTATCATTACGGTCGCCATGCACCGTGTAAACAAGTATTTCCTCCTCTGTTAATTCTGGCACATGATCGGTAAACTGCTGATATTGCTCCAAAGTAAGCCACTCTGTCATGATAAGCTCACCCTCCGGGGGGGCTGTTCCTTCCTCCCAGTCTTTTACCTGAATATCCTCCCCATTCTTGTAGCCCGCAAAGGACAGGCTGGTACAGTTAGACATCTCCTCAATCGCAACGCCTGTATCCTTAGCCCCCTGCACGGCGCATTCCTGCAACATGGTTCTTCCCTCTTTTGTCATTCCATATCCATTTATCATAATTTCTTTGGGATAACGGTTATGCAGGGAAACATCTTTTCCCATATACAGAGAAAACGAACCTGCAAGCATTACCAGCACCATCGTACTCAAAATACAGATATTGCTTAATCCCACAGCATTCTGTTTCATGCGGTAAATCATCCCGGAAACAGAAGTAAAATGACTCGTTTTATAATAGTAATTCTTGTTGCGCCTAAGCAACTTGAGCGCAACGATACTGCCCGCCGTAAAGAGGCAGTAAGTACCCAATATAACTAACAACACCGCCAGGAAAAACATTATCAGCGCATCTACCGGGCTTTCCACAACGATAGCGATTCCATACCCTGCGCCCAATGCCAATATGCCAATCAAAGCCAAAAGCCAGCGCGTCTTAGGTTCACGCTCTCCCTGATTCCCACTCCTCAAAAGCTCGATTGGGCTAGCCTTCTGCACCTGAAATAAATTGTAGGCTAAGGTAGCTATGAAAATACAAGCGAAAAGAATTGCAACGCTCACGGCCGCCCCTCCCGATACATGGAATCCGAATGGCACGTCAAACTCCAACAGACGCATCAGCGCCAGAACCACCAGTTTATTCAAAACGATACCCACTACAAGCCCGCCGCCAATACTGATAAAAGCCACGATAATGATTTCCCAAAACATCATTTTACCAATATGGCGTTTTTCCATACCCAGAATATTGAACAGGCCAAATTCTTTCTTGCGGCGTTTCATGAGGAAACTGTTCGTATAGAATAGAAAAATCACGGTAAAAATGGCGATTACGCCGCATCCAAGAGACAATATCATAAACAGTTGACTGGCACCGCGCATTTGCTTGATTCCCTCATCTCTGGTGATCGCGCCCATAATATAGTACATTGCGCCGATACCAATTGCCGCCAGGACGTAGGGCAGGTATAGGCCGATATTTTTCCTGAGATTTCCTACAGCAAGCCTCGCATAAAATGATCTATTCATGACGGCCACCACCTGTCGTAATTACTGTCAGCGTATCGGAAATTTTCTGGTACATTTCCTCATTGCTGCTGGAGCCCTTATAGAGCTGATGGAACACCTGCCCATCCTTGATGAAAAGCACGCGCTTTGCACAGCTCGCCGCCTTAATAGAATGTGTTACCATGAGGATTGTCTGCCCCTCCTCATTGATATACTGAAACATCGACAGAAGCCCCTCCGCCGCTTTGGAGTCAAGCGCTCCGGTGGGCTCATCTGCAAGAATAAGCTGGGGATTTGTAATCAATGCACGCGCCACTGCCACACGCTGCTTCTGACCTCCCGACACCTCGTATGGATATTTTGCGAGGATGTCTTGAATACCTAGCTTGGCTGCAATGGGCGTCATTCGTTTCATCATCTCATGATACCCCCTTCCGGCAAGTACCAGCGGCA
>CAJUTD010000071.1:0-2421 GCA_910589635.1 uncultured Lachnospiraceae bacterium | reverse complement strand
TATTGTCCTGAAGATTAAAATTATCGAGCAAGTTAAAATCCTGAAAAACAAAACCAAGGTTCTGCCTACGAAATGTGGACAGTTCACGTTCCCGGATCGTAGAAAGATTTTTACCATTCAAAAGCACCTGTCCACTTGTCGCCTTATCCAGGGCCGCCAGAATATTTAACAGCGTGGTCTTACCAGAGCCTGATTCACCCATAATTGCCACGTATTCACCCTTTTCCACAGAAAAGCTCACGTCCGATAATGCCTGAACCTGATTTCCGCCAAAGCGGGTGGTATATACTTTCTTTACATTGTTTACTTCCAATATCGCCATAATATCCTCCTTCATATTACGCACAGCAAATATAATATACATAATTTGCTTTGTGCCAGTTACTAAAAATAGTATAGCGAATTAAGATGGGCGTTGCCTTAACTTAGGCTTACATTTTATATGTTTTCCTTACGATTTTGTAAGATTCAGAAGATTTGATTTTCTTTACAGAAGTCGTTAAAGCCTTGCAAATGCTGGATTTCTAAGATGTTTCAGAAATGATTTAGATACTTATCTTCTCATAAAATCTTATATTTTTTCATTCATTTTGTGTAAAAGTTGTGTAAATTTGTAACATTTTTTGTGTAAGGATTTGTGTACGGTGAGCCGGGTTAAGATGCCCGGCTGTCCCTGTTCCGCTTCTTATCAAATTTCTCAATCTCATCCCGCATACGCTTATCATCCACATGGTTGTACACCTTCATGGTAATCGCCAGATTGCTGTGCCCCATAATCTCCTGCAACGTCCTCTGGTCCATCCCTGCCTCTGCCATTCTGGTGCAGGCGGTATGCCGCAGGATATGTGCAGTGATATTAGGCAATAATTCCGGTTCCCTGTCTTCCAGTATACCAGCCGCAACCTCGATACTATTGTAATCATACACAATCCTATGAAGAATGATGTCGAGCTGTACCACACTCCACAACTGGAATTTCTTTGTTAAGAACACAAAACCACTGTGCCCATCTACGGTATGGTTATCTACCATCCCATGTTTCAGCATATACTCTTTCTGTTTTCTCAGGGCATGCACTGCCTTTTCTGTCAGCGGAATTTTACGGATTCCTTTGATTGTTTTTGGAGGACAGATTTGGAATCTACGCTTTCCCTCCTCATCCAGATCGTAAAGCAGTTGATGGTCAATCTTTACGAATTTATTCTTAAAATCCACATTTTTCCACGTTAAACCGATGGTTTCGCCACATCTCGTACCAGTCTCAAAGAAAAATTCAAACAGCCAGTAATAAGGACTATACTCTTTGCTTTCCCTTATAAATTTCAAAAATTCCGCCTGCTGTGCCTGCGTAAGTGCATCTCTTTTATTGTTGTAAATGCCAAGTTCCTTTGTACAACCATGGACATAATTCCTGCGGATATAGTCTTCAGACAATGCGTGGTTAAACATAGCAGATAATACTTTATGCATCAGGGTTATACTGCCATTTGCCACGCCGTCCTCCAACATTTCCTGATAACAGTCCAGAATATGTGTCTTTCTGACTGCCTGAATCTGCATATTTGCAAATTTCCGGCTACGCATGTTCTTATTCCATATCTTGGTGTAGTTTTCCTCTGTACGGACGGTAATCTTCCCACGTTTTCGTTTCATTTTCACATAGAAATCAAACAGTTCGTTGACTGTCATATTTCCATGCGACGTGGAAATCAGGTCATGCCTGTCCTGATCAATCAATGCCTCCTTCTCACGCAGGGATAAATCTTTCTGTTTCCCTTTCGGGTATGGGTCTGTTTCCACCAGCCGCCAGCTGTATTCTACACGGTTTTCACCACATAAGTCCGTATAACGGAACATATAACGCCCGTCACTGCGCTGGCCTTCCCCTTTTCTTAAAACCCTGCCTTTGCTGTCTTTTCTTTTTGCTGCCATAGTATCTGCTCCTTTCATAAAAAAAGAGCTCTAATACGATATAATGATTATACCGCACTAAAACTCTTTGCGCCATGCCTATATTACATTTAATTTGTCAACAAATTCCTCAAACCGTCTTCTCTTTATCTGCGGCCTGTTCCCATTCCACAGGACAAAGTCTGCATCCTCATTTTCATTGATGAGCCTGCGCAGCTTTGCCTGCCCGATACGGAAATATTTTGAAGCTTCTTCTACACTCAATGTGTATTTCTGCCATAATGGAATTTCTGTAATTTCTTTGTCTGCCATAAGACTGCACCTCCTTATGGCTATAGGATAATATGAAAGAGGAAAATGAGCCATTGACTGGTATGGTAGAAATTAGGCAAGTTGTACCATGGGGTGGTAGATTTATGAATAAGTGATTTTATGTAATATTTTTCACTTCCAAATGGAGACCGTTTCAAGTTTTGTGTAAACTCAAAAAACTGATATAAGATATATGAA
>CAJUTD010000070.1:15155-16315 GCA_910589635.1 uncultured Lachnospiraceae bacterium | reverse complement strand
CAGTGGCAAGGCACAAGATAGTGCACTTGCATATGCATTAGGTATCGGCGGAGCAAGAGCAGGCGTTTTGGAGACTACTTTCCGTACTGAGACGGAGACTGACCTATTTGGTGAGCAGGCCGTTCTTTGCGGCGGCGTATGCGCTTTGATGCAGGCAGGTTTTGAGACATTAGTAGAAGCAGGATATGACCCAAGAAATGCATACTTTGAATGTATTCATGAGATGAAATTGATTGTTGATTTAATTTATCAGTCAGGATTTGAAGGAATGCGTTATTCTATCTCTAATACAGCTGAATATGGAGATTATATTACAGGACCTAAGGTTATTACAGAAGATACCAAAAAGGCTATGAAAAAGATTTTGTCTGATATTCAGGATGGTTCTTTTGCCAAAGAGTTCTTATTAGATATGTCTCCGGCAGGTCGTCAGGTACACTTTAAAGCAATGAGAAAGCTGGCAGCAGAGCATCCATCTGAAGCAATCGGTAAGGAAGTTCGTAAGCTGTATAGCTGGAACAGCGAGGAAGATAAGCTGATTAATAACTAAATTTAACAAGATTAGTAGACGAATCCCCCGAATAGTATATAATTTGTTCGGGGGGTTTTTGACATAAAATGTGTCGATAATAAGCGCGTTTGAGGAGTTTTTAGAAAAAAATGTCTAATTTTTTCTACATATTTGTGCATAGATGTTTTTAAAATATGATGATATAATCATAGCGCAGTTAAGTTAAGATATGAAAAGGAGGAAAATGAATGACAAACGATGAATTATTACTGAAATTGTCAGAACTTCTGGAGGATAAGCTTCAGCCGGTAAAGGATGCAATCCAGAGGTTAGACGAACGAATGCAGAAGTTTGAAGAGAGGCTAGAAGAGCTAGAAGGACGGCTAGAAGCTCTGGAAGAGAGGTTTGAAAAGCTAGAAGGACGGCTTGAAAAGGTGGAAATCAGACTTGAAAAACTAGAAGAGCGTCTTTCTATTTTAGAAGGACGGCTAGAAGCTCTGGAAGAACGGTTTGAAAAGCTAGAAGGACGGCTAGAAGCTCTGGAAGAACGGCTTGAGAAGCTAGAAGGACGGCTAGAAGCTCTGGAAGAACGGCTTGAAAAGCTAGAAGGACGGCTAGAAGCTCTGGAAGAACGGTTTGAAGCTCTGGA
>CAJUTD010000070.1:0-15055 GCA_910589635.1 uncultured Lachnospiraceae bacterium | reverse complement strand
TTGAAAAGCTAGAAGGACGGCTAGAAGCTCTGGAAGAACGGTTTGAAGCTCTGGAAGAACGGTTTGAAAAGCTAGAAGGACGGCTTGAAAAGCTAGAAGGACGGCTTGAAAAGGTGGAAGTCAGACTTGAAAAACTAGAAGAGCGTCTTGCTATTTTAGAAGGACGGCTAGAAGCTCTGGAAGAACGGTTTGAAAAGTTGGGAGGTCAAGTAGACAGTCTGGAAGGCGGAATGTGCGAAGTAAATAAAAATATTATTCATTTGCAATTACAGAACGAAAATGTTATTCTGCCACGCTTACAGACGATTGAAGAATGCTACACATCTACTTATCTTCGATATAAAGATGGTATTGTTCATATGGATCAGCTACAGGCAGATGTAAGTGCTCTGAAGACCGTAGTATCGGATCATAGTTTAAAACTAAAAAACATTTCATAATTGGCTGTTCTCACAAATGGAGTCCAGAACTTTAGGGACAGCATCTACTGATATTTCTCATAAAATTCAATAAAGTGTTTCAAAGATTTTGATATTTTCGTGTTTTTATTATAAGCAAAGCCAATCTCACGTTTGCGGATGGGGTGTTTCAGGGGAATTTCTGTCAGAGTTCCAGCCTGTAGTTCGGTTTTGACAAAATCCCGGATGACACAGCCAATGCCTAGGCTTGTTTTTGACATTTCAATCAATAAATCCATATTAGAAACTTCGATGATATTATGTAAAAGAATATGATTGTCATGAAAGTAACTGTCAATGTATTGGCGTGTGATATTTTCTCTATCTAACAGCAGGAGTGTAGAGCTTTGAAAGATATGTTGCCGTTTTACGCCTCGAACTTGTAGATTGTGGAGGTAGTCATGAGTTGTAACGAATATATCTTCAATTTCGTGTAATGGGTAGAAATCCATATTTTTGAGGTTCTCAGGTTTGCCCACAAGTCCAATGTCAAGCTTGCTGTCTTCTAAGAGTTTAAGTGTATGGTTGGTGGAGTGGCAGGCAATGGAAATGTTGATGTGTGGATATTCCTTAATAAAGTCTTTCAGGTAGGGCAGCAGGACATATTTGCAGAGCGTAGAGCTGGCGCCGATGGTAAGATTGCCGATACCTAATGCGATAGAACGGCGTAGCCTGTCTTCTCCGATTGTCAAGGTCTCGAACGCAGATTTAACGTGTGTGTAAAGCAGTTCTCCTTCGGGGGTCAATGTTACACCGCGAGAGCTGCGTACAAAGAGTTTAACACCCAGGTTTTCTTCCAATTTTTGGATAGATTTGCTGATGGCGGGCTGGCTGATGTACAATTCTTTGGCTGCCCGAGATATGTTTCCGTTGTTTGCAACAGCATAAAAGATACGGTAAGAGGAAAGGTTTTGCTCCATGTGATACTCCTTTTTTATAACTGTGCTGTACAGCTATGCTTTATTATTAAATTATAACTATAAATTATAATGATTATATTTATTATGTATTTCTATTATACTACGTCATATGTTAGAATAGCAAGTAGAAAAGAAAAGGAGGATTGAAATATGGGAATGACAATGACACAGAAAATCCTTGCCGCAGCGGCGGGACTTTCAGAAGTGAAAGCAGGACAGTTAATCGAAGCAGATTTGGATCTTGTTTTGGGAAATGACATTACCTCGCCCGTGGCAATTCATGAGATGGATAAATTCACCGCCGAGGGGGTGTTCCACAAGGATAAAATTGCCCTGGTTATGGATCATTTTGCGCCGAATAAAGATATTAAATCGGCACAGCATTGCAAATGTGTTCGTGAATTTGCAGCCAAACATGAGATTTCAAACTATTTTGATGTGGGAGAAATGGGAATTGAACATGCATTGCTTCCGGAACAAGGGCTTACCGTGGCAGGAGATGTAATTATCGGTGCGGACTCCCATACCTGCACTTACGGTGCGTTAGGGGCATTTTCTACAGGCGTGGGAAGTACGGATATGGCGGCAGGAATGGCGACCGGCAAGGCATGGTTTAAGGTTCCCTCTGCGATTAAGTTTCATATTGTCGGAAAACCATCGAAATGGGTCAGCGGTAAAGATGTAATTCTGCATATTATTGGGATGATTGGCGTGGATGGGGCTCTTTATAAGTCTTTGGAGTTTGCTGGTGAAGGAATTGCCAATCTCTCTATGGATGACCGTTTTACAATTGCCAATATGGCGATTGAGGCTGGAGCTAAAAATGGCATTTTCCCGGTAGATACGCTTGCAGAGAGCTATATGAAAGAACATTCTCAACGTCCATATAAGATTTATGAGGCGGATGAAGATGCGGAATATGATGAAGAATATACGATTGACCTCAGTACCTTAAAGTCGACGGTGTCATTTCCGCATTTGCCCGAGAATACGAGGAAGATTGACGAAGTCGGTGATGTGAAGATAGACCAGGTAGTTATCGGTTCCTGTACGAATGGGCGCCTGGATGACCTGAGGACGGCAGCAGAAGTGATGAAGGGCAAGAAAGTAGCAAAAGGCATTCGTTGTATCGTAATCCCGGCAACTCAGCGAATTTATCTGGAAGCCATGGAGGAAGGGCTGTTGCGAACTTTTATAGAGGCAGGGGCGATTGTGAGTACGCCGACCTGTGGACCATGTCTGGGCGGTTATATGGGTATTTTGGCAGAGGGTGAACGCTGTGTTTCCACCACCAACCGCAATTTCGTAGGACGGATGGGCCATGTGGAGTCTGAAGTATACCTTGCAAGCCCGGCAGTAGCGGCAGCCAGCGCGATTACCGGTAAGATATCAGCGCCTGAAGAATAGGAGGATGAGTCATGAAAGCTAGTGGAACTGTTTTTAAATATGGAGACAATGTAGATACCGATGTAATCATTCCCGCAAGATATCTGAATTCTTCCGATCCCAAAGAATTGGCAGAACATTGTATGGAGGATATCGACAAAGACTTTGTTAATAAGGTTAAAGCAGGAGACTTGATTGTCGCAGACAAGAACTTTGGCTGTGGTTCGTCCAGAGAACATGCGCCAATTGCCATCAAGGCCGCAGGCGTGAGCTGCGTAATTGCAGAGACGTTTGCCAGAATTTTCTACCGCAATGCCATTAATATTGGTCTTCCTATCATTGAATGCCCGGAGGCGGCAAAGGGCATTGAGGCAGGAGACGAGGTCGAAGTAGATTTCGACAGTGGAATTATCACGAATAAGACAAAAGGTCTGACATTCCAGGGACAGGCATTCCCGGAATTTATGCAAAAGATTATCAAATCGGAAGGGTTAATCAACTATATTAATAAGAAACAGTAGACAATATGGGGCTTTGGCAAGGTTATTTCGCCGAAAGCCCCTTTAAATAACAGAGGTATTTTGGGGAAATCTTGATATGGCTGTAAGTGTCTGCATATTCCCGGGGTGAATAATTTTCGAGATAATTAGTCTGGTAATTTTTAGTGATGCCGGATTTTTTTGCCAAATCTACGGCTTTATTGTAAGCAATTGCCGCTTCTTCTTCTGACAGGTAGGTTCCTACTGTATAATTTCCATTGATATGAATTTGAACTTTATAACTGCTGGCGCCGTGCGAGGTTATTTTTGTCACGCCGTAATAGCGGTTGACTATAATAATATTAGAATAGCGTAAATCCCAGGGATCTTCGTTGGCAAAGTAGTAATCGCGCCCGGGAACGGCATAATTCTTGATGCCATAGCGGGAAAGAATATTAATCTGCATACCGTAGTCGTTGACGAAGAGATGTCCCTGGCGGCGCATGATTTTATGGCTGGAATAATAAAAAAGATCGTCAATATCAAATTTTAATTCCTCAGATGGGGAAAGATAATAGACAAAATAATTATTCCTCAAATAAATAGGATTTTTAAAATATATATGGTTATCCCTAAAATTCAGCAAAGAAATCGCCTTGCCAAAACTTAGAATAGTCGGTAGTAAGAAAATGTTGTCAATGGTTGTGGAGAAATCGGAGAGTAAATGCGAGGCTTCTATGTAGGCTTGATGAGCATCCTGCTCTGATGCGAAACTGCCAAGGGAAATGTGTTTGTTCTGAAAGGTAATGCCGGAACGGTAATAGGCTGTTTTGTTTTTTTTGAAAGCAAGATATGCGCCTGGCAGCATAAGCCCCTCCCTGTGATGTTTTCATGTATTTTTTGTATGAAATCTACGAAATAAGTATATCATAAAAAACAGGAAAGGAAAACAATTATGTTGATAATTCAAAAACTGTTTAAAAATGCGTATTCTTGCATGAAGGGCATAGCAAAGAGGTTATATAGAGCTTGTGCTGTTCTTGCTTCTGGATTTACAGTGTTTACACTGGTGTTTCTAAATGGGCAGAATGCCTATGGCAGAGGGAAGGATACGGTGGAATCGAAGCCGGCGGCTTTAATGGATATAGAAGAAAAGCTGAAAAGGGAAGAACCCCGGGCAGCACATATATTGGAGGGCGGCCTGGGGCTGACATGTAGGGATTTTTTGGAAATAACTCCAAGCCATGTCAAAGAAGGAGTAAAAGCGGAAATTTCTAAACGAGAGGTGGAGGCGGTTTGTGCCCAGATTGCGCCAGCGGCGCACAGTGAAATGCCCAAAGCGCCAATCAATCCTTATGGAGATATTACAATAGCAGAGGAAGATTATAATGCATTGTGTAGGATTGTGCAGGCAGAAGCGGGAGGAGAGGACACGCAGGGGAAAATTCTCGTGGCAGAGGTAGTTCTAAATCGTGTGCTTTCTGGAAATTTTGCATCTTCGGTTTACGATGTTGTCTTTGAGCGTAACGGAGGCAGGCCGCAGTTCTCCCCTACAGTCGATGGACGGTACTATTCGGTTACAGTAACATCAGATACGATTACCGCGGTAGAGCAGGCATTGTATGGGGAGGATATATCTCAAGGTGCATTGTTCTTCTCCGCGCGCAGTAAAGCAAATCCCAATGATATGGCGTGGTTTGACCGGAACCTAAAGTGGCTGTTTGCGCATGGTGGACATGAGTTTTATACGTTGCCGTAGTAGTTGTTTTATGCGCTTGCGTAGAAGCCCTGTTGACAGGGCAAAAAAAAACTTCTATAATGAGGGGTGTCCCGAATCAGGGATGCCTCATTTTTTAGAAAAATGACAGAAGCAAAGGATGGAATGAATGATGTTATATGTTAGTACGAGAAATTCAGAGGAAAAGGTTACGGCCTCCCAGGCGGTATTGAAAGGGTTGGCAGAAAACGGCGGTTTGTTTGTACCGGAACAGATTCCGGCATTAGATGTTGCGGTGGAAAAGTTTGCAGACATGACATACCAGGAAACAGCGTATGAGGTAATGAAATTGTTCCTTACTGATTATACGGAGGAAGAGCTCAAAATATGCATTGAAAATGCATATGATGAGAAGTTTGACACAGGTGAGATTGCTCCCCTGGTAAAGGCGCAGGATGTCTCTTACCTTGAGCTCTTTCATGGGGCTACCATAGCATTTAAGGATATGGCGCTTTCTATATTGCCGCATCTCTTAATAACGGCGGCAAGGAAGAACCATGTCACTAATGATATTGTGATTCTGACGGCAACCTCAGGCGATACGGGGAAAGCAGCTTTGGCGGGCTTTGCAGGCGTAGAAGGGACGAAAATAATTGTTTTTTATCCGAAGGACGGCGTAAGTCCTATCCAGCAGAAACAGATGGTGACGCAGAAGGGAGATAATACGTTTGTCGTGGGTATTAACGGCAATTTTGACGAGGCGCAGACAGGGGTAAAGAAGATGTTTTCAGATTCGGCGCTGGCAGAGGAGCTGGCAGGGAAAGGTTACCAATTTTCCTCTGCAAACTCTATCAATATCGGACGTTTAGTCCCCCAGATAGTGTATTATGTTTATGCGTATGCCAAGATGGTTAAGGCAGGAGAAATCGAAAACGGAGAGAAGATGAATGTGGTAGTGCCCACTGGTAACTTTGGCAATATTCTTGCTGCGTTTTATGCTAAGAATATGGGATTACCGATTGGGAAATTAATCTGCGCATCCAATGAGAACAAGGTGTTGTATGATTTCTTCACTACAGGTACTTATGATAAAAACAGAGAATTTATACTGACCTCCTCCCCGTCTATGGACATATTGATTTCCAGCAACTTGGAGCGGTTGATTTACCGCATTGCAGGGGATAATGATGATAAAAACCGGGAGCTTATGAAATCTCTGCAAGAGCAAGGAAAGTACACGATAACAGAGGAGATGCAGGCACAGCTTACGTCTTTCTATGGCAATTATGCCAGTGAGGCAGAGACAGCCGCTGTAATCAGGGAAATATATGAAGAGACAGGATATGTGATCGACACACACACAGCAGTGGCGGCAGTTGTCTATAAGAAGTACCGGAAAGAGTCAGGCGATACGGCAAAGACGGTCATTGCTTCCACGGCCAGTCCTTACAAATTTACCAGAAGCGTCATGACGGCGATTGATGGGAAATATGACAGCAGGCCGGATTTTGAGTTAGTTGATGAGTTAGAAGCTCTGTCTAAAGTGAAGGTTCCGCAGGCAATTGAGGACATTCGTACAGCGCCGGTGTTACATAAGACGGTATGTGAAGTAGGGGAGATGGAGTCTGTTGTAAAGAAGTTTTTAGCAGTGTAGAAAATAAAAATGATTTGTGGTGCCTTTCTGTTTCATTTGTCGAATACAGAAAGGCATTACTTTTCTACTATAGAGAGACGCTTTATTATTCGAAGACACTTTCACGCTTTAGCGTGACAAGGTCTTCTTCATAGAAGAAAAAAGACAGCGCAATGAATGACAGAGCAAACATTACGTTGTCTTTTAGTTCTTTTTTAAACGATAGGACTATTCTTCCATTTTCTTAATGGAAAGCAGAAAATTAATTGTTCCAAAAGAATACATTATAGGCAGTAAGTAGAAAGAAAATCCAGTTTCCAACAGTATATTTTCATGAGGAGCCGGAGGTAGCAGCTGCAGCTCCATAGAAAAATCGTTAGACATATTTACGGTATATAGTCCATTATGTAAGTTAAGAAAATCTTCAATGGAGGCGCGTACATACTCATCGAACTCCTGAAACTCATCATTGACATACCTGCTGGCAAATGTGATTGCGGTCTCCTGTTCCATGTCTAAGGCGGACAGAAAAGAGAAGGAACCCTCAACTTCCTGAGAGATACAAAAATTAGTAGGAACTTCCGAGAGATTCATGACATTGAGAGTAGTGAAATCCTCCCCGATAAAGCGCACCAAATTATTAAATAGGAGCGTAAGATAAGAAAGAATGTGCTCGGAATGGGGTAGATCCTCCGGAAGATAAAAGTCTGAGAGGAGTTTATTTACCATTTCTTGTTGTTCCGCAATCAACTCCAGATCGTAAATCTCATAGACAGATTTATATTCTGTAATTAAATTCTCAAGTTCCACATGTGTCAGAATGTTTTTGTCAACCAAAATCTGTCCTAAAAGCATATAGTCAGGAAGTTGGGTGGTCAAGAGATTATCTACCTGGCCTTCCGTCAGATAGCCGAGGTTGACTGCGAGCTCACCGAATAATTTGTCATAGTGGGTCTGGGTAATGTAAACATCCTCCACTTCGCTTGCGGACATGAAGCCGGAATGAATGGCAAGCGTACCAAGTTTTTTGTGTGTACTTGCCTGAATTTTCAGTGCATCTACCAACTGTTCAGGAGTAATAACTCCTTTGTTAAGTAAAAAATTGCCGAAAAACTGCGTATGCATAACGTTTATCTCCCTCCAAAGCGCGCTTTTAAAATATCAGCGATGCCAGAATTTGTATAAGGTTTCTGAACGAAGTCACGGGCTCCTTCCATAATAGCGTTTCTAAGTTGTGTCTGAGTACCGACGGAGGAGACTACTATGATATTTGCTTCCGGGTCAAACTCACGGATTTCATGGATGGCCTGTACGCCGTCTTTGACAGGCATTACAATGTCCACAAAAACCAGCTCCGGTTTTTGTTCTTTATACAAGTCAATAGCTTCCTGGCCATTGGATGCTTCCAGGAAATCTTGATAGCCATGTTCAACTATAATATCCTTTAACTGTTTGCGCGCAAGTATTGAATCATCGCAAATGAGTATTTTTACATTTTCCATTCAAATCGCTCCTTGTGAATTACAGATTTATAAATACTATTATTATAATAGTACACTAAATAGCCAAAAGTTTCAATCATTTCTTGTAGAAATCTCAATTGAAATCTTTTTCAATAACGGTTATAATAAATTATACCAGAAAAATATGAATAAGGAAAGGAAAAATGTCATGCTTATAATATTTGATGTAGTTATTTTGCTTTATGGCCTGTATACCGTTTATTCTTCCATTAAGATGAAGCGGACACAGGAGCTGAGTAATTTCTTTACAGGAGGAAGCACGGACCCTATCCGTGACGTGCATGGATATATCAATTATATCTATGGGAGGACGATTGTGCTGGGCGCGGTGGCAATTGTTTTTGGCGTAGTCAGTTTTATCAACGATTACAATATCTACCCACTTCCTTACGTGATGAAGGCGTTGGTTGTATTGTTTCTGACAGTGGTTATTTGGTTTAGTATAACGATAAACCGGGCCAAACGCCGTTTTTGGTAATATTAATAGAATATTTAAGATTTCCATACAGTTTTGCCATAGAATTATAGAAGAAAATGGCTTAGAATAGTACAATACGAGTAAGGGGGCCAGGTGTTTTTATGTCCGGTTCTCGAATAATCTATATTACATAAGTTTTATACTAAGTAGTACCGCTGGAAAGGAGGCGTTGCCATGGATTATCAGGGACTGATTGCCCGGGCGGTGGAAGTGAAACAATCGGCATATGCGCCATATTCCCATTTTCGGGTAGGGGCTGCGCTGCTCACGAAGAGCGGTAAGATATTTACTGGCTGCAATGTTGAGAATGTGAGTTATTCAGCAACTAATTGTGCGGAGCGCACCGCAGTGTATAAGGCGATATCTGAGGGAGAGCGTGAATTTGCAGCAATTGCCGTCAACGGCGATAATGATGATTATCTTCCTCCCTGCGGGGTGTGCAGGCAGGTATTGGCGGAATTTTGTGATATGGAGACGTTTGAGGTTATTTTGGCGAACAATGAAGAAGATTACCGGATTGTGACGTTAGACAGGCTCCTTCCGGGCGCTTTTTCAACAGATAACCTAAAGCCGAGTGATGTTTTCTGATCTTTGGCATGGCAGGTTCCATAAAAAAACATTGACAAAAAAATACCAACAGGCTATGCTATGTAAGAGCAATTGAACATAAGGAGGGTGTTTAAACATGGTGAGAAAAGCGAAACATAACAACAATTATCAAACGGTCAAGTTACTATATTATAATGTTAAAATGTGACGTCTCCCACAGAATATATGTGTTTTGTGGGAGAATGTGTATTTAAGCAAATGTAAAGAAGTTGTATGCAAATTGTGCGAGGTTTATAAAGAAAAGGATAGAGTTGAGGATAAGATATGAAGAAGATAAGAAAAAAGATTATAATGATATCTGTATTGTGTTTTATGTTGCTGTCAGCCTCAATCCTGAGTGGGCAAAAGGCACAGGCGGCAGGGAATTATTACATAAGGATCAATAAGGCAACAAATGTAGTAACGGTATACCGCAGTAACGGAACGCCGGATAGAGCTTTTGTGTGCTCAACCGGAAGCGCAACGCCAATCGGTACATTCAATACCAGTCAGAAACTGCGTTGGCATGTGCTGGATGGTCCTTCTTACGGACAGTACTGTACACGTATCGTAGGCGGAGTGCTGTTCCATTCTGTATGGTATTATGCGAATGGGGATTATGCTTCCCAATCTTATGTGCAGTATAATAAGCTGGGAACAACGGCCAGCCATGGTTGTGTGCGCCTGACAGTGGCAGACGCGAAGTGGATTTATGAAAATTGTCCTCTGGGAACGTCGGTGACGGTATTTTGGGGTTCCTCAGCGAATGATCCGCTGGGCAAACCGGAGGCAATAAAGATACCCGCCAAATATGGCAGCCGCGGTTGGGATCCTACAGATCCGATGGCTGGTAACCCTTACAGCGGACTCAGACCGGGCATCAGCGTGGCAGGAGCTCAGACTACTCTTCAATACGGGGCAGAATTTAATCCTTTTGCTGGCATTGCAGCATATGATTCTCTGGGGAACGATATCTCCGGAAGGATGACTTACAGCGGCAATGTAAACACGAAAAAAGTAGGCAGCTATTCGGTAACATACAACGTGACGGATGCACTCGGGAGAAGCGCCAGCAATTCTGTAACTTACAATGTCGTTGACACGCAAAAAGCCATTATTAAGGGTGTCAAGAAAACTGTGAAAAAAGAGTATAACTCATTATTGAAGCCCAAAGCGAATGTAAAGGCTTATACAGTTGATAAGAAAGATTTGACAAAAAAAATTAAGATTAAGGTTATATATCCGAACAGCAAAAAGGAAAGACTGTATAAACAGAGAAATATCAGGCTCAAGAAGCTTGGAACTTATAAATTTAACTATTATGTGACGAATCCTAACAATAAGCTGGTAACGAAGGTTACCATGAAAGTCATCGTCAAAGATACCAAGAAGCCGAAGCTGACAGGAATTTCTGATAAAAAGACTGTAGAATACAATGACAGCAGGAACCTCAGATATAAGGTAAAGGCTAAACTGGTGTCGGGTAAGAATATGACTTCTAAGATTGAGGTTAAAGTTAAGGCTCCAGGCTCTAAAAAATACGTGAAGCTTTCGTATAGTAAATCTAAGAAGTATAAGTTTACGAAATTAGGAACATACCGTGTAAATTATTCCGTAACGAATCCTTATAATAAGAAAGCAGTGGCAAAGAAGACGAAACTTATTGTTGTCAAAGATACTAAGGCGCCGAAGCTTTTGGGAGTAAAGAGCACAATGACCTTACAGTGTGATGCGGTATTGAATCTGAAAACCGGTGTGACTGCGAAGATGCTTTCGGGCAAGAGTTTAACCTCTAAGATAGCCATTAAGGTAAAGGCGCCAGGCGCCAAAAGTTTTGTCAGCCTCACGTCCCAGAGCAGCCAGAACTATCGCTTTGACAAGGCGGGAGTTTACACCATAGAGTATTCTGTGGCTAATCCGAATAAGGCCAAAGCAGTCACGAAAAAGACGATGACCGTTACAGTTACGCCGAAGCCTGTTTCACCGGACGATGGAAAGGCAACGCCGGATGATGGACAGAGAAATGTAGGTAAGGCACAGCCGGCGGTAATGGGTGTTTGGAAATTTATGTGACTTAAACATGAATTTAACATTAATTTTTAGTTGCGGTTCGGGACATAATAGAGTATAATCAAAATGTGTTAAGAAAGTATTCCTGGGATGTTCGATACCCTGCTATTTTGAACCTACATTTACTTTCATGGGATTCCTATATTGCTGATTGGATGCCAGGCCGTCATTACGCAGCGGAAGGCAGAAGAGAAGTTGCGGTTACCCACCTAGCTTAGCTAGGAGTCAAAATCGCAGGAAACGGCATTTTGGGGTACTTTTCAGAATAAATTTTGAAAGCACAAAAGATTATTACAAAAGATGGCCCGCGCATGAGTTACCAAAGATTTGTGAGGCACGAAAGATAGGAAGAGTACCAAAGAATATTAAAGAACCAAAGATAAATTACAAAAGAGGAAAGGCTGCTTTGGAGAAAGGCAGCCTTTCTGCCTTATCTTTTTGTAGGGGATTTTCGGACTCCCTATAAAATGACTCTGAAAATCTGCTGTTTCCAGACTGGGACGCTGGCTGACGGTAAAGGATGGAATATATTTGTATGGGAAGAATTTTTTTTCAAAATAAAAAGGGTGATGCCTTCCGGGTAGCTCCACCAGGCCGGCAAGGGCGTTTCAAAAAGTATATTGCGTGTCTGCTTCTTCTTATATTGATGGTTTTGGCAGCTTGGTTTATCCGCATCATCGGCAGTAAGCAGGTAATTACAGAATTTAGCAGCGAATATGTAGCGCTTGCAGAGCTGCCTTCTCAGTTGAGCTTTACTTATTATGGGGAGAAAGAATGGGAAGGGAAGTTGAAAGAGTTTCTCCATGAGAAGAGCTTGGATGGCAAACTTACATACGGGAAGCTGAAGCAGGTCTTAGAACAGCTTTCAGTTCTGGAATATGTTACATATGAGGATGGTTTTTTCTGGAAGGCGGTACCACGCAAAAGTTGGAATCAAATATATGGACAGATTTTAGGCCTTTTGGACACGGCAGAGAAAGTTTCCGTTGTCGGACTGGTATTTCTGGATGAGGATGGAGGAGGGCATGTCCCGCAGCAGTGTCTGACCCAGAAAGGGTATTATCAGGTAGCGGATGGGGTAAATTATTTCCATCATTATGATATGTATCAGGTTTATGTAGTGGATGACAGGATCATAGGTGTAATAGATGAGAGTGAGGAAAAGCTGACCTTAGAGAATGCGTTTGTGCATCACGCGCAGTCGGGGGAGGCAGAAATCCTTTATGAGAATCAGAAAATTTCCCTGGACATTGCTGGGCTCGATGAGAAAATTACAGATACGATCTGTGATATCCAATGGGAAGGCGGCAAGGTGACAGGTATTTATAAAAAAGAAGATAAGATTACCGGTACGGTTTTGAGTTTTGATGAGCAGCAGATTGAGATTTCCGGCTACGGAATCCTAGAATACAGTGGTAAGCTAAAAGTATATAAGACTTATGGGACTGTGGAGGAGCTGGATGAGTCTAAGCTTGTGATTGGTAATCTTAAAGCGGATTTTGTGGTTGCGAAAAAGCAGGTGTGCGGAGTGATTCTACAGGAGCCTGCTACGATAGAGAATATTCGTGTATTACTTTTAAATGCGGAGAATGGAACTCATCACGATAACCCCATCCTGACAACTGACACAAAGGGTACGGTATTTGTGGGGGACCAAGAACAGGCCATAGAGCCGGGACAGCCGATAAAGGCAGCGGATCTGCTGAAAGAGAATGTAGATTATGTGAAGATAGAATTAAAAGACAAAGATGGAAGAATTTATTTTGCAGATGAAAATGGGGGTCAGACGTCTCTGGGATATCGGGGCACGATTGAGATTCGCAAGTATACGGAAGGCTATGGCGTTGTAAATGAGCTGCCGTTAGAGCAATACCTATACGGTGTCGTGCCGAGTGAGATGCCTGCAACTTATGAAAGGGATGCGCTCTGTACCCAGGCTGTTTGTGCCAGAAGTTATGCCTGCATCCATCTTATGCGGGGAGATTATGCCGCGCTTGGCGCCCATGTGGATGACAGTACAAGTTATCAGGTGTACAATAAACAGGCGGAGGATGAAAAAACCAACCTTGCGGTGGATGACACGGTAGGCGAGGTCATCAAATATCAGGGGGAAATTGCGGAGGCTTACTATTTCTCCACCTCCTGCGGTTATTCCGGGGATATGGCTGCCTGGAATGAAGAGCCAAAGGAGTCTCAGGGCTATTTGCGCGGGATATCACTGCTTGCAGATGGCAGCGAGCCGGATATCTCTGATGAAGATAAATTTGCAGAGTTTATTAAAGATCAGGAAATTGCTGCTTATGACAGTGACAGCACTTATTTTCGCTGGACCGCGAACTTGTCCTTTAAGGAAAAGGCGAATGCAGTCAATCAAGCGATCGCAGCGCGGTTTGAGGCTAATGCTAAGAATGTTCAGATAAAGAAAGCAAATGGGTCAGACGGTACAGCGGCAGATTTAGCATCATTTGGTGCGCCGGAGAAGATTACAGTTGAAGAGCGGTGTACCGGCGGAGCCGTAAAGCAGCTCAGTATTGTTTATGAAAAGGGAAGTGTTACGCTCTTTTCAGAATATAATGTGCGTACGGTACTTGGAGCTGCTGCAACAAAGGTGACAGGCAAAGACGGGCAGCCGGTTGATATGGATTTGTTGCCCAGCGCCTATTGCAGCGTAACGCCGACCGAAGAAGGATTTGTAGTATATGGGGGCGGTTATGGGCATGGGATTGGCATGAGCCAGAATGGAGCCAACGGCATGGCCAAAGCGGGGATGAACTATGTGGAAATATTGACGACATTTTATAATGATATAGATATTGAAAATATATATAACGAGGAAAAATGATGGTTTGGAGAATAATCGCAGGGCTGCGTGCTTTCATAGAAAAATGCAGGAAAGATAATATCAGCGCATTTGCAGCGCAGTCAGCATTTTTCATTGTGCTGTCCCTGATACCGTTTATAATATTATTTATTTCGCTGGTGCAGTATACCCCAGTGAAGGAGGGAATGATTCTTAATTTGGTTCATCGTGTCATGCCCACATATATTTCGCCATTTTTGATTGGGATTATTCATGAAATGTATAATAACTCCGTGGGGCTGGTGTCTGTTGCAGCTGTGGTGGCGGTATGGTCTGCTGCCAAGGGTATCCAGTATTTGATGGGAGGGCTGAACAGCGTATATGACATTGAAGAGACGAGGAATTGGATTTTCCTGCGTTTTCGGGCAAGCCTATATACTTTGATATTGGTAATTGCCATTGTAGCCTCCCTGACGCTGATGGTTTTCGGTAACAGTCTGCAATACTTGATTGTAAAATATCTTCCAATTGTGGCGAATATTACACAGGCCATATTAAGTATGCGCTACCTAATACTTCTAAGCATTTTAATTTTGTTTTTCGCTGTACTTTTTAAGATGCTGCCGAACCGCAAAGCGTCATTTAAGAGCCAGATTCCGGGCAGCGTCATGGCGGCTGTGGGATGGGCGCTTCTGTCTTTTGGAATATCAATTTATGTAGATTATTTCAATGGATTTTCTATGTACGGCAGCTTAACGACCATCATATTGGTGATGTTGTGGTTGTATTTCGGGATTTATATCTTGCTTGTATGTGCAGAATTTAACAGCATTTATGAGGAATACAGGGCAAGAAGAGCTGAGGAGCTTTCGGGTGAGAGGTGAACAGTAAACACACAAATTGAACACGGAAATCAACTTTGTAGAATCAAATGCCAAAAGAGGCTGCCGCACGAAGCAATCTATAAAGGTTTCATCCGTTCAAAAGGTTTCCATAGCGAAGC
>CAJUTD010000069.1:11896-16729 GCA_910589635.1 uncultured Lachnospiraceae bacterium | reverse complement strand
TAAATTTTTATTGGCGTTTCAGTCCGGTGATTTCTCATTTACACCAAATACAACGGCGATAACGGTAAACACAGAAGGCGTATATCGAATAGACTATTCCGTACTGATCCGTCCTGCCGCCGAATCGTTAAACATTGCTTATGCAGTCGCAATCAATGGCCTGGAAAATCCATTATCATTTTTCGGGGCATACGCTGACGGCCTTTGGAATACCGAGCGTATGGAATTGACTGGTATGTTCATCACTTCGATTGCAGCCGGTTCAACCGTCACACTGCGCAATAAATCTGCCACGGAGGATTATCTGGCGGGAACAGGCGTTGACAACCAGGCAGTCAACCATGCATCCATTATTATTCAGCGAATTGCTTAATGCTGTGGGCGAGTACGGCAATGACACAAATTCTTAGCACATTGCCGTAACGCTCGCCAATTTTCGTAACCTCTGCGGCCAGCTCTATACTATATCTTTACTTTCAACATTGTATATGGTTTTCTGAGAGAGAAATTCGTTTCGTTTTTTCACGATTTCATCAAAGTCCTCTTTCACAACCTCATATTTGGAAGGGTTCCGCAGGATTGCAAAAGCCTGTCCAAGATTTCTCCAGAACGCCCGACAAATGGAATCCCCTGTTGGTCCTCCCGTCCTCCGGGCGCTTCGGCAATCAACATAATATCCGCCGGGTAATTTCCACGCCCCATGACGGGACGTTGTCTGGTCTTGCTCAGCGAACAATACGTACAGGCGGCGACGTGCTGTTCGATGTCATTCCATGTATATTCCATAAAGGCTCCTTTACCATCTATATTACTCTAGGAGTAATTATATCCTAATAACCACTCTGCTACAACTTTATTATAACACTTCAATGTAAAATCGCTGAGAGTAGATATTATTAAAGGACCAGACATATTAGACGAAGAGCCAGTGAATGTGTGAGTTAAAATCACAGTTCATAGGCTATCCTGAAAACGTATTCCAGAGATAGCCCTAAAACAAGCATTCTAAATTTAACAGAGAAAAAACTAATCCAGATTTTAAGACGGGGCACGGCATACAACGCCAGAAGCAGACTTGTCCAGCTTTCTCATATATTGACGAAATTTATTTAACAAGTTATCCGTCCATCCTCCAAATATTCTATATGAATAAGCAAACTTTATAATTTCTGCAACCCGCCCTTTTTTAAACGAAACACCACATCCGCCTGGTTTGCAAGGTCATTTGAGTGTGTTACGATTATCACGCACTTATTCATCTGATGGGCACATTCTTTCAGAATGTTTGTGATTTCAACCGCGGTATCTTCGTCAAGATTTCCTGTCGGCTCGTCTGCAAGGATAACGCTTGCGTCAGAAGCTAACGCACGGGCAATAGCTACCCGCTGCTGCTGTCCTCCAGAGAGCTTCAAAACATTTCGCTTCGCTTCCTCCTTTGTAAGCCCTAAGCGCTCTAAGATAGGAAGCGGCGGCAATTTAGAAGTCAAACCCACATTTTCAGCAGGTGTCATATAGTCAATCAGGTTATAGCTTTGAAAAATGAAAGCCACATTGTTTTTGCGATGATACGCAAGTCCTTTTTTCTCAATATCTTCTCCCTGAAACAGCACCTGCCCGTCAGATGGGCTATCCAACCCTCCAAGCAGGGAGAGTAAGGTCGTTTTTCCGCACCCACTCGGACCGAGGATTGCATAAATTTTCCCCAACTCAAAATCGGTAGATATATCTTCAAGAACAGTTCTATTACCATCATAGGCATATTTCAAATTGCAGATTTTAATAATACTCATTTTCATGTCCTCCTATCTCATTTTCGTAAGTATATCTTTCGGCTTTGAGCGGACAATAGTCCACGATGAACCAACAACTGCTGCCGCAATCAGTAAAATACCCAAAAAATATAGTGGGAGCAGATAGGCTACGCCAATCTGTACATTCAGATTTGCTGCTTCTGCGGTAACTCTGGATGCTAAAAACGCTCCTGCTTTTTTTGCTACCGAAAAGCTAAGCGGTATGGATGCCGTAAACGAGAGAATAGCGACCACAAAAGTTTCCGAAAAGATTTGCAGAATGATATTTATTTTGCTCTTGCCAATCGAAAGCAAAATTCCTATTTCCTTTTTGCGTCCTCGAATCCAGATCGTCAAAAGCAGTGTCAGAATAATAACACTGACAACTGAAATAATGATAATACTGGTATTAACCAGTTGTTGCAGGGATTCTAACGGCGTAGAAACAACATCGTACTCCTCTGTATCAATGCCAAGCTTCAAGGTTTTTCCTTTTAGTTCTGGCAAACCAGAAATCTTGTCATAGACATTTTGAATGCTGACAGGGTCTTTTACATAGATAGTCAACTGTTGATAACCGTTCAAATCATCTCCCCATAACTCAAACATGGTTGCATAGTCTATATAACCGCAGTTTGCGGGAATTTCATCTACGGTTAAAGCATTCCCCGATGTGCCCTCTGTGCCGTCAAAAATACCCACAATTTCAAATTCTGATATTGCGTCCATATCCAGAGAATACATCTTAATCTGATCACCAACGGACAACTTGTTATAGTCGGCAAGTTCCTTTGAAATCAAACAAGCGTATTTATCGTCTGGCTTAATATGCCTGCCATCCACCAACTTGTACTTACCGCTTTGGAATTTGGAGCATTTTTCAGATGACAAGGTTGCTGTGTAAGCGGAACACTCGCCATACTCCGTATAACTTAATCCAAAAGCTGCGGGCAGATATTTGAAATTAACACCTGCTCCAAAATAGCTCTCCGTGTCCTCAGAATTGTAGTCCACAACACCGTCAACCTTTCTAATGGCGTCTACAATCTCCTGCGTAATCAAATCCCCATTATAACCATAAACGGTTCCCCATTGGTTTTGCTGACCACTTCCCATATGTCCGTCCGCGTCAAGGGAAAGCTCTATTTTTCCACCAATAGCAGTCTGAACATCCGCCGTCGCTCCTTTCGCCGCATCACGAACAGCAATACCCGTAAGCATGAAAGTCGCTATAATCGTCAACACCAGAAATAATAGTACCGTCTTAAACCGTTGTCTGAAACAGTACAGGCCTGCTCTTTTTATAAAGCTCATTCTAAAATCCTCCTAACTCATTTTTGATAAAATTTCTTTTGGTTTCAGCCGCATAATCACAATGGACGATACCAAAGTCGAAGCTGCAATTACGACTAACTGGCAAAAATAAATGAGCAATGTTTCTACGGCGCTCAGCTTCAGATAGTTTTCAATTTGAAGGCCGTTTTGCATTCCTGTTGTTATCGTTTCTTCGTTTATCAGATTAGGTTGCAGCTCGCCAAACAAGCTATGTCCTAAAAAACCTGTAACACACAAAGAAGCAATATGGGACAATATCAGCGCCATTATCGCAACTGACAATACTTCCAACAAAAATCCTGCCATAATCTGCCCTTTTGAAACTCCTACTGCAAGCAAAATACCTGCTTCCTGCATTCTGCTCCGCATACGCATGGTTAATAGCAAGGTTAAAAACGCCGTACTGACAACCGACACAAGGACAAGCAATATTTTTACTAAATTTCCAAGAGAAGATAACTGGTCTGCTATCTTGGAATACTGAAAATCATTGGTACGAATAAAATGTGTTGTCCAGTCAATAGATTGCAAATCTCTCACATTCCGAGTAATGTTTTCAAGTTTGGCAGGGTCAGTAATATAAAAGTCAACTTCACCCGTGTAAATACCTGTTTCACTCTCGTGCAGCTCGTTCAAGACATCAAGGCTCGCATATATCTCGTTATTTGCGACGCCCGCAGTTGGCTTTATAGATATATCCTCGATATTCAATTTATAAATTCCTGATACCTCTACTCGGGTATAAGCGGTTTTGACGGGTATCTCATCAATGTATGCTCCGTCAGCTTCACTTAAGCTGGCATGGGTCAGTGTCAGCGTGTCGCCAACCGATAGCTGATTGGCTCTTGCCAACTGCTCACTAATAAGAATTTTTCCACTATCCGATTCAGTGATATGTTTTCCTTCTACCAAAACGGCTGTTTCATCT
The DNA here is from genome assembly GCA_910589635.1 of uncultured Lachnospiraceae bacterium. GTDB lineage: Bacteria > Bacillota > Clostridia > Lachnospirales > Lachnospiraceae > Petralouisia. Next base: position 12,676 of record CAJUTD010000069.1, on the reverse strand, counting down.
GCAAAATGAGAGGCAAGTGCGGAAAAGCGAAGCGCCGTCACTTTTCCCATATTGTTTTCGGCTGTGTGTTTATCGCCTTGAATAAACTGGATGGCATCACTTTTGGCAAAACCGTAATTGATGGGATTATAGTATTTGATTTCGCCAGCCTGCATAATCTCATCTATTTCCTTCCACGAAATATGAACATTGTTTTCCTTTACCTGTGCTTCACCGTTTTCATTCATAGACACCTCGGTGTTTGCTCTTATATAGAAAGCTGCTCCAAGAGAAGTGCGAATGTCCCTTGACAGCCTCTCTGATGCATTCAAAACACCAAAACACGAAATCAAAAAAACTGCAACTACGAAAACCACCAAAAACAGGCTTACCGTTTTTCCTTGTTTGCGTGATATGTAAAGCATAGCCCTTTGTGTAAATTTCATCTAAGTTATTCAGCTCCTTTCTGTAATCTATCATACAGAGCTTTGATTAGTTTTTGATTTGATTTTCGTAAGGTTTTGATTTAATTGCAACGATAAAAAGCTGCCAGCGCGTTGCTGACAGCTTTTTATAGGATAAAGCTACTCTCAATTCAGATAAAGGAAAAAGGCTACGCCTTGCTGCGTGTTCTTTATGAGGTAGGTCATGCCATGTAAGTCAAGTATTGTTTTGACAATGTATAGCCCCAGACCGCTTCCGCCAGTTACTTTGTTCCTTGATTTGTCTGCCCGATAAAATGGTGTGAACATATGAGGAAGGTCAGCTTCTGGAATGGACGCTCCAGTATTTTCGATAATG
>CAJUTD010000069.1:0-11886 GCA_910589635.1 uncultured Lachnospiraceae bacterium | reverse complement strand
ATGGCATTTCCGTTTTCAAAAGATTGTAAAGTGATAAAAACATCTTCGCCGCAGGGAGAATGCCGGACAGCATTCCCGATAATATTGGATAGGGCTTTATTCCAAAGACCCAGATTGACAAACAAAACCATATCGGTATTGATATTTTGGTGTATCTGAATATCCTTATCCTGTGCAAGCGGTAAAATAGCCTGTATCGTATCATTCATCGTTTGTTTTAGCGAAACCTTCTGCAAGGTCTCCTCTAAGTCCATACTTTCCATTTTGGATATAGCGATAATCTCTTTCACAAGATGTTCTATATCTTCCGTGGCTTTTAGCGCTTCGGGCAGATATTTTTGGTGATTCTGATAATCCCCGTATCCCAAAATCATATTTTCAATTTGCCCTTTTAAGATAGTAAGCGGGGTTTTCAGTTCATGGGATACTGCTGCAAAAAAATTCTTTCGCTGTTCTTCCAATGCTTTGAATTTTTCTACATCCTCCGTTAATTGATTATTAGCGTTCGTTAAATCTTGCATAGTTTCGTGCAATCGGCTTGCCATTGTATTCAGACTGGAAGCTAGTACGCCAATTTCATCGTTACTTTCAATATCACACTTCCAAGTCGTATCAAGCGATGTCATTTGTTTGGAAATCTGACTGATTTTAGCGATAGGGCTGACAATCACCTTGCTGCAAATAAAGGCGCTTAATGATGACAGGAACAGAATAATTGCAAAAATAATCGGCAAGAAGCGTAACATAAGGCTTAAAATAACATCTGCCGTTTGGGATAGGGAAGATACCACGAGGGCGTATTCCGTTTCGCTGTCCAAGAAAGTAACAGTTGTTGCAATACTTGATGTCGCAACTGTAAGAGCTTCTGATTTTATTTCACCAAAGGTCAATGCTCCGTTATCGTCACCAAGTATTGCCGCTGTATTGTTTTGAATACAAAAATTATAAATTTCTTTAACAGCTTCCTCATAAGGCATACCTTGCAGCTTTGAAACAAGGATTTCGGTATTTGCGTCCAGTTGCTTATCCGATGTAACCTGATATTGCCCCGGCAGGACTGTCAATACAATTCCATAAATCAGCATACTGCAAATAGTAAGGGCAGAAAACACCCATAAAAACACTTTTACACTTAAACTGTTTTTAATTGTCTTTGGCAATTCTATATCCCACCCCTCTGACCGTTTCGATATAATCGACACCCAGTTTCCTGCGTAAATTCATAATATGAAAGTTCACGCCTTTTTCATCTCCTACAAAATCATAGCCCCAAACGAGATTGAAAAGGTCATCTCTTGTAAAAACACGCCCCTTGTTTTTAAGCAATAACAGTAATATCTCAAATTCCAAGTGGGTAAGCGCTATCTCATTTCCAGAAAGCGTAACTCTGCGTTCTGTTTCACTCAAAGTAATTTCTTTGTAGCGGATACTGTCTGACACCGTATCTGATGAGGTACGCCGTAAAATAGCTTCCACTCGCTTTAAGACGAGCTTAATGGAGAACGGTTTTGTGATGTAATCATCCGCCAATTTATCAAAACCTTTAATTTGGGCATCTTCTGTATCAAGTGCGGTTAATAGAATAATTGGAATCTGCGACTCCTGACGTATTATTTCACATACCGTATATCCATCAATTTTAGGCAGCATGATATCCAATAGAATAAGGTCAAAATCCTGTTCATGAAATATATTGATACCTTCCAATCCATCCGAAGCAGTAGTAATCTTATATCCTGCATAGGTAAGCGGCTCAGAGAGTATTTTCTGTATTGCCGCTTCATCCTCAATTATCAATATTTTCTGGGCTTGCCGTGCTGTCATATATTTAAACATATTTGACCTCCTGCTGCGTGTGGTGCACGCTACTCCGCTGCAGCCATCGTTGCACTCCATCACTCTTCTCCCGACGGCCAGAAATCATCCATGCCCAGCTTGGGAAAAGAACCCATATCTATGCCATGACGCTCTGGAAAATCAAGCAATTGTCCACGAATCCTATTGCATACTTCTATGATGTCTTTTGCCGGAGCATTACAAAGGCAATCCACAATCTGCTCGAATTGTCTCTGGTAATACTGCTTTAGCTGCGCTGCATGATGCAAAAGCCAGATTACGAACGGATGGTCAGCCGTAATGCCTCTTCGTATTGTAGCTCTTGCACTGCAAACATATTGACGGCTCTCGTCGCTTGCAGCCCGGCAGAACATCATGGGCGGGAACAAATCATATGCCTCTTCCCTCTCATGCTCTTCCTTCCCATAAAAGGAAAGCATCTGTCCAGCCTCATATTGGATGGTCATTCGATATTTATCTTGAAGATAAACCATAAAATACTTATAGACAACCGCGTAAACACCATAGTAGCCTATCGATAAGGCGGGTCTGTCAGTCTCTGCATCCTTGACGTCTCTTTGCAGCATCTGCTTCATTTCCAGGAAAACATTGTCCAGATTCTTCTGGAACCATTTATCCAGCCGTGAATCTTTCAGTTCCCGCCATTCTTCCAGGGCAAGCTTTTTTCTCCCCCCTAAGTAAACTATACCCTCCCTTAAATTAAACCATGCATTATCCCCCACCTGATACTTAAACAAAATCCCATTGACAACAAGTAACGCATACAAGGGTAACTCAGATATTCTGGAACGGCTGACGTCCACCGCTGGTCTCCACGCACCCTCCACCAAAAACACTATAAAATCATTGCCAGGCTTATAACGATGGTCTTTCATATCACCTGCTAAAATCCCTCGATATACATATGTATTATTTCCATGTGGATGCCCTGAACAAACTTGCACGATATCTGGACATCCCAATTCGGCAACTGAAAACGCTACCTCTCTCTCCTGCTGATTATCATGATAACTTTTCCACGCTTGCTCTAAATACATCCGCCCCGAAAATGGTTCCCATGCTTCCATCATGTCTTCCGCTTTCGGACATCGCGAATATTTTGCAAATTCAGCCTCTAAGGCGGCTAATTTTTCTGAACCATATTCTTCCTGTAAGTGTTCCCATTTATAAATAACGACAACATCTTCAATCTTATTCCACGCTCTTAAGCATATCTCTTTACCACTCTCTTGAAAATCAAAACCTCCTCGCATTACATAAGTCTGGTCCTTCACCTTCCACTGCAATTGCTGTCCAAAACGCAGACCATACTTCACTAAAACGCCGGAAAACTCCGGCAGAACCTGATCTTCCTCCGTATCTAAGGGAATCACAGATACCGCCAGTTTGGGATACTGTCCGCTGACAGCCGGAAAGCTGCGATCAAATTCTGCCTTCATCTTAGGCGTCAATTCATAAAGCTTCTCTCCTTGTTCTTTATGCGCCGCCCGCATGACCTCCTCATACGTCCAGCCAATCCGTTTATCATTATAATATACCGGCACGCGGGAGCCAAATAAATATTTCTCTACCGCACCGCGCAGATCAAGAGCTCCTAATTTCCCCGGGTCAAGCCTGAGCACAATAGAAGTGCCGGGCGTGGCGCGGTAGCCATCCCTCTCCTTATTGATTATTGCCGCCGCTCCGCGGCCGTCCGGCGCCGGCAATCGTCCCTCAGTCTGATGGTGTTTGGCCTGATTCTTCAAGGTATAATATCCGCTCAGCCCAGTCACCTGCAAACGCAGGCCATAATGTAAGGTCTGATAAGACGCTGAAACTTCCTCTTCCCGGACATTTTTTTCGTCATCAAAATAGAGGGTGGAAACTTCGGCATAATCTCCACAGAGAAAACACGACAAGAAACCAATTCCAAAACGGCTTATCCCTTGATATTTCTTTATCTGCCCATGGTCCCGCATATCCCGTTCCAGTTCCCGGGAATTGTAATAGGAATTGCCCACTTTCAGAAAATAGCGCTGCAACATGCCTAACGTCATGCCGATTCCCTGGTCGTCAATGCGAAACCAGATATTCCCTTCCTTATCATTCCACTCCCATAAATCAATCCGCGCCTGCTCGGGTATGAAACCAGGCTCCATCTCTCCGCGCAGCAGGGTGGCGTCTATGGCATTTTGCAATAATTCTCTCAGAAAAACGTCCCGGTTATCGTATAAGTTTTCCCCGGTCAGAAGTTCCAAGACATACTTCTGGTCCATCGTCAGACGGAAATCACCGCTCATATACCCCTCTGACTCGATTTCCTTTCTTGACACCGCTCTTGGAAAAGGAAACTCCTGCTGCCAGAACATATGGCATCGTTTCTGCAGTCTGATGCAGTTGCCCAGTTCTTCATCCACCCAGTCCAGAAAATCCCTGACGGCATGCTCTACTCCGGGACTCAGGCACCGCGCCTTATAAGGCAGGTCACTCGCAGATGGCGACGCCGGATAGCGGAAACCTGCCGACGCCTGATGCTTGTCCCACTCCGCACGGCTCTGCTCATTACAGGCCACATAGCTGTATAATACCCGGGGGGCGCGCGTATCATCAAAATCCAACAAATCTGCCAGGCGGAGTAAAAGCGCACAAAACAGAGGATCCGCCTCATCCGCAGACAGATACTCTAAATCACTGTTATGGCACAAATCTGTGGGATTTTCTCCGTGCGCCTGGCAGACAGCTATCATACAACGCCTGGGCGCCGCATCCAGCGGCCGCCTGTCAAATAATTCCTTCCATGCTTCATTCTGCAAGACGTCTGCAAGCCGAAATGGATGTAAGGTGCGAAGATACCACTTCCTGATATCTTCCGTCCACTCCTGCGCCGGACGCCCCAATAACTCCGGGCAGTATTTCCTTAAAAATTTCTTGCATGACGTTTCATCCTGATAGCAACCCTGTTTTTCCTCCTCTGTATAAACCATGCCTATATCATGCAAACAGGCAGCTAAAATCAACAATTCCATTTCACCAACGCTCAACTGCCCTATCTTGTCTCCCAGCAATCCGCCCATCGCATCCAGCACATTCAATATATGTGTTTCATCATGCAGCGTGTAATTTTGAAAGGTCAGCCGAACATCCAGCAGATACTTTGCCGCCGCCTCATACACCTCTTTGACCCAACGGCTTCGTTCCTGGCTAGATACTGTTTTTTCCTGATAGCTCATCCATAGCTTTGTCTCTTCCAGATTTTTAGAGTGAACCATATATTTCCCTCCCTGTAGTCCAAATGGTTCTTAGGCCGGTAACATACTGTCACTCTCTCCCAGCCTCCTATTTTCGTATTTTTCTTATCGAATTCCTGCCAAACTGTATCGCTCTCAGCAAGATTATAAAACAAAAAAACAAAAACAACAAGCAGAGCATAGATAAAATACTGATAATTTCCGTTCTGTCTCAGGCTTTGCCGCGGAACACATCATCGGCGATATATTTTTCCTCGCTTCCCGCCATATTTTTCCTTTCAAATCACACCAATATAACGTCAATCCCCGACAGCTTCGCTGCCGGGGATCATACGATTTATTTCATTTGAAGGTAACCAACTGCTTCTATACAGAAACAGAGAGATTTGCGCTGGATTCCGATTGGGCTGCTTCTCCGGTTCTTGTATAGATTACAGGTTCCATTTTATTGGCATCCGCCGTCTCTTCGACAGGTACGCTGTTATCTGTACCAGTCTGATTCAAGCCCGGTTTCTCGCTCAATATCGCTTTTCCGTTTTCACTAATGCTGACTGTATCCTTATTCCCGTTCCTGCTTTCCGCTATCTTCTTTTCCAGCTCTTCACGTTCCTCCTTGCGCTTGCGGATGGCATTTTCCTGCTCTAATTCCGCCTTCTCCCTTGCCTCATTTGCATCCTCTTTCATCCCTTTTTCCGTTTTCTTCTGATAGTCTTTTGCTTTATCAGCAAACTCACCGACATACCCCATTGCCCTTTCCATAGCTGCTGTATCGCCTCTTCGCTCTGCTTCTTTATAAACACGGAACGGCGTATTCAGCATTTTCATATTTAGACTTGCCCCCGCAAGGCCTTCCATTGTCTTTGTATGCATAATCATTCCTCCAGCTAAATATTCCCGGACATGATCCATCCGATTCGTTTTATTTAAGAGAAAACAGTATGCTGCCGTCTGTATGAATCATTGTCTTTCTGGCTTAATTCCTGCTCTACTTGCCTCAGTTTTTTCTCCAACTCCTGGATTTTCTTTTCATCCCCGGAAGCTGACTGCATTTGCTGCTCTAATTGCTGCTTTTTCTCTTTTAGTTTTCTGATTTCCTGCTCTACCTTATCGTTATTACCGACACATTTCTCTGGTTTTCCCTGATTATTTCCTGCTATCTTGGGCTCTTTGCCATCTGCGGCTTCCTTGGAACGGTCTTCATCTACTTCTGGCTCTTTCTTCCCATCTGCACGGCCAGACTTATTCGGATCCTCAAAAAAGATTTTGCGGTTACCGTTTTCATCCTGCCCTATCCGGTACAGCCCATTTGGTTTTTTCCCCGATTTTTCACTGCTGATGTATTCATCCTGAGGTTCGGACAACTTATCTGCTCCTTTTACATCTGTGGCATTGTCTGCTTGTTTTACTTTTTCGGCCCTCTCGGCGACCTGCTTTTCCTTCACCTTCTCTGCATAATTGGTTTGGGAATAATCGTAGTTTCCATAAATCTGCATTGCCATAATTCTTCCTCCTTCGATTCTATATTGCCGAACAGCATTGTTTACAAATAGCTATCGTTTTCTTATTCGGCTGTGGAAGGCAGCAGATTCATTCATTTGCCGCGAGATGACTCGCGGATGCTGTGGGATGTTCCACACTGATCCTCCGACCGTACGTTTGATTTACTTATATCCTTTATCAAGCGCTATCCCTACAAGTAATGCTACTATACTTTTGGTTGCGGACATAACATGGCAAGTATCTGTTTTTTATAATTATTCCATTCATCAGAATAAACTTCTTTGCCATCTTTATAGCATGATATTTGGCAAATATTAGGTTGTTTCTCTTTTATAAAATCATGTAGTTCTTTTCTATCCATAATATCAATGTCATCACCAGTCTACGTTCTTAGCAATATAAAAATTATCAGTCAACTTTATGAAAGAGTACCGTCTGCTCTTTCATGGATATTTTCCCGACCTGATAACCGTAATCCGTCAATTCCTTTTTGTATTTCAGGAAAGAGTGGTCAATCGGTATCCCTGCGACATTCTGAATTTCTTCAAAAGTCATCTGAAACGATTCCTTTCCTGTTTTCTGCACGTGTTCCCATAAAGCGTTATATTTACTCATTGCCATTTTTCCTTGTCTTTTTATTTTTTCGGCTGTAGAAAGTAACGTATTAATCCATTTGCCGTGAGATATATTCTTCATATACTGTAAAACAACACTGGAAACCTCCCTACTCGGCAGCCTCGATACGAGAACCGCCTTGCCGTTTCCAGCTTTCCTGACTCATCTGCCGGTCATTTTGAAAATGCACGTTTGCTTTGCTGTTTTAAGGCCCCTGTTGAAATCACTATAGTGCACAAAAGAATAATCGCGCAATATAGGATGCTGATATCTAATGGAAATTTATAATTCAAATAGCTCATCAGATTGCTTTTTAAAAAAGAACAAAGAGCAAATCCTATTCCCCCACCAATTATCACTGACAAACCAAGACCAATACCTACTACAATCAGCCCCTCCTTATGAACCATTGCCGATAACTGTTTTTGGGACATTCCAACCGAACGCATAAGTGAAAATTCATTATACCTTACGATAATGCAAATTACAACAGTATTTAGTAAATTCATGACAGAAAAGCAGCCAATCAAGATAATGGCAACAGTAAGCGCTAATTGTGTTCCCTGCAGGAAATTTTCATTCTTTGCTTTTCATATAGCATAACAAACAAATGTCCGCAAAATGTTACAGCGGACAGCTTTTTTTATCATATAGCCTGTTTCCTTTCTGGAATATTCATCCATTACAATCCCATAAATCTTTTTGAAGGCGCAAACAGTCATTTACCGGCTGCCTGCACCTCACTTTATTTACACTATACTCATCAACTAATACCTCGCTTCCGATATACCCTTACCGCAATCCTGTATGAGACGACAAAACAAATTTGAACTGCAAATCATTCTGGCAGACTATCCCTCAAACAAAGCACGCCCCAGCCAATCTGTGGATTAGGGTACTCCGACAGTATCGGCAAATGCCTTGCGCCTCTGAGTAAATACGCCTTCACTTTCTCCCCATACAGATAAGGATCATTCCCATTGACAATCCCCGAAAATGTCAAGTATAGGTATTGAATTTTATTAATTGTTTTGCATCAAATAACCAATTTTTAAAGAAATATCCCCATTTTACCACTGCGTGTGTCATGTCATTGCCATGTTTTATGAGTATCAGGTGTTAAGTTATTGCAAGTTGATATGGAAGCAACTTCTCCGGCAGATTTTCCAGAAAGTTCCATTCTACCTCTATATTACATTCGTCATAAACCACAATCCTTTTTATAAACAGCTCTGCCATTTCCTGGCTAATCTCTGCCACACTATGTTTTTGCAGATATTCATATACATTAGACCTCATTTCCGCAGATTTTTCCTCTAGTGCTTTTATGCGCACTCCCAGCAAGTTTTCCTTCTCCATACATCGTTCTATTTCATCCTGAACCTCCTGTTTTTCCTTTCTATACTGCTCTCTGCTTTTTCTTTTAAACACATATGCTTCATATAATCCGCTTTGCGCTTCCTGTAACTCCTTTCGCTTTCTACAAATCTGCTTTCTTCTGCTGCTTACATCTTTTAATTCCTGCTCAATTCTATTTTTCGCATCTTTACACGCTGATTGTATATCAGCCTGCTTTTCCGCTTCTTCCTGCAACTCGAACAGCAGATACTGCTCAAGAAACTGTACATTGACCCGGTACACACACCCTTCATTCCGTGTCACATACCTGTTCGGGCATAAGAAATAGGGATTTTTTGTACGCTCTATTCTCAAGGACTTATGGCAACACCCACATTCTATTTTTCCAATCAGTGGATGCCTCTTATATCTCACAGCCTTTTTTATTCCCCTGCCAGACTGGATCTGAGCAAATGTTTTACGGTCAATAATTGCTTCATGATGATTCTTAAATATTTTCCATTCGTTCCGTGGCTTCAATTTTGCTTTTCCACTCACTTCCGGTGTTTCATATTTATCATATACAAAGTCTCCGACATAAGTCGCATTTCTAAGTATCTGGCAGATGGTAGAAGCGCTCCACTCGAAATGCCCCGCTTTTGGCCTCATAGATGCAATGCCCCGTTCCATTTTGTATTCTATCGGGGTTTTTATGCCTTCGGCATTGAACTGTTTTGCAATCTGATTTGAAGATGCCCCCTCCAAAGTCATCTCAAAGATTCTCTTTACGACAGCCGCTTCCTCTTCGACGATCAACAGCTTATGCCTGTCTGCTTCATCCTTGCGGTAGCCGAACGTACAGCTCCCATTTGCATAGATACCCTTCTCTTTTTTTACTTTAAGCGCCGATTTCACTTTCACAGATATATCCTTGCAATAGAAGTCGTTCATAAGAGTTATAAACGAAGTATCAAGTCCCGCGACGTCTCCTTTGTAACGGTCGCTGTCATATCCATCATTAACTGCGATGAACCTCACCCCGGAAAAAGGAAAGATTTGCTCCAGATAAGCGCCCATCTCAATATAATCCCTGGAAAACCTGGATAAGTCTTTAACAATGATACAGTCTATCTTCCCATTCCTTACTTTATCCAAAAGTTTGGAAACGCCTGGTCTGTTAAAATTTGCTCCTGTGTATCCATCATCTTTAAATTCCAACAAATCATAATTTTCAAAATGCTTTGCAGCATAGGAAAGGAGCAAATCTCTTTGGTTGGCAATGCTATTGCTCTCTGCCTCGAAATCGCCGTCATCCTGTGACAATCGCATATAAATCGCTATAATCATTTTGTTTTTCACTTACCATGCGCCCCTTCTTTATCTTGCTCGAACAGTTCCTTACTGAAATTAAATACAATCTCCACATGCCTGTTTTTATAAACAGTAATCCTTTTCACCAGGCAGCGAAGCGCCTGTCCATCCAATACTATACCATTCTTCCCCTTCCACAGATTGCGGATAAACTCATCCATGGCGTCCACTTCTTTTCTGATCCTCTGTACCTCTATAGCCTGGCCGGACATTTCTTGTAACAGATTATTTTTTTCCATTTCCCTATTTGTTTTTATATTCAGAAATGCATCCTTATCAATCCTGCCTGCCCTGTACTGCATATACTGGGAACTCATTTCAATATCTATGTCCTGAATACGTGTCTCTATTTTCCTTGCTCTTTTTTCTATTTCCTTTTCTCCGCGTTCTCCTTGCTTTCTATTAAAATCCAACAGTGTTTTCATGCGAATTCCCGACAGGTTAAATTCTTTTCGCATCGTCTCCAGCACAATACGGTTAATCGCATTAAGTGAGATAAAATGGCTGTCACATTTTTGGCTGTCGATTCTTTGAATATCGGGGCATCCGTAAGAATACGTTTTTACCGATACTTTATAAGATTTGGTATTCGAGGTACCGATCCTTTTGAGTTTTTTTCCACATTCTCCGCAATAAATCAGGTCCTTATAGTTATCTTCTGGAAGCGCATCTTTTGGCAGTCCTTTCTTCTGAAGCTCAATCCTGCGCTTTTCTTCTATTTTACAGGCAATGCGGTAAAAGATTTCTTCTCCGACAATCGGCTCATGGGTATGCTCTATTATAATCACTTCATCCGGCTCAATATCCCTCTTTTGTCCGCTACGGTATATCTTTTCACCCGCCCTAATCTGTATCAACGTACCGATATATACATAATTTGTTAGAATGGTTCGTATGGTCTGATCTGACCATTGTTTCAGAGTTTCACCTTCCACGCAATATACATGGCCCGTTTGTTTATATTCACTCGGCCTGTGTACCTTCTGTTCATACAACCAAAGAATGATACTTTGAATCCCTCTCCCGCCGTCAAACAGCTCATATATTTTTCTTACAATATCACTTGTGCCTTCCTCCGGAAAAAGAACTTTCTTCCCGTCCACCCATTTCGCATAGTATCCATAAGAAGGGATTCCACCTACATAACACCCCTGTTTTAGCTTTGAATTTTTAATTATCCTGACTTTCTGGGCGCAATCCCTTGCATACAGTTCATTTACAATGTTTTTCAGATTAACGGCAAGAACATCATTCTCTCCCTGCGTCCGATGGCTGTCATAGCCATCAGACACAGAAATAAACCTGACATTAAAAAACGGAAAAATCTTCTCTAAATAATTGCCCGTTTCTATGTAATTACGCCCAAACCTGGAAAAATCCTTTACAATTACGCATGTGATCTTATGCCGCCGGATGTCCGCCATCAGTTTATCAAAGCCCTCTCTGTCAAAATTAGTGCCGGTTTTTCCAAGGTCCGTATAACAACCAACAAGTATAATATTATCGGATTTTCGGATATATTCTTTGGCAATCTCTATCTGCGTATCTATGGATTCATTTTTCCAGCCGTGGTTATCCACTGACAGCCTGGCATAAATGCCGGCATTCCACACACATTCTGATTCATTTTCGCACTGCAAGGTTTTCTTTTTTGATATTCCTGCCATTTATGCCCTCCCTTCTTTCCCGCTCTCTGCTTTTGACACCAGATATTTCTACAGGATTATATGGAATTCTTCTTTTGCCCGAAATTCCACATATACTTTCTTTTCCTCCAACACTTCAATCCGGCTAATAAAGCATAAAAGTGTATCTCTGTCAAGGGTGGTCAGCTTCATCACATCCTTAAATCTTTCCAATCTCACGCCAGAAGCAACACCGTTACGGAATAATTGTTTGATCATCCCCTCCTGGTTTCGCAACGCTGTTTTCACTTCTTCCTGCTGCCTTTCATAAATAGCACGATAATTCTTAAAAT
>CAJUTD010000068.1:1228-16794 GCA_910589635.1 uncultured Lachnospiraceae bacterium | reverse complement strand
TCTTTGGCTCCGATAGGAGGCATCAGGTCTCTCCCCAACTTCGTTGGGGCCCCCCCCCTCATGCCCATTAGTAATCTTCCTCTTCTTCTTCCTCGCTGATATCGTTCTTAGGCTTTTCCAATCCTTCGATTTTGATGCCATTTTTCTCAGCATAATCCCAGAGCGCCGCGTGAATCGCCTCCTCTGCCAACAGGGAACAGTGGACTTTTACCGGTGGAAGCCCGTCTAACGCTTCCATCACAGCCTTGTTGGTAACCTTGAGCGCCTCCTGCACAGTCTTGCCCTTTACCAATTCTGTCGCCATAGAGCTGGTTGCCACGGCGGCGCCGCAGCCAAAGGTTTTAAATTTAACGTCCTGAATAATTCCATCGTCGTCAATATCCAGAAAAATACGCATGATATCTCCGCATTTCGCATTCCCCACAGTGCCAACGCCGCTGGCATTTTCTATCTCTCCTACATTTCTCGGATTTTTAAAATGATCCATTACTTTTTCACTATACATTTGTCTTCCTCCATTTATAACTGCGTATCTTATTTCAATTGAAAGATTTCTACGGGTTCTTGATTAGTTCTTTTTCATATAGTCCTCATACAAAGGGGACATTTCCCGCAGTTGGGTGACAATCTCTTTGATTGCATCCACCGTATAATCAATATCTTCTAACGTAGTGTCTGCCCCAAGCGTTAAGCGCAGGGAGCCATGGGCAATCTCATGTGGAAGTCCGATCGCAAGCAGCACATGGGATGGGTCAAGAGACCCCGATGTGCAGGCGGAACCGGAAGAACCGCAGATACCTTTCATATCCAGCATAATTAGCAGGGATTCCCCCTCCACAAACTGGAAACACAGATTCACATTGTTGGGCAGGCGATTCGTCCTATCCCCATTAACCCGGGTAAAGGGAATCTCCTTGAGTACACGTTCCATCAGATAATCCCTGAGCTTGCGCTCTTTATCCGTGCGTTCTGCCATAGTAGAGAGGGCAAGCTCCGTGGCCTTGCCAAAGCCTACGATTCCCGGAACATTTTCTGTGCCCGCGCGGCGTTTCCTTTCCTGCGCCCCTCCGTGCAGGAAGGAGCGGATTTTTACACCTTTGCGGATGTAGAGAAAACCGATTCCCTTGGGACCGTTTAATTTGTGGCCGCTGCTGCTCAGCATATCGATATTCAGCTCATCTACGTTGATAGGCACCTGTCCAAACGCCTGGACAGCGTCTGTGTGGAACAATACGCCATGCTCCCTGGCGATTTTACCAATCTCCGCCACCGGCTCAATCGTGCCAATCTCATTATTGGCAAACATGATGGAAATGAGTATAGTGTCAGGGCGGATAGCTTTCTTTAATTCCTCCAGCTTCACCACGCCAAACTCATCCACATCGAGATAAGTAACTTCAAATCCGTTCTTCTCCAGCCACTCACAGGTATGAAGAATTGCATGGTGCTCAATCTTGCTGGTGATGACGTGTTTCCCTTTGTCCTTATATGCCTCGGCTGTGGCCTTCAACGCCCAGTTATCTGACTCGCTGCCGCCTGCGGTAAAATAAATTTCATTGTCCTTGGCCCCTATCGCGCGCGCAATTATCTCCCTCGCCTCAGTAACCGCCTCTTTACTCTTTGCCCCGAACTCATATACGGTAGAAGCGTTTCCATATAATTCGCTGAAATAAGGAAGCATCGCCTCCACAACCTCCGGTGACGTCCTGGTCGTCGCCGCATTATCCAGATATATCATTTTCTCCATATTCTTACACCTCTGCTATTGAATTGTTTTGCTCTCTCGCACGAGCTCACCGATATAAATACTGTCCACGGTATCATTGATACTGTCATTGATCCGCTTCCAGACAATTTTACTTACACACTGTGAGGAACCGTTACAATGCGTAGCTTCATCATTGTCAATCCCCGCGCACTCCACCGGGGTCAAATCGCCCTCCAACGCTCTCAGCACATCCCCAACAGAAATCTCGTCTGCCGCTCTGGCAATACTGTAACCGCCGTTGACTCCCCGGACGCTTTTAACAAGTCCCGCTTTTTTTAACTTTGCCATAAGCTGTTCCAGATAACTGACAGAAATTTCCTGCCTCTGCGCAATCGTTGTCAAAGACACCGGCTGGCTCTCTCCACAGACGGCAAGATCAATAAAAGCCCTCAACCCATATCTTCCCTTTGTAGATAATTTCAAATTTCCACCTTCCATCTGCTGCCCGCTCAATATCCGAGTATTTTAGTCGGATTTTATTACAAACGCATAGTATCATGGTTTTATTCTGCTGTCAAGTTGATTTTTTATACATGATAGAGATTTTCTGTTTGCTGATTTTTATGTGACTGTGAATAGTAACCGTTTTTTTAACATATGTTTTATATAACTCTTTTGATTATTTGGGAGTATTTATGAATTCTGACTCTCTACGCAAGCATCCGCTGATCGCAGGCACAATGCTCTTAACGCTCGCCGGGATACTCTCCCGGGTCATCGGCTTTTTCTATAGAATATTCCTCTCGCAGAAGATTGGTGCCGAGGGAATGGGCATTTACCAGCTTACCGTGCCTATCTATGTTCTCACAATTTCCCTGACTTCCTCCGCCATACAGACAGCTATCTCACGCTTTGTTGCACAGGCCGCAGTAGCTGGCGCCCCGGGCAGCCGCAGGTCTTCCGGCGGGAACGGGCGGACGCCTATCGGCAGGTTCAGCCGCAAAAACAGCTGCCAAGCTCCCGCCGGCAGGGGACGCTTAGGCTTACACAGATACGCCGGAAATGATTACTGCAACGAAAGCTGTTACCTGGGCGCCGGGTTAATCCTCTCTTTGTCCCTTTCCTTCCTATGTACTTATTTCCTCTACCAATTTGCCGAGCCGATTGCCGTGCACTTTCTGGAGGAACCGCGATGCGCCTCTCTCTTACAGATTATTGCGCTTTCAATCCCTTTTGGAGCTGTCCACTCCTGTATCAACGGATATTTTTATGGTTTGAAAAAAACTTCCGTGCCCGCCGTCTCCCAATTGTTAGAACAAATTGTCCGCGTGGCAGGCGTTTGGCTGTTCTTTGAAATCTCTATGGAAAAATATCACGCCATTTCTCTCAATCTCGTGGTCTGGGGACTAGTTGCCGGGGAAGCTGCTGCCATGCTGTTTTCCATGAGCTTTGTACGCCTGAAAAAAAGCCGCGGCAGCAAAATGCAGGCAATGGAACAGATTTTTTTCCTCTCCCTGCCTTTGACAGCAAACCGGGTGATGGTAAATCTTTTACAGAGCATGGAAGCCGTAATGCTCCCGGGACAACTCAGGCTATACGGCTATTCAGCCTCCGAAGCGTTAAGCGTATACGGCATCCTAACCGGAATGGCGCTGCCCATGGTTCTGTTCCCATCTGTACTGACAAACTCCGTCTCTGTCATGCTTCTGCCTCTGATTGCGGAAGCACAGGAAAAGCAGGAAAGGCGCTACATCATCAATACTGTCAAGAAAACTTGTCTCTACTGCCTCCTTTTGGGATTCCTCTGTACCGCATTCTTCCTGATTTTCGGGAAATGGATAGGTTTGATATTGTTTTCCAATGAGCTTGCCGGGACCTTTATCGTAATCCTGGGTTGGATTTGTCCTTTCCTCTATCTATCCACAACGCTGCACAGTATTTTAAATGGGCTTGGTAAGACGACCTCCACCTTCCTCCTGAACATCATGGGACTTGGCATCCGCATCGCGTTTGTGCTGTTCGTGATTCCCCTTGCGGGTATCAAGGGTTACCTATGGGGAACGCTGCTAAGCCAGATCTGCATGGCAGGCGGCGCGCTGCTAATGCTGCTGATCCGCTCCGGCACAATTACGAAAACATTACACAAATAAAATCATTTACCGCAGATATAACAATCAGCAATAAACATGAAAAAAACGGCCGCACAGCATTTTGTGGGTCGTTTTTCTTTTTCTAAAGCTCTTTTGCTTTATCCTATGAAATACTTGCAAAATCTTTCATATCCTTTTTCACGCTCTTCCTACGCTTGACCTTCGCCTGGTACAAGAGCTCATCCGATTTCTGTATCAGTTCATTGAGGTCTGTATCCCGGCTGCACTGAAATTCATAAATGCCAATGGAAATTTCCACATAATAAGGCTTCTTACTCAAACGGTTAAAACGTTCGCTGACAACACGTAAATCTTCCATGGCCGCACGTTTAAAATCTTCTCTCTCTGAAAATACCAGGGAGATAAACTCATCCCCTCCAATACGCGCCGTAATCGCATCTGCCGGCAAGATTTCCCGAAGCTGGTTCGACACGCCGCGGATGGCAAAATCCCCAGCCGCATGCCCATAACAGTCATTTATTTCCTTAAGGTGATCTAAATCACCAAAAATGAGAAACGCTTTCTTCCCTTCCCCCTGCTGGCAGCAACGGATAGAACGCTCCATGAAGCCCTGACGATTCAAAAGCTGCGTCAACTCGTCATACTCTGAGACAAAACTTAATATATCATTCTGCTCTTGAATCGTACGCAAACTTTTCTGCAATTCTTTCTGCGACTCCCGCTCCATCTGGTTAAGCTCTAAGAAACGCAGCAGCGGTCCTACCTGCAAGCTGCAAAGCTGCAAGAAAGGAATGTCCTCCTGAGCTGCTTCACAAAGCATCATGCCGTACTGCTTGTCTCCCGAGAAAAGCACGACGGCTGTCAGCGCCATAGGATTTTGTGAACTGATAAATGAAGTAAAACCATTCTTCATTGTCACGCATGGACGTTCTTCCTTTTCATAACAGACCATTTCTTCTCCCAGAAACCAGGCACAGAGATATATTTTCTCTGGAAAATCAGGAGCCATGCCGCTTTTATGGATAATTGGTTTATCATACAGATAAATATAACAGCTTTTTATCTGCATCGTGCGGAAACGTTTCATGATGTAGATCAGCGCTTTCGTAAAGCCATCTTCTGTCGCAATGCCAGTCAAATCCTGCACCAGCGTAGGTACAAACCAGTTCTTGCGGTTGGAATCTATGACTTCCTCCTCCAGTTTGGAGACATTCGCAAAATGAATATACTGCCGTGTCGTATCCAACACCATCGTAAGCTGTTCCTGCTCCTGAGCATTCTTTGCATTGGCAATAAGCACCTGAATAAGATTCGTCAGATTCTCTAACAGCAAGGAGATAGACATATGGTCATAATCCGTAAGTTCTTGCAAAATATCCATCAAATATTCCAGATTAACCCCTTCTCCATTCTGGCAGCAAATTGTCTTATATATATGATTAAAATAATCAAGAATCAATCCAGAGTAGTGATTGCGCTCTTCCTGATAGGGAACGGAAGATAGCAATTCCGTGGAAATAATCCGCATCGCCTTAATGATATATTGTTCTTTTTCTGTGCGGTCTGCAAATATAAGGGACTTTTTCTTTCCATAGTCACATCCGCAGGATTCCCTGATATGTAAGTCCACCGGCAGCCGCTGTTCAAACATTACCCGCCGCTCACACAAAATAATGGCGTTTCTGAGAGCTGCATAACTGAACTGAAAACCATTCTGGGATACACTCGTAAGAAGCGGATCCATCGTCCTCGCCAGTTCCACATCGTCAAACCCGGTAATAGCTATATCCTTGCCCACTCTGAGGCTGCGCGCCGAACATACCTGATAACAACATTTGGCCATATTATCGTTAGCGCAGACAATGGCCTCAAGACCCTGGTTGTTGTCCAGAAGATACTTCACCTGTTTCTTTACATGTACCGAATAATCCCCATAGGCAATCATCGTATTACTCACCGGCAGATGATGTTCTTCCATCACATCACAATAAGCCTTTAATCTCTCGACAGCATCCATATTGGTCTTAGGCCCGCTCAGGAAAGCAATCTTACGATATCCGTGATCTACTACTAAATGCTCAATGCAGGCGCACATACCTTTATAATTGTCCGACATCATAGAAGGAGCAGGATAACCGTCCAGCTTTTCTCCAATTAAAAGATACGGAATATCCGCATATTGGTTGAGAAACGCTTCCTTCTCCTCTCTAGTCTGATAATATGCAAGCGCCGCATAGGTAATAATTAATGCATCCGGCTTCGTAAAATGCGCATAGGCATAGACAGTATCAAACTGATAACTGTAATCCCCCTCCGAATCCATAGCGAACACATCCATACAATACTGCGGGATACGAGGTCCCATCAGAAATACAATATTGACATCTTCTTTTTGCGCACAAGTATAAAAACCCCTTAGAAGCTCCCCGGAGTAGTCAGACTGCATATCGCCCAACATAATTGCAATTGTATATCGTTTCTTCTGATACTCCCTCATTGCAGCAATCCTTTCCTAGCTATATTACTTTTATTTTATACTTATTTCCCCCTCATTACAAGTTGTTCTCTTTGTACAATTTTTACGAAATAAACGCCAGAAATATGGTAGATATTACCACAATAATCGACATAAATCCTTTCAAGGCGTCATGCTCTCTCTGAGCTATGTACCATTATAATTTTCGGAACTTGTTGATATCCGCTACCAGTTCCCGTACGCAGCGGATTTGATTGTCAAAAACACCCGTCTGGTAGAGATTAATCAGAATCATTCCCACCGGCACAGCTATAATCATGCCAATCACGCTGCTGATCTTATAACCGATATACATAAAAATTAACGTTGCCAAAGGGTTCATACCGATCGTATCGCCGACAATCTTCGGCTGAATTACCTGGCGCACAATCTGGGTAACGGCGTAAAGAATAACAAGCCCGACCGCTATCTCGTAATCCGCAGACAATAATTTGATAACTGCCCAGGGAATCAACACCGTACCGGTGCCAAAGAAAGGCAACGCGTCCAAAAATGCCACCAGGAATGCTACCAGCGGCGAATAGCCTACCCGCATAATCAACAGCCCAACCAGTAAAATCACATAGACTACGACCATAATCTTAAACTGTGCTTTGAAATAACCGCCTACTACACGTTTCAATTCCGCGATGACCGAAGATACCTTGTCCCATATTTCACCAGGCACATATTTTCTCAACCCTCGCAATATCTCATGGCGTTCCGCTGTAAAAAAGTAAGCCGAAAGAATACACATAATCACAGAAATCAATGCGCCGGGCACATTTTTTACAAAATTTCCAGTCGCCGCAACCGTGGGCTCCCCGATTGTCTGCACCAACCCACTCAGATAACCGGAAAGATTAGACGTCAGCTGTTGAATCTGCGCCTGCGTGTCCCTGGGCAGCCTGTTGTAGACAATCTCAAGATTCTCCCCGATTTCCTGGAAATCACTCTGCCAGTTCTCATAAATTTGAGGCAGATTCTCGATCAGATTCGCAGTCTCCGCCACCAGTTTGCTGACGCCGAGATAACCCAGCAGAATAACAACAGCAAGAACCGCAATGATAATCATCATAGAACCATGTTTGCGTACAATTTTTAGCTTCTTTTCCAAAAAGCGCACCAAGGGATTGGCAATCATGGAAATTATCCAGCCAATCACAAACGGCATAAAGAACGTAATCAATTTAGGGAAAATTACGCACAGAAATACAATAACAAGCGCCGCTACCAGTAGATTTACTAGTATTTTCAGATACTTTGTAGACTGTTTCATGTTCATTACCTCCTAAATCCTAGATTATTCCGGCTGACCGGATTGTAATTATATGTTATTATGGCTTCCCCACCAATAAGTTGCAAAATAAATGACGGATGCCAGAATGGCAATCGTCGGTCCCGTCGCCACATTGGTATAATACGAAATCACCAGCCCTAATACTCCGGAAAATACAGAAAATAGAATAGAAAAAAAGTGATATTCCCGCATATTCTCCGATATATTCTTCGCCGCCGCTGCCGGAAGGATTAAAAGCGCATTGATGATCAAAATGCCAATCCACTTGATAGAGACCATGACAATCAACGCTGTCAGCACGGCAAAAAGATTCTCCAGCCAGCCGGCAGAAATGTGCAGGCTCCTCGCCAGTGTCCGATTCAGGCTCACAGCCAGCAGCTTATTAAACCCCAAAAACCAGAATGCCAGCGCGGCCAGCAGAATTACAAAAAGATACCAAATTTCCCTGGGCGTAATACTTAAAATATCGCCCACCAGTATGCCGGAATATTTGCTGAAATTCCCCCCCTGTGACAAAATAGCAAGGCCCAGGGCTATACTACAAGAAGAAAACACTGAGATTACGGTGTCTGTAGATGATGAAACCTTACTGCTGATAAGGTTTAACAGTAAGGCAAACACGATAGCAAACACTACCATGGAAATGCTGGTATTGTTCACGCCAAGCACCACTCCCACAGCGATTCCCGTCAGTGCGCTATGGCCCAAGGCATCCGAAAAGAACGCCATCTTCCTATTCACAATCATCGTCCCCATCAGACCGAACAACGGCGTGATGATGAGAATTGCCAGAAACGCATATTTCATAAAATCATATTGCAGCCAGGAGAAAAAATTCATCTCTCTTCCTCCTTCCCACCCTCAAAAACTCTGGCAAATTCCGGGCTCTGAAATACCTCCCGTACACTGCCCTGCCTGAGGACACTCCTATCTAAGAGCACCACCTTATCCGCATACTGTTTGACATATTCCAAATCGTGGGAAATGAGGATTACCGCCAAATCATAATTTTCTTTCAATTTATAGATTGTCTTATAAAAGAGCTCCATACCATTTTTGTCAATCCCGGAAACAGGTTCATCCAATAGTAGCAAATTAGGGGAATTTATCAATGCCATCGACAAAAGTACTCGTTGCAACTCGCCGCCGGATAAATTACAGACCTGCTTGTCAATCAAATAGCCCGCCTCAAAAATTTCCAAATGTTCCTCAATCTCACGGCGGACCTTCTTGCCGCGCATCAAAAATACCGGCACATTGCTCTGGTATGAGGCAATCATATCATAGACGCTGACCGGCGTTTGCTTTTCCACATTCATGGATTGCGGCACATAGCCGATTTTCAGCTTCTGGATTTGCCCGTTTTCCCGATCCTTAAACTCGATATTTCCTGTATGCGCAATATCTCCCAAAATTGCGCGGATTAACGTAGACTTACCGGCGCCGTTGCGCCCGATGACAACGTTCAAACTGCCACAATGAATGTGGAGGTTAATGTCCGCAAGGATTTCCTGTCCACCCAAGGTAACGCCAAGATGATTTATTTTGATACAATGCAGCCCGCAGGGCCTGATGATTTTACGCAAACGAACCCATCCTTTTCCAATTTTTTATTTATAACTCTACGTTTTATCACAATTTTTACTCAGATGTATTATTCTACGTTTTATTATGATACCCTGACTGGTATACTGCCCAACTTACTTATCGGCATTGCAAAACGCCTGCCTTAACACCTCTATATTCTCGCTGACAGCCGACAAGTAACTGTCCGCCTGGTAATTCCCCCGCACCAACGCATCCAGGTAACAGACTTTGGCCTGTGTCTCCGTCTCCACGGTATTACCCATATCTTTGCCATACAATTCTTCTGCAAAAACTACCGATACCCGGCCTCGCGAAATTTCATCTAGCACCTCCGCCACCTCATGGGCGCTGATTTGACGTTCCTCGTCCAAATCCAGGCAGTACACAGTATCCATGCCGAGTTCTCCAGCCACATATTCATACGCCTCATGGAAAATTACCACCGATTTGCCTTGCGCTGACTCGCGCAGTTCTTCCATCTGTTCTGTCAGCTTCCCAATCTCCTCGCAGTAATCTTCGGCATTCGCCTGGTAAAGTTCTGCATTGGCAGGGTCTGCCTTTTTCAACGCTTCCGCTATACTGCGCACCATCCCTGCATAATAGCGCGTGTCCATCCAGACATGGGCGTTCTCGCCGTCCGGCAAATCCAAGCTCTCCGAAGCTTTGACAATGGCAAGTTGTGGATATGACTTGCCCACCTCCGCAAGAAAACTCTCAATACCGCCGCCATTTACCAGAAACAAATCGGCCTTCGATAACAAAATCATATCCTGCGGCGTCAATTGATAATCATGCATGCACCCGGTCTGCGGCTCACTCAAGTTCTCGAGAACAACGCCCGGACTTCCCTTTGCCACATTGAGAGCTGCAATATAAACCGGATAAAAGGAAGTCACCACATGGATTCCCTTCTGCTCCTGCCGCCCCCCATCCAGGTGAATATATGCCCCTGTAAAAATACCGCCTGCCAATGAAATGGCAAGCAGCATCAGAAATACAAAGATATATTTATTTTTTTTCATGGCCGCCTCCCTGGATGTTCCCCTGAGAGGGCTCAGTTGCAGCGTCCTCAAATCCCAGCAGCCCATCCAGCAGATTCCAGATTTCCTCCCTGCCTTGTTTTGTCTGTGCAGAATATGGAAGCACTGTCGTCTGCGGCTTCGCATGAAGCCCTTCTTTTATCATCTTAACATGTTTTGCAACCTGGCTGCGCTTAATCTTGTCCAGCTTGGTGGCAATAATAATCGGGTCATAGCCCTGGTAAACGATCCACTCATACATCTGTCTGTCATTTGCGGAAGGCTCATGACGGATGTCAACCAGTAAAAAAACTGCCTTGAGCTGCTCGGAGACATGAAGGTAATTTTCAATCATCTTTCCCCAATTTTCTTTCTCTCTAACTGATGCCTTTGCATAGCCATAGCCGGGCAGATCCACCAGATACATGCAGTTGTTAATATTGTAGTAATTGATCGTCTGCGTTTTCCCCGGTTGAGAGGATGTACGCGCCAAAGATTTACGGTTCATCAGACCATTAATCAGCGAGGATTTTCCGACGTTCGACTTTCCCGCAAACGCTACTTCCGGCTTATCCGTTTTCGGCACCTTGCTGGTAACGCCACAGACAATTTCCAATTCTACCGATTTGATTACCATAACAGATTACTCCTCTTCTACACAGTTTGGCTCTTAAAAACCTGCTTCGCTTTACAGCTTGCCACTCAAAATTACTCTTCCTTTACCAGCGCCGTCTCCAATACCTGCTCCATATTTTCTACGAAAACAATCTCTAAGCCTTTCTTGATCTCCTGGGAAATCTCTTCAATATCCGGCTCATTTTTCTTGGGCACGCAGATCGTTTTAATCCCGGCGTTCTTCGCCGCCAAAGTCTTTTCTTTTAAGCCGCCAATTGGCAGAACTCTGCCGCGCAATGTAATTTCCCCTGTCATCGCCACATCCTTACGCACTTTGCGCTTTGTGATCGCCGACAATATCGCTGTCGCCATGGTAATTCCGGCAGAGGGACCGTCCTTGGGCACCGCGCCCTCCGGGATATGGATATGGATGTCATATTCCTTAAAAAATTCTTTGTCAATATTGTACTGTTCACTGACGGAACGGATATAACTGATTCCCGCCTGCGCCGACTCCTTCATCACATCTCCCAACTGGCCGGTAAGCTGAAACTCGCCTTTGCCGGGCATAATGTTGACCTCAATCTGTAAGGTATCTCCACCTACGCTTGTCCAAGCAAGGCCGCGGACAATACCTACTTCATCATTTTCATTTATTATATCATAATTATATTTTTCTTTTCCTAGTAGTTTCTCCAATCTATTTTCTGTAACTTTAATGCTTTTTTTCTTTTTTCTCTTCTTGCTTTTCCCTTCTTTTTCCTGCTGCCCGGCCGGGAATTCTTCATTATACAATTCTCTTGCCGCTTTACGGCAGATCTCGCCAATCTTCCGCTCCAGATTACGCACGCCCGCTTCTCTTGTATAACCGCGAATTAATTTTTCCAGCGCACGGTCGCTAATCGACAACTGCCCCGGTTTCAGCCCGTTTTTCTCCATTTGTTTGGCAATCAGATGCTCCCTGGCAATGTGCGCCTTCTCATTCTCTGTATAGCTGCTGACTTCAATAATCTCCATACGGTCGAGCAGAGGTCTCTGAATATCCTGCAAAGAATTGGCCGTAGCAATAAACAGCACTTCCGACAAATCTATCGGCAATTCCACATAATGGTCGCGGAATTTGCTGTTCTGCTCGCTGTCTAACACCTCTAACAAGGCAGACGCCGTGTCACCTTTATAGTCGCTGCTGATCTTGTCAATCTCATCCAACAGCATCAGCGGATTTTTCACACCAGAATTCTTCAGCCCATTGGCAATACGTCCCGGCATGGCTCCGACATACGTTTTCCTGTGACCGCGAATTTCCGCTTCATCGCGGACGCCCCCCAGGCTGATACGCACGTATTTCTTATCTAATGCGCGCGCCACGGAACGTGCGATACTCGTCTTACCAGTTCCCGGCGGGCCAACCAGACAAATAATGGGGCTGTCCCCCTTCTCCGTCAAGTTGCGTACCGCAAGAAATTCCAGCATACGCTCCTTGACTTTCTCCATACCGTAATGATCTTCGTCGAGAATCCGCTCGGCATCCCCGAGATTCTTATTATCCTTGGAAGCCTTATTCCAGGGAAGCTCTAACAAGGTCTCAATGTAGCCCCGGATAACCGCGCTCTCAGAGGAATTGCTGGAAACATTTTTAAAACGCTCAATTTCCTTTTTCAGCTTATCCTTTACTTCCTGTTCTGCATCAAGTTGCTTGGTCTCTTCCAGAAAATGTTCTGCCTCCGATACCGTGTTATCCTCTCCAAGCTCTTCGCGGATTAAACGCATCTGTTCCCTGAGGATATATTCTTTCTGATTCTTGTCAACCTTTTCTTTGACCTTGCTCTGAAATTCTGTCTTGATTTGGATAATGTTGATTTCATTTAGCAAAATAATCATCAAAGCCTCATAGCGTTCCTGCATCGTGCCCGCTTCCAAAAGCCTCTGCTTCTCCTCAAAACTCACAGGAAGGTTATTTCCGATATCATCCAAAAGCCTGCCTAACTCATGAATGTCCTGCATCTGCTTGGCCAGTTCCTTGCCCGGCTTGGGATTCAGTACACAGTAACGGCCAAAGGTTTCCTTCACACCGCGGATCATGGCCTCTTTGATACCCTCAGACAAATCCCCTTCGTCCTCTTCCTGCAAAAGCTCAATCTCCGCAAAAAGGCATTCCTCCGAGGCAAGATTTACCAGGTATCCACGCTTTTCTCCCTCAATTAGCACCCGCACAACATTATTCTGGAGCTTGATTACCTGTTTAATCACGGCAAGTACCCCGACGGAGTATAAATCATCTACCGTCGGATCCTCTATATTGATATTCTTCTGTGTTACCAAAAAAACTATCTGGTCTTCTACCATGGCATTCTCGATTGCCTTGATCGACTTATTCCTGCTCACGTCAAAATGTGCCACCATCCCAGGAAGAATCGTCATCCCCCTAAGCGCCACTGCCGGAACTCTCCTGTATTCTTCGCTCATATATAATCTCCTCAGGCAGATTTACTCTCGTTATGGTATATAACCTGCACATCCTCCTGTTCCTCGACTACAGCTTTCGTAATTCTACAGGCTGCAATTGTCTCATCAGAAGGCACACGGTACATCAGGTCCATCAGCACCTTTTCCACAATGGCGCGAAGTCCTCTGGCGCCCGTCTTGCGCTTCAATGTCTTCTCTGCAATCGCCTCCACTGCATCTTCATCGAAGACAAGCTCCACACCGTCCAGCTCAAACAACGCTTGGTACTGGCGAATCAGAGAATTCCTGGGCTCTTTGAGAATACGCACCAACGCATCCTTATCCAGAGATTCCAGGGAAACAGTTACCGGCACGCGCCCTACAAATTCCGGTATCAGACCGAATTTTACGAGATCCTGCGGGAGTACGTTTTTTAAGATTAAGCCTATATCCCGCTCCCTCTTGTCAGCAATCTCCGCGTTAAATCCCATAGATTTCTGATCCATCCTGGTCTCAACAATCTTATCCAGCCCTTCAAAAGCGCCGCCGCAAATGAATAGAATGTTCGTGGTATCAATCTGAATCAATTCCTGCTGCGGATGCTTCCTTCCACCCTGGGGCGGAACGCTTGCCACAGTGCCCTCTAATATTTTCAGAAGCGCCTGCTGCACACCTTCACCTGACACGTCCCTGGTAATCGAAGGATTCTCAGATTTCCTTGTAATCTTGTCAATCTCATCTACATAGATAATTCCCATCTGAGCCCGCTCAATATCGCCTTCCGCTGCCTGGATAATTTTCAGCAGGATATTCTCTACATCCTCGCCCACATATCCCGCCTCTGTCAGCGCCGTGGCGTCCGCGATGGCAAAGGGAACATTGATGATACGCGCCAATGTCTGCGCCAGCAATGTCTTCCCACAGCCCGTTGGCCCCAGCATCAATATGTTGCTCTTTTGTAATTCCACACCCATGTTCCTCGGTGCAAGAATCCTCTTGTAATGGTTATATACCGCAACCGACAGAACCTTTTTGGCCTCCTCCTGCCCAATGACATATTCATCCAGAAACTTCTTGAGCTCTTCCGGCTTCAACAAATTAATCTCCTCAACCTCGGGCTCCGGCAAATTTTCCGCTTCCTCTTCTAACAACTCTTCCTCGATAATCTCTGCGCAGATGTCCACGCATTCGTCACAGATATATGCCCCATTTGGCCCCGCAATCATCTTGCGTACCTGCCCGTCTGTCTTGCCACAGAAAGAGCAGCGAATTTTCTCCTCAAACCTTCCAGCCATATTTCTATTCCCACCTCTTCCAATTCAAATTTCTCAAAAGGGACAGTGGCATATGCACGCTGTCCCCACTCTCTATTTTCTATTTGTAATCACGCCGTCAATCAGGCCATATTCCTTTGCTTCTTCTGCGGACATATAATTGTCGCGCTCTGTATCCTCAGCAATTACATCATACGGTTTGCCCGTATTTTCTGACAGAATTGTATTCAGCCGTTTCTTGGTCTTCAATATATTGTCCGCGGCAATCTGAATATCGGTCGCCTGTCCTTTGGCGCCGCCTGACGGCTGATGAATCATAATCTCAGCGTTAGGAAGCGCAAAACGCTTACCCTTCGTCCCGCCGGCCAGCAAAAATGCTCCCATGCTCGCTGCAAGCCCGATACAAATAGTCTCAACATCGCACTTAATATAATTCATTGTGTCATAAATAGCCAGCCCGGCAGTTACCACACCGCCCGGAGAATTGATATACAGATGGATATCCTTGCCTGGATCCTCTGATTCCAGGAACAAAAGCTGGGCTACCACAAGGCCTGCTGTCGTCTCATTGACTTCCTCGCCCAAAAATATAATCCTGTCTTTTAACAGTCTGGAGTAGATATCGTAAGACCGTTCTCCTCTGCTGGTTTGCTCAACGACATAAGGTACTAAACTCATGCAATTCCCTCCTTATTCTGGATCTGCATCTTTTTCCACTACATGCTCCATAATCAACGCTACGGCTTTCTGTACGGAAAGCTCTATCTTCATGGATTCTTTCTCGGCGTCTCCCATAAATTCTTTCAACTGGTCTGCCTCCATACCATACATGCTTGCCATTCTATCAAGTTCTGCATCTATATCTTCCTCAGATACCTGGATATCTTCTTTCTTGGCAATCTCTTCTAATACTAAGGAAGACTGGATGCGCTTCAACGCTTCCGGCTTCATCTGCTCTAACATCTGCTCGGTAGTCGTACCGCTAAACTGCA
>CAJUTD010000068.1:0-1189 GCA_910589635.1 uncultured Lachnospiraceae bacterium | reverse complement strand
TAGATAAACCTTGTTGGGTTATTCTGTTGGCAAAATCTTCCATCATGGACTGCGCCTGTGTCTCAATCATCACGTCGGGAATATCCATCTGGGAAGCTTCCACGATGTTATCAACCGCTTCGCTCTCCTGCATACGCTTTCCTTCCGCTGTCTTGCGCTCAACGAGCTTCTTCTCCACATCCTCTTTATATTCAGCAAGTGTATCAAACTCGGAGACATCCTGTGCAAATTCGTCATCCAGCTCAGGCAGCTCTTCCATTTTAACTTCATTAATCTTAACCTTAAACACAGCTGGCTTGCCGGCAAGCTCCTGTGCATGATATTCTTCCGGGAATGTCACATTGACGTCCAACTCTTCCCCCGTCTTTCTGCCAACGAGCTGCTCCTCAAAGCCGTCAATAAAGGAGTGGGAACCGATTACCAGCGAGTGGTTCTCACCCTTGCCGCCTTCAAATGCAACGCCGTCTGTAAATCCTTCAAAATCAATCACTGCAATATCTCCATCCTCAATGGCGCGGTCTTCTACTGTGATGGTCCTTGCATTGCTCTTTCTCTCTTTGTCTATCTCTGCATTCAGTTCTTCTTCCGTTACAGTACTGTCAATCTTGGTAACAGTAACGCCTTTGTATTCCCCGAGTGTCACTTCCGGCCTCACGGCAACTTCCGCAGTAAAGATGAACGGCTTTCCTTTTTCCATCTGTGCAATATCAATTTCCGGCCTGGAGACTACATCTGCCCCGCACTCATCCACAGCCTTGGGGTATTCCTGGGTAATCAGCATGTTTGCCGCATCCTCAAAGAAAATCTCCACTCCGTACATCTTTTCAATCATAGCTCTCGGCACCTTGCCCTTGCGGAATCCCGGCAGGCTGATCCTGCTCTTCTCCTTCATATAAACAGCCTGGAGTGCCTTTTCTAAATCCTCTGCCGATACCTCAATGGTAAGTTTCACCATATTTTTTTCTAAATTTTCCACCTGTACGCTCATTATAGCTATTTCCTCCTTAAATATATATCACCCTGTAACATTTTTATACAGATATATCTCATTTTGTGCCGATAAACTGATTTACACAATCATTGTAAAAGTATAGCACACTCCCTAGAAAAATACCAGAACTTTTTTACTTTTTATGTAACAGTTCAGCCATCGCATTATTATGGGCGAATCATGCTTGCATGAATGAGC
>CAJUTD010000067.1 GCA_910589635.1 uncultured Lachnospiraceae bacterium | reverse complement strand
CTCTTAAAGCTGTCAAACCGAAATTTAAAACAGACAATACTTCTTATTACCCATGATGAAAAAATTGCGTTGGAAGCCGACCGAATTGTGACCCTCGAAGACGGAAAAATTATCAGCGACCAGAAACGGAGGTGAGCAGAATGTGGAAGGATTACGCCAAAAGCTATATTAAAAATAACCGTGCATCCAGCATATCAATTATGGCGGCAGCTCTGGTTGCTACGATGTTTCTGTCCTTGCTATGCAGCATAGCCTATAATTTCTGGATATATGAAGTGGAGCAAATTACTTTGGAGGAAGGCGGCTGGCAAGGGCGCATTGTTTGCGATAAATTTGACGCAGATGATTTATCTATAGTGTGTCAATTTGCGAATGTTGAAAATGCAGTTATCAACGAGGAATTATCAGAACCGGATGAGATGGTGGTTGATGTTTATCTCCAAAATGCACGAAACATTTATCGTGATATGCCGTTAATTTCAAAACAGCTTGGATTGGAAGAAGATTCTATCCAATACCATTCAATGCTCTTATCCCGATATTTTATACACGACCCAGAGGATGAAACGCCGCCGATGCTTTTAGCATTATACTTGGCAATACTAATGATTGTAGCGCTGTCATTAGTTTTAATCATCCGAGGTTCCTTTGAACTGTCAATGAACGCCAGAATCCATCAATTTGGTATTTTTTCAAGCATTGGGGCTACGCCCAAGCAAGTTAGAAACTGTCTATTACAGGAAGCGGCAGTCTTAAGCATAGTGCCAATAATACTCGGAAGTTTATTAGGAATTTTTATAAGTTATGGGTTAATAGGGGCAGTCAACATCTTTGCCGCCGATGTATCAAAGCGCCATGAAGCCTTTTTTCATTACAGTCCGCTCATACTTGCATTCACTATCTTGGTTTCAGTTTTGACGGTGCTCTTTTCCGCGTGGATACCTGCAAAGAAATTAAGCAGGATGACGCCGATTGAAGCAATCCGCAATAAAGGTGGTTTACAATTTAAGAAAAAGAAACATTCCAGGATTTTATTTGTGTTGTTTGGCATGAAAGGTGAACTTGCAGGGAACGCGTTGAAAGCCCAAAAGAAATCTCTGAGAATATCTACATGGTCATTGCTGTTGTCTTTTTTGGGATTTTCAATCATGCTTGTATTCACTACCCTTGCTGATATCAGTACCAGATACACTTATTTTGAACGGTATCAGGATGCGTGGGATATTATGATAACCTTAAAGGATACAGAAATATCCGATTTCGACTTATCAGATGAATTGCAGGATATTTCCGGCATACAAGATGCCATGGTGTATCAAAAGGCGCAAGCAATGACGTTCCTGCCAGAAGGATTACAGAGCGATGAACTGTTGTCACTTGGCGGGCTTGAGCCGGTTGCGGGAACGCCGAAGGCAGACGGACAGTTTCAGGTATCTGTGCCGATTGTTGTTTTGGATGACACAAGCTTTTTAAACTTCTGTTCACAGATTGGGATTACGCCAAGTCTTGATGGTGCAATCGTATTAAATCAGATTTGGGATAGTATAAACAGCAATTTTCGCTATAAAAAATATGTTCCTTTTGTGAGGGAGAATATTCGGACAACAATACTTTATAAAAACGACAAAAGTGTGGAAATTCCTGTTTTATCTTATACACAGACAGTCCCCGTGCTAAGGGAAGAATATGAAAATTATGCCCTTGTACATTTTATCCCACTTACTATGTGGAATAAAACTTTAGGAGAGGTATGTAAAGCTGAATCCGACAGCTATATCCGTATCCTTTCAAACGCAGGCGCAAGCCTTGCCAATTTGGACCGTTTGGAAAAAGAAGCCGTGCAGCTTGTGAAGGGATATAAAGCTGAAAGTGAAAACCGTATCCAGGAAAGGCTTTCAAACGATAATTTAATATATGGAATGAAAGTGATTTTTGGGGCATTCTGTGTACTGCTTGCCATTATTGGCATTGCGAATGTATTCTCAAATACGTTAGGTTTTCTCCGCCAGAGGAAGCAGGAATTCGCGAGATATATGTCTATTGGATTAACCCCAGAGGAAATGAGGAAAATGCTCTGTATTGAAGCATTTGCAATAGCAGGAAAACCATTATTGATTACAATACCCCTTACTGTGCTGTTTGTACAGTTTGCTGTTACTGCAAGTTATATAGATCCGATGGTATTCTGGGATGAAGCCCCAGTTCTGCCCATTGTAATATTTGCAGCAGCTATTGTACTGTTTGTTGCACTTGCCTACTATATTGGAGGGAGGCGTCTTTTGCGGTGCAATTTGAATCAAATTTTGCGGGATGATGCATTGGTTTAGCCACTGGCTAAGAATACAGTATCCGGCACCTTGGGACAACATATTTATTTTTTTATTGCAGTTTGCGGAAACTCAAGAATTAACAAACAAATATACATGACAAGGAAAGTATAGTATAATGGCAGAAGGGAATCCATTGCCTGGCTGTTCAATTCTGAACTTACATTTTCCCTCAAAAATTGAAAAGGAAGGTAAAGTATTATGAAACCATCAGTGCAAGACACAACGTATAGTTATGAACTAGTAATGGAGCAGGAAGTATTAAATGAGTTTGCCGCAGAAGTATGGGCAGACTATGTGTCGTACTGCAATGCGCACGGCATAGATTTAGATGACATGGAACAGCCTATGGCTGCCAAAGCCCAGCTCGTCTATGATTATAAGAGAAAAATCATTGAGACAGGGGAATGCCAGACTTTAGAGGATTTGGAGCCAGTTAAGGAAAAGTTGAAAGAGATGCGGGATGAACTGATTAAAGTGAAAGAAAAGGAACAAGAATAGGCAGGTATTAGGGCAAAGGAATTATGACAGAAGCAGTAAAGCAAATATGTGAATTCGTTTTTAGTGAAAGCGATATGATTCGTATCTATGCGGAGCCATTTGCATATAATGAGGCATCTTGCAGAGCGCTTGAAAAAGCAGGATTTCAGTATGAAGGCACATTGAGAAAGAATGCTGTGAAGAATGGAAAAATTATTGACATGAAAATGTATTCTTTAATAAAAGAAAATGTATTATTGGGACTGTGAGGATAATAGTAATGTGGCAGTTTGCATTCATATGCGAATTGCCATATTTTTCAGATAATACTTGATAAAACTCATAGAGAGAAACGTCTTTTTAAGAACAGAAAAAGGCCAAGGCGATATTGCAGGTGAGATATTGTATCGGGTAAACGAACCGCTGAATATTTTGGTAGTTTCTGTTGCTTTTGTCAATAATATGTGGTAAACTTATAATTGTTCTATTTAGAACTGTTCCAACTGGAATTGAGGTGATAGTTTGGAGACAAAAGGTGGATTTTATATCACACAAATAAAACAGCTTCAGGATAGAATTTTTGAAAGGTTATTGCTTGAAAATGGCGTTGAAATAAGCGGTGGGCAGGGAAGAATTTTATTTGTTTTATGGAAGACAGATCATCTTACAGTCGGCGAGATAAGTGAGAAAACTTCACTGGCTAAGAATACAGTATCTGTTGTAATAAATGGCATGGTAAATAAGGGGATTGTGAAAAGGAATATCAATCCCGACAATCGCCGCCAGACTATCGTGTCGCTTACAGAATATGCGAAATCTTTACAGGCAAAATTTGAAGTTGTATCTCAGCGGATGAATACTTTATTTTATCACGGATTTTCGGAAAGGGAGCAAAGAGAATTCGAGCAGTATCTTGCCCGAATACTGGAAACTTTGACAAATGCTCTGCATGGGAACAAATAAATGAAAAAAGGAAGGAGGATTTTTAGTGAAAAGCAGAGAACATATCATCAAGTTTATCCAGAAACAAAAGACATCGTTTATCAGCGCTGTGGATGAAAATGGTTTTCCAAATATAAAGGCAATGTTTGCACCTCGCAAAATAGATGGAAACTGTTTTTATTTTACGACCAATATATCTTCCATGCGTTCACAACAGTTTATGAAGAATCCCAAGGCCAGTATCTATTTTTATAATAGAGGGCGTTTTAAGTATGAGGGAATTATGTTGACAGGCACAATGGAAGTTTTACAAGACGATGATATTAAGCAGGAAATCTGGCGTACAGGAGATACTATATATTATAAACAGGGGGTAACTGACCCGGATTATTGCGTATTGAAATTTACAGCCATAGAGGGCAGGCATTATTGTGATCTGAAAACGGAAAGCTTTCATGTTGAGGATTTAGAGTAATTCTTTGGGTAACGGCAGAAAAACCTTGCCAGAAATTTGTTAATGTCAGATTGGAAACGGAGGGACAAAATGCATTTTGTGAAAGCGAAAGGAATATTATCTTCTCAAAATGGAATGAACTTATATCGCGGCTGTTCTCATGGGTGCATTTATTGTGACTCCAGAAGCAAGTGTTACCATATGGAGCACGCGTTTGAGGATATTGAGGTGAAAGAAAATGCCCTTGAACTGTTAGAGTATGCTCTTAAGCATAAACGGAAAAGATGTATGATCGGTACAGGATCTATGACTGACCCCTATATCCCCTTGGAAATGGAAATTGGAAATGTCAGAAAAGCTCTGCAATTGATATATGAATATGGGTTTGGGTTTACTGTCATTACAAAATCAGACCGCATTCTGCGGGATATAGAGCTTTTGCAGAAAATAAACGATAAAACAAAATGCGTTGTGCAAATGACTTTAACTACTTATGATGAAGAATTATGTAGAAAAATTGAACCGAATGTGAGCACGACAAGTAAACGCTTCGAGGTATTAAAACGATTGCGTGATGCAGGAATACCCACTGTTGTATGGCTGACGCCAATTTTGCCGTTTATCAACGATACTGAGGATAATATCTCTGGTATTTTAGAGATGTGCAGGGAGGCAAACGTCTATGGCATCATTTGTTTTGGCATGGGATTAACGCTTCGTGAAGGAAACAGGGAGTATTTTTATGAACAGTTAGATCGCTTGTTTCCACAATTAAAAGAAAAATATATACGAACATACGGAAATCAGTATATAATTGAAAGTCCGGCCAACAGCCGTCTGATGAAATTATTTTATCAGAGATGCAGCGAGAGCGGAATCATCCATAATAATAATCAGATATTTGAATATCTTCAAACTTTTCCCGAAAAAGATGTGGCCCAACAAATAAGCCTTTGGGATACCTTCATGTAGATTCAGGTCTGTGACAGGTGTTTTTGGCAAGAGCAATAAAAACTATAAACAAAAACCGATAAAATACTGACACTGTAAAAAAATACAGTGTCAGTATTGACATACTGTGAAAAGTTATATATTATGGTATTTATAAAACTAAGAACACAGAAAGCTATATATGGGGGGAGGAAGAAATGGTTAAAAATAAAAAGAAACAGCCGTCAATAAGCCCGCGTGAGGTGGACGTTATGAATACGCTTTGGGAGGAGGGCAAGCCGCTGCTGGGGACAGAAATTTGCGAAAGGCTGCCCAAACTCAAGAATGATAAGATACAGAGGTTATTGGAAAAATTGCTCCAGCGGGAATTTATAGAAGTTATTGAGACTTTCGAGGATGGGACTGTCTTGAATAGAAGTTATTCCACGATGATTACTCCGGAGGAATATACAGAGAAGTATGTGCATTTCAAAATGAGTAAGTTCACTTGGTGTCTTCTGAAATAGTTTTCGTTTATTGAATTCAACTCGGTAAAGAGTTGATAAGAAGGATGATAGAAATGTTATATATAGCAATATGTGATGATGACATTCAGACTACTGGAGAGATGGAGCTGCTGGTACAAAAAATAGCCAAACGCCATCTTGTTGATGTAGAAATAGAAGTATTCTGCGATAGCAAGGGTTTGGTAGACGCTGTCAAAGGCGGGAGTGCTTTTGATATTATTTATCTTGATATTGAGATGGAGAAAGAGGATGGCATTTCGGCTGCAAAGAGGATTCGTCAGTATGATAAGAACGTACTGATTATCTTTGTCACCGGACATGAAAATCACATGCGAGAATCCTTTGCCGTACGGCCGTTCCGATATTTATTGAAGCCCGTAAATGAACAAGTGATGGATGAATGTTTTAAGGCGGCGTACGATGATATAAGCAATGACGATTACTATTTTCGGTTTCATTACCAGCGGACAAGCCACAAGATTGCGGTTCGGGATATTCTCTATTGCGAAAGCAATAAAAGAAAAGTTGTTATTGTAACGGTAAATGGAACTTATGAGTTATATGGAAAACTTAATGAAATTGAAGAGAAATTGAAAAACTGTAAGGCATCTTTTTTGCGTGTGCACCAATCTTTTCTGGTGAACTATAAGCATGTGAGCGAGCAGACGTATGAATTTGTGGTGATGGATAATGGTAGAAAAATACCAATTAGTGAATGCAGAAGAAAAGTAATCAGTGAGCAGTATTGCTTTATGGAGGTTCCGTTTTATATCAATGGGTAGGGTGTTTAAAATATTTAGTGGTTTTGTGATGTTGTGCGGTAATGTACTAATTTTTTATGTCTGTATGAAATGTGTTGTTCATGTACGGTTAAGGCGGATGGAGTCTGTTTATGAACGTCAGTTGGAGGCCTGTGTGAGGCGTCGGCAGGAAAATAAACAGTCTATACAACAGTTCAGGGATGTAAAACATAATTTAAAAAATTATCTCGTGTCGATTCTAATCTATGCCGAACATAATGAGTGTGAAGAGATTATCCGTTTTGTCTATGAAATTATGGAAAATGGCAGTATGAAGCCGTCTTCTATCGCTAATAGCGGTAATCTGGTGATTGACGCATTGGTCGATTATTGGCATGTGGCTGCAAAACAGGCGGGGATAGATTTCATGACAAATATCTGTATTCCTGTGGAAATGCCTTTTCAGGATGCGGACGTCTGTCTGATACTCGGCAATCTCTTGGAAAATGCAGTGGAGGCAGCCGGCAAGGGAAAGAACGAAAAAATCATTAAAATATATATGAAGTACGACAAAGGAAATTTGTTGCTGTATGTGATGAATAATTATGAGGGGAAGTTAATTAAGAAACGAAATAATGGATTTAAAACAACGAAACAAGATGCCGGGGAACACGGAGTGGGGATTCCTTCTGTTCGGCGGGCCGCAGCCAAATACCATGGACTGGTGAGCATCGACGATTCTAATCCGGGATGTTTTCAAGTTCGGGTTGTTCTTTATGGAATTCGGAAATAATTACATCAGAAGCCGTAATTATTACATCAAGAAAAAATAAATAAAAATACGTGGTAAGATGCATACACAGCATCTATATTTATAATATTTATGTTGGGAATCCAGAGCCATCACTAGAACATGCACTGGCTTTGGAGATGCAAATGATACAATTTCATTAAAAACGAAAGGGGAAGAAAATTATGTTAAGGAAAAATGCGGTAAGAGTTTTAACAGGACTTTTTGCAGTGGGAATGTGCCTGACGAATGTGAGTGTTGCGAATGCGGCGTCAGTGTCTTGGCATGTTTACATGCAGTCAGGAAGCAATGTAATGAGCAAAAAGAGGGAAATTGTTAATTATGGTGCCGGATATACTGCAAAATGTAACAAGGTGAGCGGTAATGCGCCATATAAAGTAACAGAAATTTTGGAATACTCCAATTCCGGCTGTACAAAAGGTGTACCGTTGAATAAAAAAGTTCTGTTTTCCAGCCAGGGCACGTCGATTTCATTTAAACATAAGACCATGCCGGCAGTTGATTTGGTATATATGAGAGCTACGCTTTCACTTACTGACGGCAAAACAGCAGATATGTCAGGAACGATTCAGACAAGGTAGAAGGAGTGTGGAGCCGGATTTGTCCGGCTCCAATTTTATGGAGAAAAAATGAAGATGAAACGATTAACCGTTACCATGGTTTTAGCAATGATAGTGATGCTGATGGCAGGCTGTGCAAACAATAACGCAGCGCCGCAGGCAGGGGAAGCTAATATAGAGAGGGAGTCCCAGATGTTGTCGCTGGCAGAAATCCGGGAACAGGCAAAAGATTTACATGTCTCTGTGAAGAACCTGGACTTGTCCGAGGCAAAGATTACAATCCCTAAGGTCGATGAGGTTTACGATTTGACATTCCCGGTATCGTCGGATTCCTTTGAACGCCAGGTGGAGAAGTTTGAGGAGAACATTCGTAAGTATGAGGGGCTTGGAGAAGATGTAGATTTGACAAAATATATGAATATCATGTATTGGGATAAGCAGCAGGATGACAGGCTGACGGTTCCGTATAATGAGGCTACTGAGCAGCAGAAGCAAGAGATACAGTATCTGGGGTATAATGATGGGAAATGCTCAGAATTGATTGTGTTTTCTAATTTCATGCTGGAAATGGGAGACTATTCCGTACCTACACAGTTGCTGGGTGATGATACGGATTACGCTAAGAACGAATATGGATATCGGGGATATGAGCTGGGAGAATTGGTCAAGAGTTACGATTTATCAACAGATGATATTTCCGGCGTCAGTTATCATTTATCAGATGGGGATCTGGCGTTGAGCGACGCTGTTTCCTATGTGGAAAAACATCTAAAAGAGGATTATTATTTTGCGGGTTCTGAGATACTGGACTACCATGTATTTGCAGTCAATGTGCGCAAATTGACGGATAATGTCTATTATTACGAATTTGACGTCAGTACTTCCTATCAGAATTTGGTATTGAACAAGGATGATTCCATTGTGGTGGTGCCGGAAGGAGAGATGCAAAATGAAGATTCATTGGAACCGGCGCCATTTGGGACAAATCATTTTGTATCCATGTTCCAGAAAGAGCGTCTCGGATTTATCTGGAGCTGCTGCCAGAATTTTGAGACGGTGGAAGTCAACCATACTTATCAGAAGATTTTGTCCTTAGAGGAGGCATGCCGATTATTGGGAGATTATATCTCAAAAAATAAGACGTTTCAGATTAGTACGATTGACCTGATATATCACACGGTGTTTGAGTATGAAAGTGAAGAAAAGAGAGAGTGGGGCTACATCCAGTCTGTGCATGCAACGCCGGCATACCATTTTTCTGTTTTCAATACAGGTCTTTCGGAATATAAATGTCTGTATTTTAATGTGGATGCGTTGAGCGGTGAGATTACAACTATGGCTGGTTTATAAAGATAGGTAGAGACAATATGTATGTAAGAAAAATGAAAGAGAGATGGGTGTTGTATGTTCCCTGGAAATATCTGCTCTCTGTATTAGGGACGGTTGTATTATGCGGATTCAGTGCTTTTCAAGGAAATCACTTGGGCACAGACGAGGTTTCGCTCTATGCATGGCTGCATTACAGCAGGCAGGAATTGCTGCAAATGGGCGAGCTGGCAAGCGATTATTTTGTGATGTCTTGCTTTACAGGAATGCAGTGGTTTGTTGTAATCCTGCCGGTACTGGCGGCGTTTCCGGCCGTAAGCGATTTTGCAGAACAGTGGTTTGGAGGATATTATTATTCAGCCATTTCCAGGACAACACGCAGAAAATATGCGGCAAAGTGGATGCTAAAAGCCGCCTGGCAAGGGTTTGCCTGCGTCGTGGCTGGCATTTTGATTTATTTTATTCTTGTATACCTTAAATTTCCCCATTATGGGGAGTTTGGGCTGGAAGCGGACAACAGTATGATTGCCATGGCGTATGGGGCGACCGCCGGCAAACGCTTGATGGTTCTTGTGCTTAAAGTTTTCCATATTGGTCTGCTTGCCGCCATTTTTTCCATGAGTTCCGTGGCGCTTACCGTGCTGTGCAAAGAGGGGTTTTTTGCAATCAGCAGCCTGGCGCTTGTGGAATACTTCAGCAAAAAGCTGGGGTCGGCATACGAAGGGCTAATGATTGAACAGTATTACAACAAAGGGCTGGACGACGTTCCGCTGTCCTGTAAACTAGTGCGATTTTTATTCCCTTCCAATCATTTGTATTATGACCAGAGCTTCTCTGTCGAATTTGGGATAGGCTATTGGCTGTATCTGATCTTTGCAGGGCTGTTGATTGCGGGTATCTGTTTATGGTTTTATAAGATGGTAAAGGGAAGGAATGGTTAGAATGCAGAAATTACATAAGGTCTGTTGGATTGCCGGGATAGAATATCGGAAATGGCTGACGTTGAAAAATATATTGATTCTGCTCTTCTCTATACTCTTCCTGGGCGAGTACGTTTTTTCAGATATGCTGCGGGTTGCACAGATGACCGGATTGCAGATAAATTATCTGGAACCGATGGCCCTCGTTATGTCGTTTGAGTTCTATGTGCTGGTGCTGCCATTGATAATAACTGTAGTACTATCTGGTTTTCCTGATAAAAGTGCGGATAATATATTTGTAGTAGTGCGTATGGGGCGTTTCACATGGCTTTTGGGTGAGATTCTATTCGGCATTCTCGTGGGCGTTACCTGTCTGCTGGTCTTTTTTGCGGCAAGCTTTGTCTGGGGATTAGGTTCGGTACAGTATTCTAATCAGTGGAGCCCGTTTATGACAGAGATTTACGATAAGTTCCCGGAGGTATTTGCGCAGAATGACCGGCTGTTTTTGGAGTCCGGCACGATGGCGCATGGAACGCCCATCCGCGTAACATTAATCTGCGTGGGCTTGTTGTTGCTTTATTTTGTAATGATGATACAGGTATTGTGCCTGTTTCGTTTTCTGGGAAGGCAGAAGATAGGTCTGATGATAAACATTGCGATCACTGTTTTTGGGGCGGTAGCCGTGTCTTTTATGGGGAATATCAAATGGTATCTGCCGATGACGCATGCAATTTTTGGGGAACATTTCGATAAATTTTTTGCAGAGCCCATTGTGCCGCTGCCGTACTCTGTGGTTTATTTTCTGGTTTTGAACGGCGTCTTGTTTGCGGCCAATATTTGGCTGGCAAAAAGGTGCCAGATAGCGGATGGAAAGTGGTGAGAGGTGAATAAGATGATACAGATAGAAAATCTGAGCCTGACAATTGGAAAAGCGGAGATTTTGAAAGATATCAATTTAAATTTGGAGAGCGGAAAAATCCATGGGCTGATCGGGAGGAACGGTTCTGGAAAAACGATGTTGATGAAGTGTATCTGCGGATTTGTGCATCCGACGGCGGGGACGATTCAAGTTGATGGAAAATATGTGGGAAAAGATATGGATTTCCCTGAGGATATGGGAGTAATTATTGAAACGCCTGAGTTTATCTCCTATATGAGTGGTTTCCAGAATTTGAAGCTGCTTGCGAAAGGAAGAAAACAAATTGGAGACAAAGAAATCTGTGAGGTTATGGAGACGGTAAATCTGAACCCTCAAAGCCGTCTCCATGTGAAGAAGTACAGTCTTGGCATGAGGCAGCGGCTGGGGATCGCACAGGCAATTATGGAGCATCCCAAGCTGCTGGTACTGGATGAGCCGTTGAGTTCCCTGGATGAGGAGGGCGTGCAGGATGTACGCAAAATTTTGCTGGAGATGAAACAGCGTGGTGTGACGATTATCTTGTCATCGCATAATGCAGAGGATATAAACGTGTTGTGCGATGAGGTTTACCGACTGCAAAAGGGCTGCCTGGCAAAATGATGGTTTGTAAAATGCATTTTTCTGCGTTTGTAATGCAGTTTATCTGCGCTGCGCGTATTCTCTGTTCTGAATTTTAGGAAAGTTTATTGTAAAATATTATAGATACAGTATTTTTTTACGATAATAATAAAAGAAGAAATAAACAGTATTGACACACAGTAAAAAGTGCTATAAAATAAGCGTGTAAGGCATAGTCATATTATACAATTAATATTTTGGAAAGGAGGAAAAATTGGGCAAAAAAGATAAATTCGCATTAAGCAAGCGGGAGTTAGATGTTATGAATGTGCTTTGGGAAGAGGGGAAACCGATGATTGCATCGAAGATTCCTGAAAAGCGGCCGGAACTCAGTATCAACACGGTGCAGTCAGTGTTGAAGAATCTGCTTCGGAGAGAGTTCATAGAAGTTGCTGATATTGTCCAGAGCGGAACCGTTTTGTCGCGAAGCTATGCTCCTGTCATTACGCCGGAGGAATATGCAATGAAATATGTGACATCAGAGATTTTCCCGTTTGGCAGGTTTGCCTCGAAAGTGAGATATCTGAGCGCCTTGTTTGACAGTACGGAGAATAACGAGGAGCTGATAGAGGAATTGGAGAAGTTTATACAAGAGAGAAAACAGCAGTAAGGAGGGAACGCTATGGCTCTAACGCCGACGTCACTGCTTTCTAGCCTGATAAGCAGTGCATTGTTCACCGTTTCGATATGGATGCTGCTAAGATTGGACGTCACATTGAAGACTGTGGGAAGGTATATCAGTGTTTTTCTGGCAGTCAATGTCATACGGATATTGCTTCCCGTTGAATTTGGCTTTACCATCACACTTTCCAGCAGGCATATTCTTACAGAGTTGAGGGATTTGTGGCTTTCCGAGGTAAGTTTTGGGATAGATGGACTTACGGTAGGGGAAGCGTTAGGTTACTTGTGGATAGCAGGTGTGGCAGGCGCCGTGCTGATCCGTATCGTGCAGCATCTTTGTTTTGTGCATATGTTGGGGAAATGTACCGGTTACTTTCGGTATGATATAAGAGCTGTCATTGAGCGGATCAACAAGGATTTTGGCAAGGCCCAGCATTTTAAAGTACTGCTTGTCCCAGAGATGCGGTCTCCGGCAATCTATGGTTTGGTGCAGCCTAAGATTTTAATGCCGGGCAATCGCTATACCGAAAAGGAACTGAATTTTATTTTGAGGCATGAGATGATGCACTTTTACCACCGCGACATGTTGGTGAAGGTTTTGTGCGAGGTTCTCTGTATTATTTATTGGTGGAACCCGATTGTGTATCTGCTGAGGAGAATAATCGCGCGGGTAATCGAGATTAATGTGGACTGCCGCCTGACTGCCGGGCTTAGCGATGAGGAGAAGATAGAGTATCTGGAGTGTATCGTTAAGTCGATGAAGGAAGGGGCGCGGCCGAGAACGGGAATGATGATTATGTTCGCCTCACAAAGGGGGAGCGCCATGAAGCAGAGATTTCACTGTATCTTGGATAATCACTGGCTCGACAAAGGGCGAAAAGGCGTATACATAACGGTGTCATCCTGTCTGCTGTTCCTGGCGTCCATATCGTTTATCGTGGAAGCTGATTATGGTGCGGATATCCCAGGTACGTTTGATTGCCCGAGCCCCGAGACGTCTTATTTAATAGAGTCCGATAGGGGGTATGAAGTTTATATTGAGGGTGAGTGGATGGGCTGGATCAAGGAAATGACGGAGACGTTTGCGGAGCTTAAAATCTACGAAGATTTGGAGGATGTGACAAATGAAAATTAAAGGGAAGAAACTGGTGCTTGTACTGATGTGTGCGATAGTAATGTGTACGGGCATACTGTGTGTGCCGCAGCCGGAAGTATACGCGAAGGCAAATAGCGAGGCGGAGATTATGCCTCTTGCCGATATTATTGTCTGGAAGTATAAGTTAGAAAATGGGGTATTGTATAAGCGACAGTATAATCGATCTAAACAATGCTGGGTTGGCGGCTGGATAAGATGTAGTTAGTTAAGCTCGAGGGGAATATTTTTTATATAGAGTATCAAAGCAGCTCAAAAAGCGGAATGCCGGGGCAGTCCGCCCCGGCGCTTTGCGGCTGCGCAGGCAAGTAAAAGAGGTATTTATGAAGAAGGCAATAAGGGGTATGCGGGAGTTTTTACAAGTTATAAGTTATTGTATTGGAATCTTATGGAAGACGTCCAGAAAATATTTTATCATACGCATTATCTTAAATATTGTCTCTTTGGCCGCTCCGTTTGCGGTCATCACAATTACCAGGTCGCTGATAGACTTTCTTGCGGGAGGCGTCAGGCCTTCGTCTGGCGGCGCAGTACAGACGTTTCTCATTTTATCATTACTGTTGTTAGGGCTTAATATACTCAGCAAAGGCATAGAGACTGTGAGCACGTATTATGCCGGCTTGCACCGCGATACGGTAGATACCGCGACGAAACAGCTTATCATGGAAAAGGCAGCCAAGCTGGATTTATCGTTCTTTGATTCAGCCGCCTTTTACAATGAGGTGAGCGACGCGGACAGTAACAGTCCGTTGATCACATTTGCGGCTTTTCAGGCGATGGATGTTATCCGATATTTTGTGCAGTTTGTGATTGCTTTTGCATATTTATTTCAGTTCAGTGTTGTATTGCCTGCTATTTTCGCTGTCTCAGCGATTCCCAGTACCGTTGCCCAGATAAAACAAGTGGAGGCTATCTATGGTTTTCAGAGGGAGTATTTGGGAGAACAGCGCAAGATGCAGTATGCATCTGATATCCTGCTCTCGCGGGAATTCGCTAAGGATGTAAGGATTTATAATATCTATCCATTTATCAGCGGCAAGTTTCTGAATATTTGGAAGATGTTATTCTCTAAGAAAAAGAAAATTTCGCTTAGATATACGAGGATTCTTCTGGCGCTCTCGGCTTTGCCGGAAATTGTGGCGGCTGTGTTCCTGTTCCTGCTGGGATTGTCGGTTGTCCAGGGGACGCGTACCATCGGAGATTATTCTTTTTTGCAGGGAATCATGACGCAGATGTTAGGCAGCATGTATATGGTGATAGCCAGTTACACGCAGCTGGCGGACGGCAAAATGCGCATACAGAACTACAGGAAATTCTTGGGGTTTGAGAGCAGGATCTGTGAAGACGGGGTTTTGGAACTTACGGAACCCACGTTTACGGTTGAATTTAAAAATGTCAGTTTTCGATATAGCGATAATCTGCCCTGGGTGTTGAAAAATGTCAGTTTTTTATTTACAAGCCGACAGAAAATTGCTTTGGTTGGGGCAAATGGAAGCGGCAAGACGACGATTGTCAAGCTACTGTTGCGGTTTTATGACCCGGTGGAGGGGCAGATACTAATGGATGGCAAGGATATCCGGGAATATACGCCGGACAGTGTGCGTCGTCGCTTTAGCACAGTTTTTCAGGATTACAGCAATTATGCGTTTACGGTCAAAGAGTCGGTGTCATTGTCCGATATCAGCAAGGCGGACGAGGAAGGGCTCGTGCAGGATGCGCTCAAACGGAGCGGGGCCGATAGTTTTACCGCCCGGTTTCCCCAGGGGCTTGATACTTACCTTACGCGCAGATACGATGAGAGCGGGCAGGAACTGTCCGGCGGGCAATGGCAGAAAATGGCGATTGCCCGGGCATTTTTCCGCAAGGCGGATATCTATATTTTAGACGAGCCTTCCGCTGCCTTAGACGCTAAGTCGGAAGACGAGGTATTTGGCATGTTTCAGACGATGTATGCGGACGGGGGCGCAGTCCTGATCTCGCATCGGCTGTCCAATATACATTTGTCCGATATGATTTTTGTTCTGGACAATGGTGCTCTGGCCGAGATGGGGAACCATGAAGAGCTGATGGAAGCGGATGGGGTGTATGCGCAGATGTATAAACTGCAGGCTGAGAAATATAAGGGTGTGCAGTGAGCGGTTTGT
Organism: uncultured Lachnospiraceae bacterium; assembly: GCA_910589635.1. Lineage (GTDB taxonomy): Bacteria > Bacillota > Clostridia > Lachnospirales > Lachnospiraceae > Petralouisia. The sequence continues at coordinate 1,343 of CAJUTD010000067.1, read as the reverse complement.
TGTTGTTGAAGGGGAAGGTGGTCTGGTATGTCGGGCAGAAATATCCGTATGGCAATTTTAGATGATGGCATTCATCCCGGAGCATGCCCTTTGGCAGGAAGTTTTCGGATTGAAGATAATCTGTCGGTTACTGTTTTGCCGGATAACGCAGTCTTGCCGGACAGCCACGGTTCTATATGCGCCCGTATTGTGCAGCGGTATACGGAACTGGCAAATGTGGATGTGTACAGTATACAGATTTTGCAGGGAGATACGCTGCGGGGCAATGTGGGGAGGCTTTTGAAAGCGTTTGAATTGTGTATATCTATGGATATCCGTTTGATTCATCTCAGTGTCGGCACTTATGCATATGAGGATTTTGCGAAGCTGGAAGAAGCCGTAAAGAGGCTGCTTTGTGCAGACAGAATTCTGGTGGCGGCTTCCGGCAATCGTGGAACCGTTACATATCCCGCTTATTTGCCGGGTGTGATTGGCGTAAAGTACCATCCAGAGCTTACGGATGATGAATATATATATTGTTATGATCCGTTCTCGAGGATTCATTTTCAGGCTTCCTCGGAACATAATTTGAGTTTGCAGGGACAGCAGACAGAAACTGCGGTATCAAACAGCTATGCCGCGCCGTTGGTTACGGCTAAGATACTTTCTTATCTCAAAGCCAATGCGGATGCGGATAGAGATGAAATATTACGTCTGCTGATTGAAAACGCTGGGAATCAGGCGCCCTCACAGGGCAGTGAACCTCGTCCTTATCCTCCGGTGGAAATTCCCGTAGTCCTGCTGAGCGGATTTACTGCCAAGCGGCTGGCTCGTCTGCTGGGGGTATTGATGGACGGCCTGCACCGGGAGGATTATGATGCCCGGGCAGCGGCAAATTTGTCTGGTAACCGCCCTTGGGATGAAACAGCCCTGCCTGGCATTTTGCTTGGGAATGAAACCGATAAATCGGATTCAAATGATTTGGATGCGTTTATTGCACGCATGGCTTGGTATTTTTCTTGTGAAATTATCTTGGTGGGCGTTACCTCTTATCTTTCTCCTGACAGGTGTGGAAATGTCAGCCTGTGGATTTATGGTGAGGAGAGTGAGGAAGGGCAGATAACAGCCGCCGAGGCAGATGGACAGATTTTGCGGGCGGCAGAGCTGCCGGACGACAAGGTGTTTCAGTTTATGATAGATATGCTTATTTAAAGGCAATTGTTATAACCCCTGCCAGGGCCATATGACAGCTTTGGCGTCATGTTTGCGGCAGAGGGCTTTCGCTATTACAAATGAAAAAGAGGCATTATCATACCTGCGGCCATGGGTGGCCACGTGGCTGCGGTGTATGTTTTGCATATAAA
>CAJUTD010000066.1:739-16847 GCA_910589635.1 uncultured Lachnospiraceae bacterium | reverse complement strand
ATCATTCCACTCGGAGGATTAGAGCAGATTGGAATGAATATTACTGCCTTTGAATATGAAGACAGTATTATTGTTGTGGATTGCGGATTGTCTTTCCCGGAGGACGATATGCTGGGAATTGATTTGGTAATCCCGGATGTAACATATCTCAAAGATAACATTGATAAAGTCAAAGGATTCTTTATCACGCATGGACACGAAGACCATATTGGGGCGATTCCCTACGTGCTTCGTGACATCAACGTACCGATATATGCAACGAAACTGACAATCGGCATTATTGACAATAAACTGCGTGAGCATAACATGCTCACCAAAGTAAAGCGCAAGGTTGTAAAATATGGGCAGCATATCAATTTAGGCTGTTTTCACGTGGAATTTATTAAGACGAACCACAGCATTCAGGATGCGGCAGCCCTTGCTATTTATTCGCCGGCCGGAATCGTAGTGCATACCGGTGACTTTAAGGTGGATTATACGCCTGTATTCGGTGATGCCATAGATTTGCAGCGATTTGGAGAAATTGGCAAAAAAGGCGTGCTGGCGCTGATGTGTGACAGTACAAACGCAGAGCGCTTGGGCTTTACGAATTCGGAACGCACGGTAGGAAAAACATTCGACAATATATTTTCGGATCATACGGACACGCGTATCATTATTGCTACCTTTGCGTCTAATGTAGACCGTGTCCAGCAGATTATCAATTCGGCGTATAAGTTTGGCAGGAAGGTTGTCGTGGAGGGAAGGAGTATGGTGAATATCATCTCGATCGCCACGGAGCTTGGCTATCTGCAAATGCCGGAGAACACTCTGATCGATATTGAGCAGCTTAAGGATTATCCAGATGAGCAGACCGTGCTGATTACGACCGGAAGCCAGGGCGAATCCATGGCAGCGCTGTCCAGGATGGCGGCGAATCTGCACAAGAAGGTAACGATTAAGCCGGGGGACACGATTATATTCAGTTCCAATCCCATTCCAGGTAATGAGAAAGCAGTTTCTAATGTAATCAATGAATTGTTTATGAAGGGTGCGGAGGTAATTTTTCAGGACGCCCATGTTTCCGGCCATGCGTGCCGGGAGGAGATAAAGCTGATTTATTCCCTGGTAAAACCGAAATATGCAATTCCGGTGCATGGGGAGTACAAGCATCTGAAAGCGCAGGCGTCGATTGCCCGCGAACTTGGCTACGATAAGGAGAATATTTTTATTTTATCTTCCGGGAATGTGCTGGAACTGGATGAGAATGAGGCCAAGGTCACAGGCCAGGTTCCTGTGGGAGACATTCTGGTAGATGGACTTGGTGTAGGCGATGTGGGGAATATCGTACTGCGTGACCGTCAGCACCTTGCCGAGGATGGAATTATCATTGTGGTAATGACTTTGGAGTCTGGGAGTGGTCAGGTATTGGCTGGTCCTGACATTGTCAGCCGCGGTTTTGTCTATGTGAGGGGCGCGGAGAGCTTAATGGATGAGGCGAAAAAAGTATTGGATGATGTGATGGATTATTGTATGAGCAAGAACATTACAGACTGGGGTAAGATCAAAACAGAGGTGAAAGAGGAGCTAAGTGAATTCGTCTGGAGGAAGACGAAGCGCAGGCCTATGATTATGCCGATTATTATGGAAGTATAGTAGACAAGGCAGGATTGCAGACGAAAGCAAGAGGTTAATATGGAGCGGATAGATGAATATTTAGCAAGTTTGATAGAAGCTGTGAAAGATAGCCCCGAATATAAAGAATATCAGAGAGTGCGGGAGCTTGTCCACCAGGAACCGGAGAAAGAGCGGGCAATCAATGAATTTCGCAGGCGAAATTTTGAACTGCACAAATGCCGCAATGTAGATTTGTACGCGGAGATGGATCGGCTTGAGGGAGAATTTGCACCGTTGCGTGCGCAGCCGTATGTCAATGAATATCTGGCGGCAGAGCTTGCCGTATGCCGGATGATACAGCGTATTAACTATCGCTTAATGATGGAGATTGAGTTTGATCTGGGATTTGAGACATAAAGGGTAAGGGTATGGGAAGAAGCAAGATTGTATTGAGTGTAGTGAGCAGTATATTGAGTTTTTCTATCATGGTTCTCGTCGTGATTGCGGTATTGAGGACCGGAAAAGCTGCTTATGATCTGGGTTACCGGATTTTTACCGAACCTGCTATGGAGGAGGCGCCAGGGCAGGACGTGACGGTAAAAGTGGAAGAGGGCGTTTCTGCCATGGAACTCGGAAACCTGCTGGAAGAAAAGAAGCTTGTGCAGAGCGGTGTATTGTTCATGCTCCAACTTACGGTACTGGACTATGATGACAAGCTGAAATCGGGAACTTATACACTCAATACTTCCCAGACTGCAATAGAAATGATGCAGGTTATGGCAGAAGAAGAGACAGAGGAAATCGCAGAATGATAACAGACGAACGTTTAAGCACATATATTAACTCTTTAGACAGAGGAAATCCTCGTTTTTTAGTGGAATTGGAAGAGGAGGCACATAAAAATTATGTGCCGGTAATCCGAAGGGAAACACAGAATCTTTTGAAACTCCTGCTTGCTATGAACCGCCCGGAATGTATTCTTGAGGTGGGGACTGCGGTGGGATTTTCCGCATTATTGATGGAATATTTTAACCCGGTGCCCTGTAAGATTACGACTATTGAGAATTATGCGAAAAGGATTCCTATTGCCCGCGAAAATTTTATGCGCGCCGGTAAAGAGAATGTGATACAATTGATAGAGGGAGATGCGAAACTTGTTATGCAGAAATTGTCAGGACAGTATGATTTTATCTTTATGGATGCCGCTAAAGCACAGTACATCCATTTTCTTCCAGATGTTCTGCGCCTTTTAAGGCCGGGCGGCTTATTAGTTTCAGACAATGTGTTGCAGGATGGGGAGATTTTAGAATCCCATTACGTCGTGACAAGGAGGAATCGCACCATCCATAAACGGATGCGCGAGTACTTGTATGAGCTGACCCATATGGATACGCTGACGACTTCCGTGCTTCCCATTGGGGATGGCGTGACTGTCAGTGTAAGGAGGAACGTATGAACAAACCGGAATTGCTTGTACCTGCAAGCAGCCTTGAGGTCTTGAAGATAGCCGTGATTTTTGGTGCGGACGCCGTCTATATTGGCGGGGAAGCATTCGGATTGCGGGCTAAGGCAAAGAATTTTTCTATGGAGGATATGCGTGAGGGCATTGATTTTGCGCATGCACATTATGTCAAGGTTTATGTGACAGCCAACATACTGGCGCATAACGGGGATCTTGACGGCGTGAGGCATTATTTTACGGAGTTAAAAGAGTTGAAACCGGATGCTCTGATTATTTCAGATCCCGGGATATTTGCAATTGCTCGCGAAATTTGCCCGGAACTTGACGTACACATTTCTACACAGGCCAATAACACCAATTATGGAACTTATCAGTTTTGGCATAAGCTGGGAGCGAAGCGTGTAGTTTCGGCAAGAGAGCTGTCTTTACAGGAGATTGCACAGATTCGTGAACATATCCCGCAAGATTTGGAGATTGAGACGTTTATTCACGGAGCGATGTGTATTTCTTACTCGGGAAGATGCCTGTTAAGCAATTATTTTACCGGGCGGGATGCCAATCGGGGCGCCTGCACACATCCGTGCCGCTGGAAATATGCAGTGGTGGAGGAGACCAGGCCGGGAGAATATATGCCGGTATATGAGAATGAGAGGGGCACTTATATATTCAACTCAAAAGATCTGTGCATGATTGAGCATATCCCAGAGCTTATTGAGGCAGGCATTGACAGTTTTAAAATAGAGGGCAGGATGAAGACGGCGCTCTATGTGGCAACGGTAGCGAGGACTTACCGCAAGGCGATAGATGATTACTTTATTTCCAGGGAACAGTATGAGAATAATATGCCCTGGTATTTAGAACAAATTGTAGGATGCACATATCGGCAGTTTACAACCGGTTTTTTCTTTGGGAAACCGGATGAGCATACACAGATTTATGACAATAACACTTATGTGAAGGAATATACTTATTTGGGGATTGTGGGAGAAAAGACAGATAAGGGGTATCGTATCGAACAGAGGAACAAATTCTCGGTGGGAGAGCAGATTGAAGTGATGAAGCCCAGCGGGGAGAATGTGCCGGTGATTGTGAAGTCAATTCGGGATGAAGAGGGCAATGAAATAGAATCGGCGCCCCATCCCAAACAGGTATTATATATTAATTTAGGACAGCCGTTGGCAAAGTATGATATTTTGCGCAGACAGGAAAAGGAGGAGCAGGCAGATGAATAAGGACAGATATGTGGCATATGTAGGGACGTACACGCATGGGAGCAGCGTTGGCATCCACATTTTTGACATGGATGTGGAGGAGGGCAAATTGACCGAACGAAAAGTGGTTCCAATTAGCAACCCCTCCGATTTGACAGTTTCCGCCAATGGGAAGTTTTTGTATTCCATCGCGGATGAAGGCGTTGCAGCTTTTCGCATTTTGGAAGATGGGGATTTAGAGCCGATTAATGAGAAATGGATTGGCGGCATGCGCGGCTGCTATGTGTCGGTAGACCGTGAGAACCGTTATCTGTTTGTGGGCGGGTATCATGATGGGCGTGTCTCCATGATGAGGTTAAATGAAGACGGCAGCATTGAAGGCATTGCGGATGGCATATTCCATACCGGCATGGGCAGGAGTATTGCAGAGCACAACTACCGCCCTCATGTAAATTGTGTGGAATTGACGCCTTGGGAGAAATTTTTGTGTGCAGTGGACGGTGGTTTGGACCATGTAAAAATTTATGAAATTGATTATGAGAAAGGCAAGCTTAAATTGGCTGACATCATCCGCTCCCCACTTGATTCCTCGCCCCGTATGATTCGTTTTGGGAAAAAGGGTGAACATGCTTATGTATTGTGTGAGGAAAGCAATGAGATTAATGTGTATCGTTATGAGTGTGCCCCGGAGGGACCAGTATTCGAGGAAGTTCAGAATGTTCCTACAGTGAATAAAGAAGACGGACGGACCGGCTGTGCAGCTTCCGGGATGGAGATCAGCCCGGATGGTAAATATCTGTTCTGCTCTAATGCAGGAGCCAATTCCGTGATGATTTATGAGATTGATGAGACGAGCGGGCAATTGACGGAAGTGTGTGAATCCAAGATAAGCGGAGATTATCCCAAGACGCTGGCGATTTTCCCAGATGGCAGGCACTTTGTCAGCTTGAATCACGATACGAATGAGATTACGACTTTCCGTATTGACTATGACAAGAAATATTTCCTGATGATGGCGAAGCCGATTTCCATTGATGAGCCGAACTGTATACACATTCATAAGTTGGTGTAAGGGTATGCGGACGCCGGAATTATTAGAGATTATCAAAAGGAATGATATTGCCATATATGGTGCAGGCGAGGTCGGAAAGAAGCTCTATCACATATTAAAAATCCAAAATCTGCATCAAAGGGTCAAATGTTTTGTTGTGTCGAGTGTATCGGCATCCGGCATGAGCATTGAGGGCGTGCCGCTCAGGGCAGTCAGTGATCTGGCCGATGAAAATATTTTTATATTGCTTGCGGTGCATGAAGTCATAAAATCAGAAATTGAGGAACATCTGCGAATGCTTCACTTATCCAATCATGTATGGATATATCCCAATATCTGGGAGATTGCTTTTGGCATGCCCTTAGAGGTTCACACGAAAATCAGGGTCAGGGATATCCTGCGCAGGCAGCAGGCAGACGGTTATTACGCGGCGGCTATCCGTTATCTGGCTATTGAGAATTACTATAAGAAAAATGATATCGGTTACCGTGCGTATGTCAAGATGCAGCAGATTCATTGTGAGGAAAAGACGGCGGTAAAGCGGCTGGAACGTTTCCTCCATCTGATTGAGGATTGGGAAAGGTGCGGTTACCGTGAGGAATGCGATATTATGACAGATACAGACAGCAGGTTATTTGATGGACTGCATCGGTTCGGTCTTGCCTGTTACCATGAAATGGAAGAAATCTATGCCAAGGTGTTTCCCAGCGTCAGCTTTTACGCTCAGGTTGTCAGTGAGAAAATTTATATCAACAGAGAAATGCTGGCGGAGCATTTTACAGGGGAGGAGAAGGAAGCTATTTATGATGCGCAGGAGAGAATGGAAGGTATATATTTAGCTAGGTGACATTTTGCAGAGGGATGAAGATTCCATGCTCCAATCGGTGCCTTGGCAGAAAGGCGGGTTATGTTTATGAAACGAATGAAAAAAACATTGGCTTTATTGTTTTGTATAGGGGTGTTCCTGTTGGTTTTTGGAACAATACCCACGGAAGCGGCAGCATTCAAATGGGAGGTTTCTGACGTACAATTGGAACATAAGAAGATTTCTTTTACGATTGGGCAGGTGGAAAAAGCACAGAATGCGGCGATTGTAGTAATGAATTCCCAAAATGAAGATATCTTATCGCTGGATTTTTCCGTTTCCAACCAGAAAGAGGAATTTGTGGTTGACTTGGAAGGAGAACAATGCCTACAGGCGGATACGGAAAATGGAGCTGCTAAGACGGAATATTATTTGTATGTCAAAGATGAGGAAGGGAATGTCGCCACAGATACATATCAGGTATATTTACAGCACCATAAGTACTCCCAGGTAACAGTAGCAGCGTATCCTAATTGGGTGGCAATAAGTAATTTTAACCAGGATGGCATGCATGCATCTGCGTCAGTGAATTTTCAGGAATATGAGGGAGAGCAGGATGAGAATGGGGATATTATTATCAAGTATCCGCGTCAGGAAGATGAAACTTATGTTCAAGTGAAATGGTGGGATGATTATGGATGTTCCGGCATACGCGAAAAAAGAGTGCAAAGTGATAGCTATATTTTTCTCCCGGGACTGGAAGTTTTTCGGGAGAGCACGGAGATCATTTCTGATTGGCTGCAGTCTGACCGCAGGCTTGCGGTGAAGATAGGAGACGAGGTCTATTATAGCAGTTATGGCGCAGGGTATTATTATACGAATGCGGTAACTTATCCTGCAATTTCCAAGGGTATTTCTTCAGTGACAGCCTGGGTAGAATGTGAAAATGGAAGCAGGTCCAATGAGAGAACATATGATGTAAGTCATTGTAAATTGGAAAATTGTAAGTATAATATCCAAGCTTATCCGGGAAGGGCGCTTGGAACTGTTGAGGCTAACGAGTATGGCCAGTCGGTGGTATCAGTGTCTGTGACGATAGGCGGCCATAAGTATCAGGCAGACATAAGAAATGGTGCCTTTAAGCTGGAATACCCAAAGCAGAAAAACCATGTAAGTTTGAAGTTTATATTTACGGATGCACATGGGTGTTCATATTCTGTTAGAGAAGAGGTATATAATTCTCTTTACAATGATTCAATAAGCAATTATGTCTTGAAGAAAAACATATTGAAAAAATATACCATCGCTGAATTGTTTTACAAAGATATGCGCTTGTGTGTCAGAGTTGGGGGAAAAACTTATTACAGTAAGTATTCTGGTAAACGGGATGAAACGGTGAGAGTCAGTTATCCACAACAGAAAGTTGGAGCGCCGCTCATAATTTGGGTGGAGCACAAAAATACTTCTCATACCAAGGAAGCCAAACGAGAAATTTATGACAGAAAGATAAAGTATTCGGTAAAGGCAAAGCCCAAAGAGGTTTCCGGAAAATATCTCAGTAATAAAAAAGCGAAAATTGTTGTGATAGCATCTGGCAAAGAGTACAAATGTAAGATGGTTAAGAAGTGGGATTATGATTATGATAATTATTATAGCTTCTCCGCTTCTTATCCCAGACAGAAAGTGAACTCTTATATTAAGATTAAAATTACAGACGAGGATGGCTATAGTTGTACAGAGAAAATCAAGCTGAAAAACATTCCTCCGAAGTTATCAGTGTCTGATGTGAATTCTGGGAGTGTGAAGATTACCGGTAAGACAGTTGCCGGGGCAAAAGTCACAGCGCAGATAAAAGGAAAAAAATATAAAGGAAAAGCCAATAAATCTGGGAAGTATACCATCAAGATTAAACAGGCCAGAGTAGGAACCAAAATAAAAGTAACTACTGTCACGCCTGAAGGTTATACCAAGTCAAAGACGGTAAAAGTAAAACTTGCATACGGTTATGTCAGCGTTCCCGATTATATATATAAAACAAGTAACAGTATTACCCTTAAAGTATCAGAGGGGCAGAAAGAGGATAAGCTTATAGTAAACGTAGGCGGCGCAATTTATACAAAGACCATAAAGAAAACAAAGAAAAACCAGAATGTGACGGTCAATATCAATCCGGCAGCCGCGGGCACCGGCGTTGAAGTGAAGTTGTGCGATAAATTTGGCAAAGTGAAAGATACCTGCCATGATATGGTTTATTTTGGTGACAGCATTTATGTAGGAATGACTGCGGAAGAGGCCTGCCTGACAACATGGGGATTTCCTCAGAGAAACGATTGGGGCGATATTATCCAATGGGTATTCAAAAGCGGTTCCACCTGGCTCTATGTGTATATTGAAGATGGACGCGTGGCCTATATACAGAGGCTGAATTATTAAAAAGGCATCATAAGATCATAGGCGGATAAAATGATTCCTATGAAAAAGAATATTGGTAAAAACAGAAGTTTTCATGGATAAGAGCAACGTGAAAGAGGGATATCAGGCAGATGGTAATCGCTGTCAGATATCCCTCCTTGTTTGTCTATGCGGGTTTATAAGCATGGATACCGTTTTTTAAGGTCTTCTATTTTTGCCCCCATATTCTCGAGCATTAAATCTACAAGCGTCAGTGCAGCCATGCATTCCACCACTACAACGGCCCGCGGTACAATAATCGGGTCGTGTCGGCCATGAATAGAAATAGAGATTTCTTCCCCGGATTTGTTGACAGTCTGCTGTGTGGAGGCAACGGAGGGCGTAGGTTTAAATGCAGCCCGGAAAATAATGGGGGCGCCGCTGCTGATGCCTCCTAAAATGCCGCCTGCATGGTTTGTGGCAGTGGTAACTTGTCCGTTATCCATACAGAAATTATCATTGTTTTCTGTGCCTTTGGAAGCCGCAGCCGCGAAACCGTCGCCAATCTCAAAGCCCTTGACTGCGCCGATGGAAAAGATTGCTTTTGCAAGGTTCGCATCAAGTTTATCGAATACAGGTTCTCCGACGCCTGTGGGAACGCCGGTGATAATTCCCTCGACAATTCCACCTGCGGAATCGGTATGTTTCATACATTCGTCCAGATATTCCTGAGCCCTTTTAGAAGAATCATTGTCTGGCATATAGAGAGGGTTTGCCAGAATTTGCTGTCGGATTTCATGGAGAGAGCCGAACTTGTTATTTTGTGTTGATGCAGCTAATAAGTCGTTTGAATTCTGCGGAATGGTAACGGGTCCGATGGCACGGGAGTACGTCAGCAAAGAGATACCTATCTCATTTAATATTTTTATGGCGATGGCGCCGCCGGCCACGCGTCCAATTGTCTCGCGTCCCGAGGAGCGTCCGCCGCCCCGGTAGTCCCGAAATCCGTATTTTTCATCAAACGTATAATCCGCATGTCCCGGACGATAGTAGGAGGCTATGTCTCCATAGTCACGGGAACGCTGATCTTCGTTGAAAACAATCAGGCTGATGGGCGTTCCGGTTGTCTGCCCTTCAAAGACGCCAGAAAGTATTTGTACTTTGTCTCCCTCTTGGCGTTGGGTGGAATATTTTGATTTCCCGGGTTTCCTCCTGTCTAAATATTCCTGTATATCATCTTCGCACAGAGCAAGCCCGGCGGGGCAGCCGTCCACGACAACGCCGATTCCTTTCCCGTGGGATTCTCCCCAGGTAGTTATTTGAAAGTGTTTTCCATATGTTGAGCCAGCCATAAAGACCTCCTTATATTTTTTAATAGTAATAAGCGCTTCTTGTAAAGGATTATCCCTTTGGACAGTAACATTATAGTAAATATCAGCAGGAATGAAAAGAAGTTTTTGCTTGTGAAAGAAAAATAAATCTGTTATACTTTGTTCGATTAGAGCAGAAAGGAATTATTTTATGTATAAATTATTAAGACAGGAAGGCCGTGCCAAGCGTGGAGAGTTTCACACGGTACATGGCACAATCCAGACCCCGGTATTTATGAATGTGGGAACAGTGGCGGCAATCAAGGGCGCCGTGTCAACCCAGGATTTACAGGAAATCGGCACGCAGGTGCAACTTTCCAACACATACCATCTCCATGTGCGTCCGGGAGATGAAGTTGTCAAGAAGCTTGGCGGGCTTCACCAATTTATGGTGTGGGACAAGCCAATTCTTACGGATTCGGGTGGGTTTCAGGTTTTTTCCCTTGCCGGGCTGCGAAAAATTAAAGAAGAGGGCGTATATTTCCATTCCCACATTGATGGGAAAAAGATATTTATGGGACCGGAGGAAAGCATGCAGATACAGTCCAATCTTGCTTCCACGATTGCCATGGCGTTTGACGAGTGCCCGTCTAGCGTGGCGGAACGCTCTTATGTGGAGGATTCTGTGGCGCGCACAACCAGGTGGCTGAAACGCTGCCAGCAGGAAATGCGACGGTTAAATGGGTTGGAGGGAACGATTAACAAACAGCAGATGTTGTTCGGTATCAACCAGGGAGCTGTTTTTGACGATATCCGCATTAACCATGCCAAGGCAATTGCGGAGCTTGAACTGGACGGCTATGCCATAGGCGGGCTTGCCGTGGGGGAGAGCCATGAAGAAATGTACCATATATTAGACGTAACGGTGCCGCATCTTCCCAAAGATAAGCCCACATACTTGATGGGCGTGGGAACGCCTGCAAATATTTTAGAGGGCGTAGAGCGTGGCGTAGATTTTTTCGACTGCGTATATCCCAGCCGTAATGGGCGGCATGGCCATGTATATACAAACTACGGCAAATTGAATCTTTTTAATCAAAAGTTTGAACTTGATAAAAAGCCGATTGAGGAAGGCTGCCGGTGTCCGGCGTGCAGCCATTACAGCAGGGCATATATCCGTCATCTGCTCAAAGCGAAGGAAATGCTGGGCATGCGCCTTTGTGTGCTCCATAATCTGTATTTCTATAATACGATGATGACAGAAATCAGAGACGCTTTGGATGCGGGGAGATTTCAGTCATATAAAGAGGAAAAGCTGTATCGGATGGGAATGTGCCAGACTTAAAATTGTAACAGTTCAGCCCGCGCCATTCGCAAAGATGCCTACGGCATTTTTCCGACGCTTCGCGTCTAACTTTGCTCATTAATTGGCGCTCCGCTCATCGCTAATATTATGTGTTAATTCATGCAAGCATGATTCACCCATAATATTGGCGATGGCTGAACTGTTACTTAAAATTTTATAAAATCTGGGAAAACACTTGCCCTCATGTGTCATTTTGTGTAAAATAGTATAAGCGCGTAATTTTACGCGGGTTGAATGTGAATTTTGAATAGCAAAGAGAATCAGGAGGAAAGAATATGTCTATTTTAGCAGCGAGTGCCGGAAGTATGTCGGGATTTTCACTTATCTGGATTGTAGTTATGTTAGTGGCTTTATATTTTATGATGATTCGTCCACAGCAGAAGGAGACAAAGAGAAAGAACGCCATGCTCTCAGAACTTGCAGTAGGCGACACAATTTTGACGACAAGTGGATTTTATGGGACGATTATTGATCTTACGGAAGATACGATTATTGTAGAGTTCGGAAGCAATAAGAATTGCCGTATTCCTATGCAGAAGTCAGCCATTGCCATGGTAGAGAAGCCGGAAGATGCGGTGGAAAAAGAAGGTAAGTAAGAGTGCTCCGCAACTTGTTGCGGGGCATTTTATCCTATCTTTACCAGGATAAAATGCCTTAGATGTGAAGCTCTTTATCTTATCATTTTTAAGAAGGAGGAAGTTATGAATTATCAAGTTGGAGTGATTTCCGGGGATGGAATCGGACCGGAAATCGTGAAGGAAGCCAAGAAAGTGTTAGATAAAGTAGGGGAAGTGTTTGGACATTCCTTCGCCTATGATGAAATATTGATGGGCGGCGTCTCCATAGATGCCACCGGAGTACCGCTGACAGATGAGGCAATTGCGCAGGCTAAGGCGGCCGATGCCGTGTTGATGGGCTCGATTGGCGGGAATACAAGCACGTCTCCCTGGTATAAGCTGCCCGCCAATTTACGCCCGGAAGCAGGCCTTTTAAAATTGCGCAAGTCTTTGAATCTGTTTGCCAATCTGCGCCCGGCATATTTGTATGGGGAACTGCGTGAGGCTTGCCCACTGCGGGATGATATTATCGGTGACGGCTTTGATATGATGATTATGCGCGAGTTGACCGGTGGCCTGTATTTTGGAGACAGGGTGACGGAGGAACGTGATGGCGTTATGACGGCAGTAGATACGCTTACTTACAATGAGCATGAAATACGCAGGATTGCCATACGTGGATTTGACATTGCCAGAAAGCGCAGGAAGAAAGTGACAAGCGTGGATAAGGCAAACGTGCTGGATTCCTCTCGCCTCTGGAGAAAAGTGGTGGAAGAGGTGGCAAAGGATTATCCAGACGTTACTTTGGAGCATATGCTTGTCGATAACTGCGCCATGCAGCTAGTCAAAGACCCGGGGCAATTTGATGTGATTTTGACAGAGAATATGTTTGGTGATATATTATCAGATGAAGCCAGTATGGTGACAGGTTCTATCGGAATGTTGTCATCGGCGAGCCTGAACGATACGAAATTTGGCCTTTATGAGCCCAGCGGCGGTTCTGCGCCGGATATTGCAGGCAAGGGCATTGCCAATCCGATTGCTACGATTTTAAGCGCAGCGATGATGCTTCGTTATTCCTTTGACTTGGACCGTGAAGCAGACGCCATTGAGGAAGCAGTCAGACAGGTATTGAAGGAAAATTACCGTACGATAGACATTATGCCTCAGGAAGAGGCGAAGAACTCTCTGGTTACTCAAGTGGGGACAGAGCAGATGGGAGATTTGATTGCGGATAGAATTTGACCATTAGAAAGCGAGGAACGAAAAGATGCAGCTGACAGGAGCACAGATTGTTATTGAATGTCTGAAAGAGCAAGGTGTGGATACTGTCTTTGGTTATCCGGGCGGAGCCATTTTAAATGTATATGATGAATTATATAAGCATAGCCATGAAATAAAGCATGTGCTGACGTCTCACGAACAAGGGGCAAGCCATGCGGCGGATGGTTATGCCCGCACGACCGGAAGGGTCGGCGTCTGTTTTGCTACTTCAGGTCCGGGGGCGACCAATCTTGTGACGGGGATTGCCACTGCCTATATGGATTCTGTGCCTATGGTGGCGATTACTTGTAATGTGGGTGTTTCCCTGTTGGGCAAAGACAGTTTTCAGGAAATTGACATCGCAGGAATCACCACGCCGATTACAAAGCATAATTTTATTGTGAAGGATATTACCAAACTTGCAGGAACAATCCGGCGTGCATTCCGCATTGCACAGAAAGGCAGGCCGGGTCCGGTGCTTGTGGATATTCCCAAAGATGTTACTTCCAACAAGACGGAGTTTAAGCCGGTGGATGTTGAACAGGAACAGCAGAGTACGGAGGAGATCACAGATGAGGCAGTGGAACGTGCAGTGAAAATGATTGGTAAATCCAAGAAGCCGTACCTGTTTGTTGGTGGTGGTGCAGTTATTTCAGGTGCAAGCCGTGAGTTGTTGGAATTTGTGGAAAAAGTGCAGCTTCCGGTAGCGGATTCCTTGATGGGAAAGGGAGCATTTGACGGTAACCATGAGCTCTATACTGGAATGCTGGGGATGCATGGAACGAAAACGTCTAATTACGGGGTAAGTGAATGCGACCTGTTGATTGCCGTGGGTGTACGTTTCAGTGACCGGGTTACCGGAAATGCGAGAAAATTTGCTAAAAATGCCAAGATTTTGCAGTTTGATATTGACCCGGCGGAGATTAACAAAAATATTATCACGGATGCGCATATCATTGGCGACATCAAGGATATCCTGGCACGTTTGAATCAGGAGTTAGAGCAGCAGGAACACCAGGAATGGATTGCCAAGATTATGGAATATAAGGAGAAATATCCGTTAAAATACGCGGATGCCGGGCTAAGCGGGCCTTATATTATAGAAGAAATATACAGGCAGACCGGGGGCGATGCCATTATGGTGACAGAAGTCGGGCAGCATCAGATGTGGGCGGCACAGTATTATAAATACAAACAGCCGCGCACCCTCATCTCATCTGGTGGGCTGGGGACGATGGGTTATGGTCTTGGCGCAGCGATTGGCGCACAGATGGCAAATCCCCATAAGCAGGTAATCAATATTGCCGGAGATGGATGTTTCCGAATGAATATGAATGAGATTGCTACAGCAGTGCGCGAAAAGCTTCCCTTAATCCAGGTGGTAGTCAACAATCATGTGCTGGGAATGGTGCGCCAGTGGCAGACGTTATTCTATGAACAGCATTATTCCGCTACCGTGCTCAATGACAGTGTTGATTTTGTGAAGCTGGCGGAGGCGATGGGAGCGACCGCTTACCGTGCGAATACGCGGGAGGAGTTCGCAGAGGCCTTTGCAAAAGCAATGGATAGCGATATGCCGGTGTTGATTGATTGTATGATTGACAGCGATGATAAGGTATGGCCGATGGTAGCTCCCGGAAATGCCATTAGCGAGGCATTTGATGAAGGAGATATTAATAATAGATAAATGTAACTTTTAAATAGCCAGTTGCCATAAAATGGCATAAAGAGGAGGAATAATATGAGCAGAGTTTATAATTTTTCCGCAGGGCCGGCAGTCCTGCCGGAAGAAGTTTTGCGTGAAGCGGCAGAGGAGATGATGGATTATAAGGGAAGCGGCATGTCCGTAATGGAGATGAGCCACCGCTCCAAAGTGTATGATGGGATTATCAAAGAGGCGGAAGCAGATTTGAGAGATTTGATGAATATTCCTGATAATTATAAGGTGTTGTTTTTGCAGGGGGGGGCTTCCCAGCAGTTTGCCATGATTCCCATGAACTTAATGAAGAACAAGAAGGCGGCTTATATCGTAACCGGGCAATGGGCGAAAAAGGCTTTCCAGGAGGCTCAAAATTTCGGTGAGGCAGTAAAGGTGGCTTCTTCCGAAGACGAGACGTTTTCTTACATCCCGGACTGCTCAGACCTTGCTATCCCGGAAGATGCAGACTATGTATATATCTGTGAGAATAATACGATTTACGGAACGAAATATAAGACATTGCCTAATACGAAAGGGCATACGCTGGTAGCAGACGTGTCCTCTTGTTTCCTGTCCGAGCCGGTGGATGTGTCAAAATACGGCATCATTTATGGCGGTGTACAGAAGAACATTGGTCCGGCAGGCGTGGTAATTGTTATTATACGTGAAGATTTGATTACGGAAGATACATTGCCGGGTACACCGACCATGCTTAAGTATAAGACCCATGCGGATGCGGATTCCCTTTACAATACACCGCCTGCTTATGGCATCTATGTCTGTGGCAAGGTATTCAAATGGCTCAAGAAGATGGGCGGACTTGGCGTTATGAAGGAGCGCAACGAAGAAAAGGCAAAGATATTATATGATTTCTTAGATGAGAGCAAGATGTTTAAGGGAACTGTGCGCAAAGAGGACCGCTCCCTGATGAACGTGCCTTTCGTTACCGGGGACAAAGAGCTTGATGCTAAATTTGTCAAAGAGGCCGAGGCGGCAGGATTTGTGAACCTTAAAGGGCACAGGACCGTTGGCGGTATGCGTGCCAGCATTTACAATGCAATGCCGAAGGAAGGCGTTGAGAAACTTGTAGCATTTATGAAGAAGTTTGAAGAGGAGAATTAAAATGTTTCAATATAATTGTTTAAATCCTATCGCCAATGTAGGATTGGATTTATTTGGTGAGAATTACACGAAGACAGATGATATGAAAGAGGCGCAGGCAGTGTTGGTAAGAAGCGCAGCCATGCACGATTTGGAACTCCCGGAGGGGCTTGAGGCAGTTGCAAGGGCCGGGGCCGGGGTCAATAATATCCCTCTGGAGAAATGTGCAGATCAGGGAATCGTAGTGTTTAACACGCCGGGCGCCAATGCCAATGGCGTGAAAGAGCTGGTGTTTG
>CAJUTD010000066.1:0-729 GCA_910589635.1 uncultured Lachnospiraceae bacterium | reverse complement strand
TGATATTATCGGTGGCATCAATTGGGTGTTGGAAAATAAGGATAATGAAAATGTCGGCAAGGATGCGGAGAAGGCAAAGAAAGCGTTTGCAGGTTGTGAGATTTCTGGCAAGAAATTAGGTATCATCGGCCTTGGGGCAATCGGCGTCAGGGTAGCGAATGCTGCGACGAAACTGGGCATGGAGGTATATGGTTATGACCCATTTATCTCTGTCAATGCAGCTTGGAATTTATCAAGGTATGTAAAGCATATCAGCAACGTAGAAGATATTTATCGTGAATGTGATTACATCACAATCCATGTGCCGTTGTTGGACGATACCAGAAAAATGCTCAATAAAGAGGCCTTTGCGATAATGAAGGACGGCGTGGTAATCCTCAACTTTGCCAGAGATCTTCTGGTTGACGAAGAGGCTATTCTGGAAGCTATCAAAGACGGTAAGGTTAAGAAATATGTTTCTGATTTTGCTAACAGTACAACTGCCGGCCAGGAAGGATGCATTGTAATCCCACATTTGGGCGCTTCCACAGAGGAATCGGAGGACAATTGTGCACAGATGGCAGTACAGGAAGTGAAGGATTATCTGGAAAACGGTAATATCCGTAATTCTGTGAATTATCCGAATTGTGATATGGGCGTCTGCTCCACGGCTGGACGTGTGGCAGTGCTTCACAAAAATGTCAAGGGGCTCATAGGTAAGTATACGGCTGTCTTGGGCAACAATAACAT
>CAJUTD010000065.1 GCA_910589635.1 uncultured Lachnospiraceae bacterium | reverse complement strand
ACCCGCCAGCTCGCCGTCATCGGCGTAATGACTGCTGTAACCTGCATTCTGGCGCCATTCTCCCTGCCAATTGGACCTGTACCCATTTCGCTGACAAACCTTGCCATCTATTTTTCATTATATGTGCTCGGCACGAAATACGGCTGTGTGTCCTACCTCGTTTACCTGCTGATCGGCTTTATCGGCGTGCCGGTATTCTCCGGCTTCACCAGCGGCCCCGGCAAGCTCTTAGGGCCCACCGGAGGCTATTTAATTGGCTTCATCCCCATGGCGTTGGTTGCCGGCATCCTTATTGATAAATTTTTTTCCAAGCGAATTGTCTGCCTCCTGGGCATGATTGGCGGCACTATAATTGCCTACGCCTTCGGTACGCTCTGGCTTGCCTACCAGGCAGGCATGGACTGGAAAGCTGCGTTGATGGCAGGCGTCATTCCTTTTGTCCCCGGCGATTTGGCAAAAATGGTACTCGCGATGATTGCCGGGCCCCAGATTCGTAAACAACTGGTTCGAGCGCAACTGTTTCCAAATTAAAACTATACTCGTGTACTGGCATATTTCTATCTGGTGCAAAGAGGTTTTCCTGGATATAAGTATGTCAGTGCACTAACTCCCGAACTTCCACTTTTTTCACCTTCGCCGATGACAAGTATGCAAAAACGAAAAACCCTGCGCAAACCACTGCAATCGGAAGAAAAAATGTCAGCACGCCAAACGTCGTCTTAAAACTGGTTATGCCAACTCCATAAAGCAACCGTTCCAAAAGTCTGGCGGAAAAAGCATAACTGAACGCGGCGCCAAGACAGGAACCCAGCACAGCCGCCGTCAGGAATCTTACAGCAAACTGGAGCCTCAATTTTCCTGCCGTAAACCCAAGCGCCTTGTAAATACCAATATCTTTGCGTTCCTGCACAAATGCTTTTGCACAGACCATATGTACTACAATCAGTGAAAACAATAATGAGAACACATATATGATCATCTGCATAAAAAGAATAACCATCTGATAAGTCCCATCCATCATTCCCTGATTCCTCCTAGCCTCAATACTATCAGCAAATTTTTCATTGAGTGAATCAACAATTTTCTCTGCCTTTTCATCGTTTTCCAGAGAATAGCATCCCCAAAGCCACTGATCATATCCTATATTTTCTGCACCCTCTTGGGACATCACGAAGCATCTCCCTGCATCATTCATAAGCTGAAGCGTACCTGTAATCAGATACTTCCCTTTCTTACCCTCCCAGCCAACCGTAACCTCGTCTCCTATTTCAAGCTCAAACTCATCCAGAAGAATCGGCGACACCGCGATTTCGTTATCGTAAATGGGAGCGCGCCCTTTCAACGGCGGAAGCACACCTGGGTCTTTAAACGATTGGCACATAATCTGTTCCCCTTCAAATGAAAAATAACTTCCCGTATAGTAATATTTCTTTTCTATTTGAGCGCTCTGTCCTATCTCTTTTTCAATCTCAGAAAAATCCTTTTCCGTAAGCCGCCTTTTGGGCGAAACATCTATTTCTGTTACCATCATGCCCATCGACTCGCTTGCTGATTTAGAACTAACAGTATGAGACAGTACATTGATTGTCATCATAAAAAATACTAAAATGCCAACGATAACAAATGTTCCAAGATATCTGCGTTTCGCCGACGTAAACTGCCGGAATGCGAGGCTTAGCGAGAGCAGATTTTTGCTAATCGGGGCCTTTAGCCTGCTGTCAAAATAAATTTCTTTCTTAGCGCCTGAAATAGCGCGGACAGGAGAAATACGGTTAATCTTAACGGTGACAAACAAAATCGACAGCGCTGACAAAACAAACAGCACGCCAAGCAAGGCAGCAATGAGTCCAAACGGCACAGTGAGCACAGCAGGCACAGCGATGATCGATGCAAAAATATTGGCAAATGTGCCGATAATCGGAATGCTTACAGCAATTCCCAGAACTGCTCCCAAAAATTCAGCCAACAGATACTGTGCCAAAAACAATACACGAATCTTGCCTGTACCAAACCCCTGCGCTTTTAACACGCCGAAGGTAACATAATTACTCTCAATCTCCATGGAAATGCTGTGCACTGTTACAATCAGGACAATCGCCAGCAAAAGCAGGAGAAACACCATGAGAATCGAAGAGATAATCTGCGGAAACAATGTTGTGTAATAAATTGACATGTCCCTCGTCAGCGAACCATAGCCCATATCCACAACTCCTGTATCCTTATTGAGCTGCCTGCGAAATTGTGAGAGTGTAAGCGGACAATTATCGGCTTTGTTGATCTCCATGAACCTCCCAATACCATGCTTTTCCTGAGTCTCCTGATTCTCAATTTTATCCCTGATTTCCTTATAATCTTCCTCACTGATACAACACCTTTTCCAGCCAATCACAGCGGTGCCAAAGTAGGGGTCGAGAAGCACTCCCTTTACCGTAAATTCAAAATCTCCGCCAAGCGTTTCCAGTGTGATTTTTTGCCCAACCTCCCCATTGACATGGGAGAGCAGCCCTTGCGGGACATATATCTCTCCCTTTTTCAATTGTGGAGCCTCATCCCTGACACCGCTCAGATCATCTTTCAACAGCATTGTGTCCCCATCAGCTTTCATCATTGTAATGGCGGCATTCGTATACTCTTCTCCATTCATGATACTTTTTCTACCAATGAGATAATCGACCACGTTTACCGTTTTGACCCTCGTATCATTCTTCACCTCGTGTATCATTTCGTCTGTCAATTTATATGCGTAATACTCTACCCACAAATCAGGTGTAGCCACCATATCATGGGATGCATAAACCCCCCGAAATGCACTTTCCTTAATGCCCAAAATGGTCGTGACAGACATGGCGATAATCAATGTCAACAAGACCACGCTCATAAACGATCCCTTTTTGTGACGGATGTTTGCTTTCAGTAATGTTAAAATCTCCATATCGCCACCTACCATTCCAACGAGGTAAGCCATGCGTTTACCTGCGTCTCCCTTGCTTTTTCATCCCCTGTCTGATAATCGGGAAGCGTCAGTTCACCGATAATTTTACCATCCTCAAGATACAAAATCCGATTTCCTCTGAGCGCCGACCGCAGATCATGGGTAACCATCAACACACTCTGCCCCTCGTGGTTCAGCTCCGTCAACAAATCAAGGACATCCGTGGTATTTTTGCGGTTTAAAGCGCCCGTCGGTTCATCTGCAAAAAGCACCTTGGGCTCATTGATAACTGCCCTTGCCACAGCGCACCTCTGCTGTTCCCCACCTGACACCTGGGAGGGCAGATGGGTTTTCATCTGAGAAACAGACATTTTTTCCAGCAATTGTTCGGTACGCATCTTTACCTCATTTGCAGTTTTGCCTTTGGCAAGATATCCGGGAACCGCAACATTTTCAAATAACGTAAGATTACTCACCAGGTGCATCTGTTGAAAAATAAAGCCAAAATCCGTATAGCGCAGCTTCGCCAATTCCTTTTCTTTCATCTTCACGATATCTTTGCCATCATAGAGGACTTCACCGGCAGTTGCCCTGTCCATACCGCTCAGCGCATACAGAAGTGTAGACTTCCCGGAACCGCTGGCGCCCATTATCACCGTAAACTCGCCTTCATATAACGCAAGCTCCACGTGGGACAGCACATGCAGCTGACCGCCGTTGTGTGCAAAGCTTTTGCACAGGCCTTTTGCAGATAAAATAGTACGTTTCATTTCTCCATTCTGCTCCTTTCCTTTTGTAAGCCCATTCTATCTCAAAAGATATTAACAAGTCCTTAACACTTTATTTTGGGAAAATAAAAAACCTTAACATGAATGGTGAGAACATCCATACTCCGGCAGCGTAACTACTACCTCCAAACCGTTTCTATGATTTGTGAGTGTTACGCCGCCACCCATTTTTTCCGCAATGTATTTCACAATGTAAAGTCCTAACCCCGAACCCTGTTCCTTCCCACAATTAGCTCCTCTGTAAAATTTATCAAAAATAAATGGTACGTCCTTGTCCGGGATGCCGCTGCCGTAATCGCGGAAATGTACCTCTACACTGCCTCCATCTCTGGTGATAAATACTTCTATCTCGCTTCTCGCATATTTCCTCGCATTATTAATTAAATTTTCCGCAATCTGAGTAAGTCTGTTTTTATCGGCATTCACATAGGCCGTAAAATCTGCCCTCCGCAGCTTCACGTCTCCCTGCGACGAAGAAATATCCTCAATGATATTCTCCATAAATGAACAAACTTCCAATTTTTCAGGCATTATCTTCAGTTTGTCCAGATCGGAAATAGAATGCAGAAATAAATCATTCGTAAGGCCCGATACTTCATCACATTTTTTGATAATCACGCTTACATACCGTTCCCTTTTTTCGTAGGAGCTGTCCAGAGATGCGCCAAGAGCTTCTGCATATGCCCGGATAGAAGCGATTGGCGTCTTAATATCATGGGAAAGTGTAGCAATCACCGTCTTGTTGTTGTCTATGGCTTCCCTCTCGCAGACCCTTGCCTTTGTAATTTCTTTTCTCATACTGTCAAACGCCCAGGTAAATTCTCCAAAATAATTAGAACGATGATATTTCAAAGGCACACTGAAATCACCCGCGGAAATCTTAACTGCAAAATCTTTCATCTCATCAAAAGGCCTTAATATCGCCAGATAAATATATCCAAATGCCACCATAAAAAAGAGAACGCAGACCACGCACATGACAGGAATAAAATTCACGCCGCTCTCTTGTGCCTGTAAGTAACGCATATCCTCCTGCAAAGCGGCAATCTTTTCTTGCGCCTGCCTGTCATTCCCATTTTTATTTAGTATACTGATTTCATTCAAGGCAACGATATAGTTTGATTTTTTCTCCTTTACGTCCACATCTTTGGCCGAAAAATAAAGTCCGCTTAATATTATGATAACGGCAAGGGAAAATAAAACCGTTACCCCTAAAATCCTCTTTTTCATTTCCCGTCCTCCAACATATACCCCACTTTATAAACCGTCTTGATATAAACAGGCTTTGCTGGATCATTTTCTAATTTCTCCCGCAGCCAGCGAATATGTACCGTAAGCGTGGACGGCTCCACAAGGGAAAATGCGCCCCACACATCGCTGAGAATCTTTTCCTTGGCAACCGCCGTATTTCTGTGTTTACAGAGATAGGACAATAAATCGAATTCACGCAGCGACAGGGAAATTGGCGCCCCATTTTTCATCACTGTCCGCGCAGTGATATTCACCGAAATATCTCCGAATTCCACAGTCTTTTCTTCCTCCGAAAAGCCATAAGCCCGACGGATCAGTGCATTTACCCTCGCTAACAATTCCTGCATGGAGTATGGCTTGGGCAGATAATCATCGCCGCCAATATCAAATCCGGTAATACGATCCGTCTCACTTGTTCTCGCGCTCGCAAAAATGACCGGTACATTTGAGACCTTCCGAAGTTCCTGGCAAAGCTCAAACCCCGTAGTCTTTGGCAAATTGATATCTAGCAGTATCAGATGAAACGTATCATCAGAAAGCCTTGTTAAAGCTTTCTCGCCGCTCTCTGCACAACACACACTATAGCCATGGTTTTCAAGCATTTCACTGATAATAAAAGATAAATCTTCGTCATCGTCAACTATTAGAATCCTTCTTTTCATAATCTACCATTTCTCCCTTCTCTAATCGCAGACACCGTATTTATGTAATACCAAACAGCAATTACGAAAAGAAACTGTAAAACTCAACGCAGAATTTTACAGTTTCCTAATCTTCCATGTAACTTATTTATCTGTTCATACTTATGCTCTGATTAACATACGCCCTGGGCAATCATAGCTTCCGCTACTTTCTCAAATCCAGCAATATTAGCTCCTGTCACATAGTCGCCCTCTTTGCCGTAACGCTTTGCCGCGTCATCTAAGTTGTGGAAGATATTTACCATAATGTCTTTGAGCTTGCCGTCCACTTCCTCAAATGTCCAGCTCAAACGCTCGGAGTTCTGGCTCATCTCCAACGCGGAGGTTGCCACGCCGCCTGCATTTGCAGCCTTACCCGGAGCAAACAGCACTTTATTCTGCTGTAAGTACTCCGTTGCCTCTAAGGTTGTAGGCATATTTGCGCCCTCTGCCACTGCGATACATCCATTTGCCACCAACTGCTTTGCGTCCTCAAGGAGAAGCTCGTTTTGGGTAGCGCAGGGAAGTGCAATGTCACATTTCACAGACCACACGCCGCGTCCTTCATGGTACTCTGCGCTCGGCCTTGCTGCTGCATACTCTGTCAAACGTGCACGCTTCACTTCTTTTACTTCCTTTAATAAAGCAACGTCAATTCCCTCAGAATCATATACCCAGCCGGTCGAATCGCTGACAGTCACAACCTTTGCGCCAAGCTGCTGTGCCTTCTGAGTCGCGTAGATTGCCACGTTACCAGAACCGGAGATACATACCACTTTATCCTTCATGTCATAACCGTTGCATTTCATCATCTCTTCGGTCAGATATAATAAGCCGTAGCCGGTAGCCTCGGTACGGGCCAGGGAACCGCCGTAAGAAAGTCCTTTTCCAGTCAACACACCTTCGTAGACACTTTTAATCTTCTTATACTGTCCGAACATATAGCCAATTTCCCTGGCGCCTGTTCCAATGTCACCCGCCGGAACGTCCGTGTCTGCTCCGATATATTTGCAAAGCTCTGTCATGAAGCTCTGGCAGAACGCCATAACCTCGCGGTCAGATTTGCCCTTGGGGTCAAAATCAGAACCGCCCTTGCCGCCGCCAATCGGAAGACCTGTCAGAGAATTCTTAAAAATCTGCTCAAATCCCAGGAATTTAATAATGCCCAGGTTTACGGACGGATGTAATCTCAAACCACCCTTGTACGGTCCAATGCTGTTATTAAACTGTACACGATATCCAGTATTCACCTGCACCTGTCCCTTGTCATCTACCCACGGTACGCGGAATTTAAACTGCCTGTCCGGCTCTGTCAAACGCTCTAACAATGCTTCTTTACGGTACTTCTCTTCATTGGCTTCAATCACCGGCCTCAAAGACTCTAATACTTCTTTTACTGCCTGATGAAATTCAGGCTCTGCCGGATTCTTTGCTATTACGCGCTCTAATACTTCATCAACATAGCTCATCTTTCATTCTCCTTTACATTCATACTTTCGTTATCAAAGTACATTTTAATATTATTTTTCCAATTTTGCAAGATTTTTCTTTATTTCTTTATAACTTTATTATGACAGCGTGATAAATTATTTTATTTAATTAAAAAGCCTACCATCATGACACTCTCGTCACCACTCATAAATTCCTGTGAATTATAGCAGATTACTTTGTTAATTGCCTTCATGTGATTGACAGGCCATTCCTCAGCCGCTACAATAATACTGCAATTGATAAAAGAACATTTTTATAGATGGAGGATTCCACACATGAATAATACTACGAAACGGCTCGTATTTTCGGCTGCCGCCATTGCCCTCGCCCAGGTCACTTCCATGATTAAAGTCATAGAAATGCCGATGGGCGGCTCTGTCACGTTGCTCAGTATGCTGTTTATTGTCCTGATCGGCTACTGGTTCGGTCCTTCTGCCGGGCTTATTACGGGAGCCGCCTACGGACTGCTGCAATTTATGATAGAACCTGTTTTTTATACCATCCCCCAAATGCTTACAGATTATCCATTAGCGTTCGGTGCGCTGGGTTTGTCGGGTTTTTTTCACAAACAGAAACACGGCCTGATCATCGGTTATCTGGCAGGCGTATTAGGACGGTATTTTTTCTCTTTCCTCTCCGGCGTCATCTTCTTTGCCTCCTATGCGCCAGATAATATGGCCGCTCCTATCTACTCACTAGTATATAACGGCTCCTATCTGGGAGCAGAAGCTACTATCACCATTATCCTAATTGCCTTGCCCCCTGTATCAAAGGCCCTGGAACAGGTAAAAGGCATGGTCTCAGAAGGATAATGCCATATAGTGGGAAACGTTTTAAACTACTTATATATTTTCCTTTTTTGCATATAATCTCTTATATTAAGTTTTCTAAATAAGAAAGGGAATGACTATGCAAAAAAAGCTCAAATGTTACACCATTGCAGGCGTCATTTTTACTTCCATTGTTGGCACGCTAGCGCATTTTACTTACGAATGGACCAACGAAAATTTCCTAGTCGGGCTTTTTACGCCAGTCAGTGAATCTACCTGGGAGCACATGAAACTATTGTTTTTCCCCATGTTCCTCTATGGCGTTTTTATTTGCGCGCGTCTGTCACAGGAATATCCCTGCCTGGCTTACGCTTATCCACTGGGTATTTTGGCAGGCACTTTTGCTATCCCGGTACTTTTTTACACTTATTCTGGGATTCTGGGCAGAACTTACACCCCAATTGATATTCTGATTTTCTATATCAGCGTTATTCTGGCTTTTTCGATTGTATATATTGGAACATCACGCTGCCGGCCGAAAAGCCCGTTTCTCCAAAAAAGTTCCCTTATCCTTTGGCTGCTTGTCTTCCTTATGGCAATCGCCTTTATGGTATTTACCGTTTACGCGCCTTCTTTGGGTATTTTTCAAGTAGGATAATACAAAACGGCATAGCACAAGCTATGCCGCATTATAATTTATCAATCCTTGAGCACTCCGCCAAGCCGCTCAATGCCATTCTGTACCTGTTCCAATGATTTGAGGATATTCTCTACGCCTGAGACCTGTTCCCCAGTTGACAAGCTGATTTCCGTCGTGGTCTCTGCTGACTTCTCCGAAATCGTCTCCAGCCTGTTCATAGATTCCAGCAATGATTCCTTGATATCCACAATATTGGACAGCTCATGACGTAAAACTTCGATCACTGAGAGCACTTCCTCGGAGGAATCTATCATCGTCTCAAAAATCTTCACCGTATCGTTTAACTGATTATAAGATTCTTTGACCGTCATGCCGTTTCTATCCATAATCTTATTGGTGGCCTCGACAGTTTCTATAATGTCTTTTAAGATAGTGTCAATTTCCTTTGTCGCCTGTGATGACTCCATAGACAAAGAATTAATCTCATTGGCAACTACAGCAAATCCTTTCCCTGCTTCTCCAGCCCTGGCCGCCTCAATTGCCGCGTTCAACGCAAGCAGATTCGTCTGTTGTGCAATCTGGTCGATGCTGTCCACGATACCCGCAATCAGGCTCGATTTCTGGGTCAGCGTGGCAACGCCCTCAGCAGCCTCTTTCGTGGCCTGTATATTTTCGTCAAATTTCTTGGAAAGCTGTGAGATAGAAGCGATCCCCTCATCATTCTTCTCTTTCAGCTGTCTCATATTCATCATCGTAACGTCAACTTGTTCTTCCGAGGCTTGGATTTTCTCATTCAGCGTGTTGAAAATCTCAATGCTCCCGCCCACTTCTTCAATCTGCTTCTCTGCACTGGCTGAAATCTCTTCCGTAGAATTTGCAATCTCCTGCGTGCTCTGCCCGAAGCCGCTCAGAGAAGCGTGGATGTTGTCTGTCGATTCTTGAATACCCGTAAATGCCTGGCGTACATTGCCGAGTATTTCTTCGGCCTCAGACTCTTTGCTCTCCACCGTGTCAAACAAAGCACGCGCCCTTGTGACAATCATCACCGCTGCCAAAACTGCCAGCGCATATACCATCAAGATAAAAATCCAAATGGACAATGTATACATACACAGATACGCATCAGGAAACAGTATCAATCCGGCTGCATTGGAAACGATAAGAACTACAGAATACACGGCTATTGTAGACAGATCGTAATAAGAAACTGCCAGAAACAGAATTAAGAAATAAGCTTCTGCCATCGCGCCGAAAGCTCTGGGCGTGCCGGCAATAATCGTCACTGTCCCTAACACCGGCAAAATAGAGACATATATATATTTGGCATACTTGCCAAGCTGTTTCTCCAACAGTTTCACCAAAACTCCAGCCAGCACCATGGTCACAGCTATGCTGTCCTTCACTGCTCCTCCATTAAAAAAGAGCACGTACAAAAATGCAACAATCGGAACTACGGCATAAAACAAGAACATTACAAAATTCGTTCTTTTTTCCTCATTTTTTAAAATGTCAAGCTGCATAACCCTCTCCTCCAAACCTTATCAAAATTTATAAAATTTAAGAAAAAATCATAGATAAATTTTATCATATTTAATATACATTTACAAGAGTCGACATTATATTTGCAGGGTTACAGAACGCTTAGCTGATTTGGGCATATGTTAAAGAGAGAAAAAGAAAAAGGATTCATCCATGAATTATGAAAATCTGATACCAGTGACAGGTATCATCCGCAATATTGCCCAGACACCGGGTAACTGCTGTAACCAGATGGTTACCGTCAACACGCCGAACGGCATCAACAACTTTATGCTTTCCCCCGCTACCGCCGTTATCGGAAACACACAGCTGCGCACCGGTATGCCGGTAACTGTCTTTTATGATGGCAGCCTCCCCGTGCCGCTTATTTACCCGCCGCAGTTTCAAGCTCAGATCATTGCGCCCATGCGAAATGATGAGACCGTAACGTTAAAATTCTTCCAAAGAAACCTCACCGCCGCCGATAACTCGCTGCGCCTGAACATTGCCCGCAAAACGGAAATCCTCACATTGAATGGCCAGCGGTTCTCCTGCCCCCCGGGCGGAAATTTTCTGCTGGTCTATTATTCCATTACAACCAGAAGTATTCCGCCGCAGACCACGCCGAGAAGAATTATTGTCCTATGTAACCAGGATTAGCAAACTCTCTTGCAGAGTTCAGCGACAGGAAGTATAATATTTACAGTATCGGTTCCGGGAGGAATGCGGCAATTACTTTGATATTACCGTATCGCCGGTGTCTCGGTTCAATCATATTATTATCCCGGAGGAACACGCGGCGGCCGGTACTGTATTTGCTTATATTTATGGAAAAGGAAACAGAAAATTATGAGAAAGCGCGAAAGAGAAATTACAGATTTGAAAGAAATACGTTCCATCTTAGATAGTTGCAAAATCCTTCACCTAGGCCTGAGCGATGAAGGGCAGCCTTATGTCGTTCCCCTAAATTTCGGTTATGTTCTGGATAATGGCATACTCGTTTTATATCTGCACGGAGCCACCGAAGGCTATAAATTTGATGTTATCCGCAAGAACCCCAAAGTCTCATTCGCCATGGAATGCGACGCTATCCCCTTTGAGGGCAAGGTTGCCTGCCAATACGGCATGTCCTACCGCAGTATTATGGGTATGGGAAAAGCGGAGATTGTCACAGACACGGACGAAAAACAATTGGGCATGTCCATCCTCATGAAGAGCCAGACTGGGAAGGATTTTACATTCAATGAAAAGCTGGTGTCCATTGTTAATGTGGTTAAGATTACCGTGGACAGCTATTCTGCAAAGAAACGGCCGCTGCCCGGGATATCGCACTAATATTAATTACAAGACATAGATTCGTTTAAAAGAGGCTGTCGCACGAAGATACTATTTCGTTCAAAAGGTCTTGCCGCTATTGCGGCAAAGACAGAATGCACAAAAATTATCTTGGGAAGCTAGCTTCCCAGAGTGATTTTTGTGCATGTTGTTTCCATTGCTTCGCTATGGAAACCTTTTGAACGGATGAAAACTTTATAGATTGCTTCGTGCGACAGCCCCTTTTGAACGAGTAAATATATTAGCGCTACAGCCCCCTTCCAGCCATAACCACTACTAATCTCCTATTCCAAAATTAACTTCACGCAGCCATACATTCCTGCATCATTGCCCAAAGACGCCAACGCAAAACGGATGGAATCACAGGAAGAAAACGCTGCTTTGCGGTAATACTTCTCCACAGCATCCAGCAACGGCTTGCCAGCCTTTGATACGCCGCCGCCAATGACGAATACTTCCGGGTCCAGCACACAGGCAAGGTTGCTCAAGGCATTCCCCAAAACACATGCAAATTCCTCAACAATCGCCTCCGCCGTCTCATCGCCATCCTTGTAAACATCAAAGACCGCTTTCGCTGATATTTCACCAATCTCCTCCAACAAAGAACTTTCATGCTCTTTGGCAAGATGCTCCCTGGCAATACGTGCAATCCCTGTTGCAGAAGCATACTGCTCTAAGCATCCCTTCCTGCCGCAGTTACAGGCAACCGTCTCGTGGGGATTCACTGTGATATGACCAATCTCGCCACCTGCGCCATTGCTGCCTGGTACAATCTCACCGTCAATAATGATTCCGCAGCCTACGCCGGTGCCTAAAGTCACCATAACTAAATTCTTGCAGCCTCGTCCGCCACCCTGCCACATCTCTCCAAGTGCAGCCACATTGGCGTCATTGGCCGCCTTTACCTTAATGCCGCCCATCAATGTTTCCATCTCCTTGGCGACATTCATATTCTTCCATCCAAGATTCACACATACTGGAACGACGCCGTCCCGGCGCACCGGACCAGGCAGCCCGATTCCGATTCCCTCTATATCTTCCTGGGGAATAATCTGCTCTTTCATTTTCTCGTCCAACGATTTCGCAATGTCTGACAAGATGTTCTTGCCGTCGTCTTCCGTATTCGTGGGAATTTCCCATTTTTCCAGAAGAACTCCCGTGGTCTCAAACAATCCCAACTTGCAGGTTGTCCCACCGATATCAACGCCAAATCCATATTTTTTCATAAGCCTGCCACTCCTTCTATTTCATGTTTCTTTAATAGCTTTACCTATTTATTTGATGGTATCATATTTTAATCTCATTCACAAGTACAATACCTTTATAAAATATTAAGTTTTCCGACCTTGCAAGACCATTTGCCAAAATGATAAAATAGAACAAAGCGTGACAAAGTTTCCATAAAATAAAAAATCATCAAAGGAGGAACACCTATGCCACATATCCTGCTGGTCGAAGACGACAAGAGCATCGTCACCAACTTAACAGAATTCTTACAAAAGGAAGGTTTCTCCATCACGGCAGTTGACGGACAAAGCAAAGCTCTCTCTCTGCTCGAAGAATCCGCGCCGGAATTTGATTTAATGTTATTAGACGTTTCGCTCGCCGAAGGCAATGGGTTTTCCGTCTGCCGCGCCGCTAAATCTACCACCAATCTGCCCGTCATCTTCCTGACGGCATCCGGGGATGAATACAGTGTTGTGACCGGCCTGGATTTGGGCGCGGACGACTATATCTCCAAACCCTTCCGCCCGCGGGAACTTGTCTCACGCATCCATAATATTCTGCGCCGTTACGGCAAAGCAAATACTTTAATGGAATACAAAAACCTCAGCGTTGACGTCGTAAAGGCGACCGTCCGCAAAGATGGACAGGAAATCATGCTCTCGGCCCTGGAATACCGCCTGCTGCTGTATTTTCTCAACAACCAAGGCATAGTCTTATCCCGCGCAAGGCTGTTGGAAGCTCTCTGGGATATCGCCGGAGAGTTTGTCAACGACAATACTCTGACCGTCTACATCAAACGTCTGCGCGAGAAAATCGAAGAGGACCCGCAAAATCCTCTGTTGATTAAGACCGTCCGCGGACTCGGCTACAAAATGGGGGACTGATTATGAATACATTACGCAATCCTGAAATTCAAAAAAGCCTGCTTGTCCATCTTGCCCTCGCCATACTGGCAGTAACGGCAGGATGGCTTCACGACAAATATACCGCTTTTTGCCTGCTGTTATTTTCTATATGTTATATCCTTGCACATTACCTTTTTACAATGAGCCGCTACCGGAAGCTAAAACGGCTGAGCCTGGATTTGGATGCCATGCTCCACAATAATACGCCCATTGATTTTAAGAGATACCGTGAAGGCGAATTGTCCATTTTAGAGAGCGAGCTGTCTAAAATGACGCTGCGCCTAAGCGAACAGGCGGCTGCGCTCGCCAGTGACAAACAATTCCTTGCCGACTCCATGGCGGACATTTCCCACCAGATCCGCTCCCCATTAACCTCCTCCAACTTGATACTAACGCTTCTCATGGAGCAGGAATTGTCCCCAGACCGCCGCAGGCAGCTATTGCGTGAGCTGACGCAGTTATTGTCACGTATTGACTGGTTGGTGGAATCTCTGCTCAAAATATCGAAAATGGACGCCGGAACCATCGTTTTCAAACGCCAGCCTGTCTCTATCCCGGAGTTAATCAAACAGGCCGCAGAACCGCTCTTAATCCCTATGGAACTGCGGGAACAAACTTTAGATATCATGCCCTCAATACCACAAGCGCAATTCCTCGGTGATTTCACCTGGTCCATGGAAGCAATTTTAAATATTTTAAAAAATTGTATGGAGCATACGCCCACCGGGGGCGCCATTAAAGTTTCTTTCTCGCAAAACGCGATTTACACCAAGATTATCATAGAAGATAATGGGCCTGGGTTCGCCAAAGAAGACCTGCCCCATCTCTTTGAGCGTTTCTATAAGGGCATAAACTCCTCCGAACATAGCGTAGGTATCGGCCTTGCGCTTGCAAGAATGATTATCACGCAGCAAAACGGCACCCTGAAAGCCGAAAACCGCCCGGAGGGCGGCGCTCGGTTTGTTATTTCATTTTATGATCTCTTTCAGGAATCAAACATACAAAAAGGATAAATACTTTACTTTATCTTTAGCTGTTTGACTTTGCTCCATGCGCCGTAAAGTTTCGTTTTCCCTACCTTTTTGTACGCACATACTTTAACATAGTATTTCTTTTTGGATTTTAATTTCTTCAAGGTTGCGGATTTCGCACTTTT
Source organism: uncultured Lachnospiraceae bacterium (assembly GCA_910589635.1). Taxonomy (GTDB): domain Bacteria; phylum Bacillota; class Clostridia; order Lachnospirales; family Lachnospiraceae; genus Petralouisia. The sequence continues at coordinate 2,727 of CAJUTD010000065.1, read as the reverse complement.
CTTTACATCAACCTTTTTGTACGATTTGAATTTCTTGTTTGTCGAATAGGCGATGCGATAACCTGTGATTCCCTGCTTAGAAGAAAGTTTCTTCCAGGTAACGGACGCCTGTTTCTTCTTTTTGCTCTTTACGGAGGAAAGTTTCACTTTAGAGGGCTTCACCTGAATCTTTATTTTAAAATCTTTCGCTGTATACTCTGTGGAAGACAGCTTTACAGTAATCATTGCCGTCCCTGTCGCTTTTACTTTTACCTTACCTTTGGCGGACACTTCTGCTACTTTCTTGTTGTCAGAAGAATACTTGAGCGTACCTTTGCTGCCTGCGGTAGAAGATACCTTTAACTGGAAGGGCTTTGCGCCATATGATTTATTATACTTGGCCGTTCCCCGGATAGCGGCCTGCTTTTTGCCTGGAACTGCGGCTTTCTTAATCAGGAACGGTTTGCGGACAGTACCGCTGAAATATCCGCTTCCGGTTACAACTGCCTGCGCAGTTCCCGCCTGTTTATTATTCTCATAGGAAAGCAGGTAATCCACGCCCTGTATTAGTTCCTCCCCTTCCCAGAAAACTTTCACTTGAGGCCTGCACTCTTTCCCATTCTCCGTATATTCATTCTGGGATAAAGTAATCCTCGCGCTGGAAAGGTTCTTCTCGCCGCTATCCCATTTAGAAACGGCAATCCTGTCAATGCTGGGGGCATTCCCGGAATCATTATAGAACAGTATGGTATTGTCCCCTTCTTGCAACCGTACGGGGATGGTAATACCGGCAACCGCCTTCCAATCTTTTGCATATCCTAACAATCCCTTTTGTTCGATAACCTCTTCCTCATTTACCTTAATCGAAAGGTCTCTGCCTTCACCTGACACATAGTACACCTTCAGCTCATATTCGCCAGCTGCTCTTACTTGAATATTTCGGAATGTCAAAGTACCACCGTTTCCAATATAGCCCACCACTTTCATGTTTGACGCATATTGGTCGTCCTCAACCACGGCAGAACCGCCAAGCGCCGCATATGCACCGTCCTCCGCTTCGTAGTAATTATAATTGTCAAATGAAGTTCTTTTTAACGGCTCTGTCTTAGAAAATTTCACACTGCAGCCGCCTTTGGCCAAAAGCGGAATCTGCAAGACAGTCCCGGCGGTCACATCCCGGCTCTCAATCTCAATATTGTCCCCTGCCGCATTGTCTTTATAAATATAAGCGTGATAGGTAACGCCTTTGTCAAGGAAATCCAGAGGCACGTCATACGTCTCAGCCTGAAGGCTCATCGCACCCAGATACCAGTTCTCACCTTTCTTTCTTGCCCTTATAACGCTCTCACCAGGAAATCCTTGCAATAATCTGCTATTGTCCCAGGTCGTAGGCACGTCTGCAAGCAAAGACAGCCCCGGATAACCCTGGTATACATACGCAGAATGCGCGAAGCTCTGGAGCGCGGACTCATATACGACAGCCTGTGCAAGCATGAATCCAGAGGTAACGTCGGAATTCTTCTCACGGTAACCCGTCGGCGTAAACTCCATAGAACCCAGGACATTTCTGGTGTAAGGCAGCGTCAGTAACGTAGCTGCGCTTGAACCGTTGTTCCACTTAAAGTTTTCCATTCCTGCGACTGCCTCGCTGGAGATGATATTCGGATACGTCCGGTTCTCACCGCCCGGGTTAATGCATCCATGGTAATTTAGAACTAAATGGTGTTTTGCCGCTATATCCGCCAGATAATACATTACTTCCATAGCAAACGGGCTGGCGCTGTTAATATAATCCACCTTTACGCCCTTCACGCCCACGCTTTCACACCATGCAAACTGCTCTTCTATTTCCTCTTTGCAGTCCAAATCAAAGATATGTCTGCCGTCAAATTTATTTACACCATACCATACCAAAATAGAAACATTTCTTTCTTCCGCATATTTTACCAAATCAGCAATTTTTGTCTGATAATCATCCCAAAGCTCCCAGCCATAGTCCACCAGGCAGTATTTCATCCCAATTTCAGATGCAAAATCAATATAATCCTGCATCGTCTTATACTCAATGGCATCGTAAGAAGAAGACCACCAGGACCATACGGACGCTCCCGGTTCTACCCAGCTGAAATCACCTTCCGGCGAAGGATTCAAATCTGTAACCAGGCTGCTGTTGGCAATACCTTCTAAATCCGAGGCAATCACTGCCGTACGCCATGGCGTATGGAATACATCTCGTCTGGAAACCTCCTTGATATAATCATAACTCGCAGAATACGTCTTGCCATCGAGTGATTCATCCATCTCTTGTTTCAGATATAAGCCATAAATCACTTTCATGGCCTTACTTCCTGCCTCGGTCTGAAAAACAGATCCGCAATACGGATTCTCTTCATTATAGACACTCGATTCCGTCAGCAGCACCCAGGCATTGCCGCTGTCTTCTGCCAACGAAGCCAGAATGGGCGTAGAATAATTCTGGGCGGCATCGTATTGCGCATCCATCGTCCGCTTGGTATATTCAATGCCTTCATACGTCTGGCTTACCGGAATTGTCCAGATATCGCCTTTATCTGGAAGCACGAACTCGCTTGCCTCACCAGTAACCGTCGTGAACTCCGTGCTGCTCGCCGTGTCCCCGTCTACCTCATAACGGTATGCCATGCCGTCCTCAAATACACGGAAATATACTGTGACCTTGCTGCTTCCCTTAGTAAGCGCAAACGATTTCTCCGTATATTTCTTATTCAC
>CAJUTD010000064.1 GCA_910589635.1 uncultured Lachnospiraceae bacterium | reverse complement strand
GTAAGCTAATCAAACAAAAGACCAGTATTACATTAAACACGAAGAGGTAGATTTATGTTACGACAAGAGAATTTTGCCGGGGAACATATTAGAGAACTTCAGAAGAATAGCCGACGTGATCCGGTACTTCTGGAACGTGCGGTGTATACATTTGGATTATTGGAAGCAATGGCAAGAGCAGGTATGCCTTTCATATTCAAAGGCGGCACTTGCCTAATGCTTTTGATGGATCATCCACGTAGATTATCAACGAACATCATATTATTGTGGAACCGGAACCGGAGAATCTTACAGTTGATTTACCGTCTGTAAACTGTATTTTGGCTGATAAGTTGATTGCATTTGCACCTCATACAACGGGAATTCCATTAAACATTGGCAAGGATATGGAAGTAATGAAACAGTTTTATGATGTTTCTTCCTTGAGTGATGCCAGATAAGGATAATTTTTGTGTCAAGAATATTGAAAAAGTTTTTTGCATATGCTATAATGCCGGTAGGCAAAAAGATATAAAAAGTCAACCAATATTGACGAAGAAACGAATCTCTCAACCGTATTCCCGTACAGTTGAGAGATTCTTCTTTGCTTTTATAGTGGCAAAGCACCCACTAGGCTAGTTGTTGCCCTTGTCGTCACCGTCTAACCATTTGATGATGTAGTGGCAAGCTACTCCACCCAGAACGGCAACCAAAAAAGATATAAGAAATTCCAACGCTGACACCTCCTCCCGTTGTCGGGTGTAGGTTGGACAACACAGAAATTATAACATATCAATTGATATACTTCTATCTATTTTCTTAGATGATTCAATTAGGATTTTGGTTATCACAATCTTATATTGAGAAACCTAAAGATAATAAATTCAATGTGGAGAGTCTAAGCGAATTGCAAAATTCAGATGTTCAGTTGATAAAAGAATTTATTCCCAAGGTTACTGAATGGTATGATTCGGTAGATATTAGCAAGGAGCAGACCATTGATTTTGTAGCAGATGAAATAGATGATTTAGGACATAAATTATATGAAAGCCCGGTATATACTTCCTAATTTAAATAGTTTTGCATCTGGAAGTGCAACAGAAGACGATAAAGAAAAATTTCAGCAAATTGAAAAAGCAAATGCAATATATGGAAAAATTGCTGAGATTATGATGAAAAATGAAATGAATGTTACTTTATTTGAAAGATGCTCTGTCATTGCTTTTACTGCATTATTGTGTAGAATATGATTTTAGTGAGAATGCTATTAGAATAACAATAAAGATTAATAAATATGAATGAGAGTAATCTGTTATAAGTTTTTGTAGATTAGAATCAGAGTATTTATGGATAATAAGGGATTCGCTGAAAATGGCGAGTCCCTATTTTTCTGTCTCATTTTTATATAGGGTATACCTGTATATATGAAATTTATATTTTTAGCGGAAACATACCCCTCATCTTTGGCATATGGCATCAGGAGGGTTGTGATATTTGCATGATTTGTAATGGTATATCTTAGAATTTTAGAGGGAATGGTTATATTGGATAAGTTGTTAGGGTAACAGTGTTAAATCTGAAATTCTAATATATATGTTTGCGTACTTTGCATATTGAAATTATTCTACAGGTATGCTTAGATATTGTAAAATGGGGAACTTTAGCATAGTAAAGTGAAAATTGTTTTGGCTGGGTGGTTCGTTCGATATCTGAATTGAGACATATTGTGTGGGAGCAACAGATAGGCACTTTACCACGCTAAAGTCAGATTTTCAAGATGTAAACTCACCGGGGTACATGCCTTCCGCTCTTTAGAAGTCCAGTAGAATCAAAAGTTCACAACTGATAAGGTTAGTTGTGGATTGTTGGTTCTACTGGATTTATTGTTTTCTACTTTTCAAATGCTGGCTAAATTAGGCTCTCAAATTCAGATTATGCAGAGTCTTGCCTGCTTCGTACTATATGCATTTAGACAATTTTCGACAAAAAACTGGATATTTTAATTCTATTAACGTATAATAGAAAACGATAGTGAAAGAAGGACAGTTTGGCAGAGGGGAGCATATTGCCTGTACTGTAACAAAGGAGGAGTAATATGTTTTGTGTGAAATGTGGAGTTAAAATCAAAGAAACCGATCGTTTTTGCCCACAATGCGGAGCCAAGAATGAAAATTACATGGACCGTTCATTTACGGCACAATTAAAAAGCATGCCTAAAGAAGAACGGAAGAGTACAGTAGAAGATATTCTTTCTAAAACTGGCAATTCGCTCGAGCTTCCCCCAGAGTCACCCCCAGATAAGAAAAAAAGATTTAAAATCATAGTTCCACTGATGGCGGTGGCAGTTGTGGCTGTGCTTGTCCTGGCTTTTATCCCGAAACTTTTAAAAAAAGATCCAGGCAGCGCTGCAGAGGTACAATTTGGAATTAGTGCATATGTTGATGCAGAAGACAATGCTTATTTCGTTATGGATGGGGAGACGATAGAGCTTGGCAGTTCTGTTGATTGGATAAGGACGACGCCGGATAAATCCAAGTACGTTATGCTGGCGACAGACGGCACGTTGTCATACAGAAAAAGTGATGAAGCGAATTTTTCTAAAGTAGCGGAAGGTGTTTCATATTTGAGGGCTATCAATAATGAATGCTGTTTTTACGAGAAGGAAGGCGGCGAGCTTATTTATCTTGACTTGCAATCAGGCGAGCAGACGGAGCTGGGGTTTGAAGACTATGACGTTAGTTATTCGCAAGGTCATTCTGCCGTTGCCGGGGTCGATAGCAGAGGGCAGTTGTATGTATTTGCCGCTGGCGATGATGCACCGGCAAGTATTTGCAATATAGGGGAAAACGCAAAAGTGAGCGCAGTTTTGGACGATGGCAGCAGTGTTGTTTGGAGTGAGGATAATTTCGGCGATGTTGATGTTTTCATGCTCAAGAATGGCGTGCCGGAGAGAATTGGCAATCTCCCATATGAAATAAAACGTGCTAGTGGTGTTGTTACTGCTAAGTTTTTTGCGAACGGAAAATCGCTGGTTGTATGTGCGCAGAGTTGTTGTTATATGCTTGCTGCGATTGACGGTGGGGAAGTTAAACAAGTGCCGTTGCCTGGGGGGATGAAATCTGGCGATTTGTTGGATAGAAATGGGAATACGATAGAGTCAGAAAGTGACGATCTGTCCGAGTTTTACTTACAGATACTAAACAGCGTGGATGATGACGTATGGAGCATGTACAGATGGGTGCCGGGCAAGGATATGGAGGAGGTTGCCTCAGATATTTTTACAAAAGACTGGTCCAACTGGTTTAGGTATAGAAATTCCCAAAATTATTTTATGGTTGATGGTGTTATTTATTATGAAGATGGAAAGGGGGATTTTTGTAAAAAACCGTTAGCAGGAAAAGCCGGTCAGGAGGCAGAAAAAATAACCACGGACATAGAAGCGGCGTACATACCGAAGACAGGAAAATATGCGTATATTGTCAAAAATGACAGTGTTTACTATGTGGACCTGGCGGATAAGGATCATAAATTAAATGTAATCTGTGATGGCTTTACCCCCAAGGATATACTCTATACGACGGATAAGCCGGACATTATTTATTATATTAAAGATGCAGCTGATATTGGCGAGACAGTATGGACGAAAGGCGTATTATATCGTTACGATGCCGGAAAGGATTCCACTGAAATTGCTGAAGATATCGTACAGCTTCGTATAACCGATTCTCTGATATATAATTCGCAGAAGCCCGTAATCGAGCAGTATGTCTCGCATGAAGATTCCAGTATAACATCAAATATCGGAGTTCTCGAAGATGGAAAATTTGTTGTCAAAGTGGAAAATATAAAACAATAAAAAGGAGAGAGAGTTATGAATGAGATGGAAAACAACATGATACAAGAGGAAAAGGGAGAGAGAAATATAAATGAGTTGGAAGGCAATTTAATGCAGGAGGAAAAGCAGTTCTGTGCCCAATGCGGAAACCAGATAACACCGGGACAGATGTTTTGTGCAATATGTGGGCAGAAGGTTGGAGAAAACCTTTCTGATGAGAAAAAGAAAATAGACAAAAGGGTAATAGGCCTGATCGCGGGAGTAGCGGTTGTAGCGGTTATTGCAGTAGTATTCTTGCTGCGTGGAGTGCAGGCCAAAGAAGTGATTCTGAATAAGGAAACCTTGGCGATAAAAGTGGGTGAGAGTGAGGAGCTGACATATACGGTTAATCCTGAAAATACAAAGAACAAGACTGTGAAATGGGAATCTTCAAACGATTCTGTTGCAGTTGTTGAGGATGGTAAGGTGACAGCCAAAAATGAAGGGGCGTGTTCCGTCACAGTGAAGACAAAGAATGGGAAGACGGATATTTGTGAGGTCACAGTGGAACCGGCCGGCCCGGACCTGGAGGCAATATACAAGGAACATTGCGATTCGTCTTATGCCTCAGTCGCCTCAGACGGTTCCTATCTGTTTATTGATACAAACCCCGATAACAGCAGCGGTTCCGATAACATAGAAGTTGATGCGGTTGCGGCACTATATGCAGTCAATGAGGAGCTTGGGTTGCCGGATTCTGTGATGATTAAAATGGGGCAGACCAGGTCTTTAGACGGTATGCAGAGTTATGAAGGGGAAGAAATTGAGATAAACTGGACGTATCATCCTGATAGAGGGCTGGAAGTTACGTATTCACTGATAAAGTAGATTATGATGTGAGACAAACTATGGCTTATATTAGAAAATTAAAGGAGTATTTATAAAATGAAGTTAATTTCGTGGAATGTAAACGGCTTGCGCGCCTGCGTGCAAAAAGGCTTCCTTGACTTCTTTCAGGAAGCGGATGCAGATTTCTTCTGCATACAGGAGACAAAGCTTCAGGAGGGGCAGATATCTCTGGATTTGCCGGAAGGGTATTATGATTACTGGAATTATGCCCAGAAAAAAGGCTATTCTGGTACGGCAATTTTTACGAAGCATAAGCCTTTGTCGGTGGTTAACGGAATCGGCGTGGAACAACATGATAAGGAAGGACGTGTGATTACACTGGAATATGAAGGATATTACCTGGTAACTTGCTATACGCCAAATTCCCAGAATGAGCTTGCCAGGCTTCCTTACCGTATGGAGTGGGAGGAAGCGTTTCTAGATTATTTAGATGGGCTGAAAGCGAAAAAGCCGGTGATCTTCTGCGGCGACCTCAATGTGGCGCACCAGGAAATTGATTTGAAAAATCCGAAGACTAATCGCAAGAATGCGGGATTTACGGACGAGGAGCGTGAGAAATTTTCTGTGATACTCAGCCATGGGTATATCGACACATTTCGTTATTTCTACCCGGATGCGGAGCAAATTTATTCCTGGTGGTCTTACCGCTTTAAAGCAAGGGAGAAAAATGCCGGATGGCGGATTGATTATTTTGTGGTGTCTGCGGATTTGCAGGACAAGCTGGACGACGCCAAAATCCATACGGATGTATTAGGTTCTGATCATTGTCCCGTGGAATTGGATATTAGTTTGTAAAATAGAAAATCAAATTTGTAGCCAGTAATTTTTTCCCGGTTGGCTGAATCTGGAAAAATAAAAAATGCTTTGCATATGGGAAGAAGTATGGTATACTGATTCTAATCGCTAAATATAAGAAAGGAAGAACAATCATGAAACACGTAAAGACATTAAATACAAGAAAATTACAGAGCACAGTTAAGAAAGGCGGCTGCGGTGAGTGCCAGACATCCTGCCAGTCTGCATGCAAGACAAGCTGTACCGTCGGCAACCAGAGCTGTGAGAATAGGTAATTCTTGACGATAATTTATATCATTACAAGGACCGTTCGCAAGACGAGCGGTCATTTGTGCGTTATATCAGAATGGGAATGATATGTCTTGGACTGATATAAACTGAACATAGAAAGAGAGGAATCAGCGTGGTTCACCAGTATAAGAACAATGGCTATAACCTTGTTTTGGACGTGAACAGCGGTGCGGTGCATGTAGTGGATGACGTCACGTATGACGTAATTTCACTGTTTGAATCTAATACCAGGGAAGAAATTATAAGCAGCTTGACAGGGACATATCCAGAAGCAGAGATTATAGAGAGCTACGAGGAAGTCTGCGAGCTTGCAGCAAGGAATGAGCTGTTTTCCGAGGACGAGTATGAAAATTATATCGAGCAGTTTAAGGACAGGCCTACAGTGGTGAAAGCATTGTGCCTGCATATTGCCCACGACTGCAACCTTGCCTGCCGTTACTGTTTTGCAGAAGAAGGGGAATACCATGGCAGAAGGGCATTGATGTCCTTTGAGGTGGGCAAAGCTGCATTGGACTTCTTGATTGCCAACTCAGGGAAACGGCGGAACTTGGAAGTAGATTTCTTTGGCGGCGAGCCGCTTATGAATTTTGATGTTGTAAAACAGCTTGTATCGTACGGCAGGGAGCAGGAGAAACTTCACGATAAGAAGTTCCGCTTTACGCTCACCACCAACGGCGTGCTGTTAAATGATGAAGTTATGGAATTTGCCAATCGGGAAATGGCAAATGTCGTTCTAAGTATTGACGGAAGGAAAGAAGTGAATGACAGAATGCGGCCGTTCCGCAAGGGAGCAGGCAGTTATGAGTTGATCGTGCCCAAGTTCCAGAAACTTGCGGAAAGCAGAAATCAGGACAGATATTACGTGCGGGGGACGTTTACCCATAATAACCTGGATTTTTCTGAGGATGTGCTGCATTTAGCAGATTTGGGATTTCAACAGATTTCCGTAGAGCCTGTGGTGGCGCAGCCACAAGAGGAATATGCATTGCGTGAAGAAGACCTTCCACAGTTGTTTGATGAATATGACAAGCTTGCCGTAGAGATGATTAAACGCCATAGGGAAGGAAAGGCTTTTAATTTCTTTCATTTTATGATAGATTTAGAGGGAGGTCCTTGTGTGGCAAAGCGTCTTTCGGGCTGTGGTTCCGGTACTGAGTATCTTGCAGTGACTCCCTGGGGAGATTTTTATCCCTGCCATCAGTTTGTGGGGAATGAAGATTTTCTGATGGGAAATGTCACGGAGGGTATCAAGAATACACAGATACGCGATGAATTCAAGTCCTGTAACGTGTATGCGAAAGAGAAATGCAGAAATTGTTTTGCAAAATTCTATTGCAGCGGCGGATGTGCTGCAAACTCATACAATTTCCACGGCAGCATCACAGATGCTTACGATATTGGCTGTGAACTGCAAAAGAAGCGGATTGAGTGTGCTATTATGATGAAAGCGGCATTGGCTGAAGACGTGTAAGGAAAGTTGGCCCCTGTTGCGCTTTGGGCGCTTATTCTAAATGTGGTGCAGTGTGCTGAGTGCATGAAGCATTTTAAAATAGAAATTAAACCCGGAAACGATCTTGTAAGGGACGTACATACCGGTAAGAAAAGACAGGAGAGGAAGATCATGAAAAAAGGAAAAGCAGCGGGGATACTGGTTTTAATTTTGGTGATTATGGCAGGGATGTCCTGGTATGCCGGAACCATTATCTCAACGGTTGGTGTAGGAGAGAACCGTAATATTAAGCTGGGACTCGACCTTGCAGGCGGTGTCAGCATCACCTACAGAGCAGTGGAGGATAATCCCTCAAGTGAAGACATGGCGGACACTATTTACAAGCTGCAGAAACGTGTGGAGGGCTACAGTACGGAGGCAAGCGTTTACCAAGAGGGAGGAGACCGTATCAACATTGAGATTCCGGGTGTTTCTGATGCGAACTCCATTTTGGAGGAATTAGGTAAGCCGGGTTCTATGGAATTCCAGGATGAGGATGGAAACGTTCTGGTAAGCGGTACGGATATTCAGAGCGCCAAAGGCGTTCCGTACAAGGACCAGACAACGGGCCAGACGGAGTATATTGTAGAATTGACACTGACGGACGAAGGAGCTGTCAAGTTTGAGGAGGCAACGGCAGCCAATATCGGCAAGACTATGCCGATTGTCTATGACGGCGAGGTTATCAGCGCGCCGTCTGTAAATTCAGCGATTAGCGGAGGGCGTGCGCAGATTGAAGGAATGGAGAGCCTTGAGGCGGCAGAGAATTTGGCTTCTACAATTCGTATCGGTTCTCTGTCTCTGGAACTTGAAGAGTTGAATTCTAAGGTTGTAGGCGCACAGCTCGGCGAGGAAGCAATTTCTACCAGTTTGATGGCGGCGGTTATCGGCCTGATATTGGTTATGATTTTTATGATGGTTGTGTATCGTTTGCCTGGATTTACAGCCAGTTTGGCATTGGTGTTGTATTCAGCGCTTACAGTATATGCGTTGTGGATTTTCGACATTACGCTGACGTTGCCCGGTATTGCAGGTATCATCTTATCCATCGGTATGGCGGTCGACGCCAACGTCATTATATTTGCGCGTATCCGTGAGGAGATCGCGGCAGGCAAGACGGTCAACACAGCTATCAAGATTGGTTACGAGAAAGCGCTTTCCGCGATTGTGGACGGCAATATCACAACCTTGATTGCAGCAATTGTTTTGGGAATGCGCGGTTCCGGTCCGGTAAAAGGATTTGCTTATACATTGGGAATTGGTATCGTACTTTCCATGTTTACCGCCTTGGTGGTAACCCGCTGGCTGATGAAATGTTTCTATGCCTTAGGGTTGCAGGACGAGAAATTCTATGGCAAGGCAAAGGATATGAAGACCATCAATTTCCTCGGCAAGAAAGCGATTTTCTTCGCTATATCTGCGGTATTGATTGTAGGCGGATTTGTAGCGATGGGAATTAACGGAGGCCAGGGCAACAATATCCTTAATTACAGTTTGGATTTTGTGGGCGGTACTTCCACCACAGTGACATTTAACGAGGATTACACCATTGATGAGATTGACCAGAAGATTGTGCCGGTGGTTGAGAAGGTAACGAACGACCCCAATACGCAGACACAAAAGATTGAGGGAAGCAAACAGGTTGTTATTAAGACGCGTTCTTTGGAACTTCAGGAACGTGAAGCCCTGAATCAGGCCTTGATAGATGAATTTGGCGTAGATGAAAAGGGAATTATTGCTGAGAATATCAGCTCTACCATCAGCTCGGAAATGAGATCTGATGCGGTGTGGGCGGTACTTATTGCGACAATCTGTATGTTGATTTATATTTGGTTCCGCTTTAAGGATATCCGTTTTGCGGGCAGCGCGGTTTTAGCGTTAGTCCATGACGTGCTTGTTGTTCTCGCATTCTATGCGGTTGTCAGGATTTCCGTGGGAAATACCTTTATCGCCTGTATGCTGACGATCGTGGGTTATTCGATCAATGCTACTATCGTCATTTTTGACCGTATCCGTGAGAACTTGGGCACTGTGAAGAAGAAAGATGCGGAAAGCCTTATGGAAGTTGCCAACCGAAGCATTACTCAGACGCTTACCAGAAGTATCAATACTTCATTGACAACCTTCATCATGGTATTTGTGTTGTTTATCTTGGGTGTCAGCTCCATCCGTGAGTTTGCGCTTCCGTTGATGGCGGGTATCATCTGCGGCGGTTACTCTTCCGTATGTATTACGGGCGCCCTGTGGTATGTATTTAAAGTGAAATTTGCAAAGAAATAGAATAGATAGTAAATCTTAGAGGGATGAATCCCCGGCAGCCAGATACATCGGGCTCCGGGGATTTATGTCATAGGGAATTTTTTATAACAATTTATGATGTGTTACTTCCAGATAACAGTTATGAGGAGTAGGATAAATGATAAGAGTGGGTATTTGTGATGATGAGAAGCCATGCAGAGAACAGATGGCAAATCTGTTAGAACAATATTTTACAAAAAAAGGGCTGCAATATGAATTGCTGGAATATGAGTCGGGAATGGATTTTCTGGACAGGGGAGAAGGGATTGATCTTTTGTTTCTGGATATAGAGATGGAAGGGCTTTCGGGCATTGAGTTGAAAGACGACCTTCAGGCAGAGGAAGAGATCAGGATTATTTTTGTGACAGGGCATGTGGAGGGGATGCCGGAGGCGTTCGGAAAGAATGTTTATGGGTTTCTGGAAAAGCCGTTGGATGCACAGAAGCTGGAAAAATATCTGGGACGGGTGTTAGAAGATATGGAGGAAGATCGGATTCTTGTATTAAAAGGCGTCCGGGGAGAGATGGCTATAAGGCAAAAGGATATTTTTTATTTTGTGTCGGAAAAGAAATACAGCCGTGTGATTGGCCGGAAAGGAGAAGCATTCTGCGATATGGGCTTGCAGCAACTGGAAGAAATGTTAGGACAGAAATCATTTTTCCGCTGCCATAAGAGTTATCTAGTCAACCTCGGCAATATTTCGGATGCCAATCAGAGTATTCGGCTGAAAAATGGAGAGAGCATTCCGGTAAGCAGAAGAAAGGTGAAGGAGTTGAAGGACGCCTATTTAAAATATATTATTCGCAAGGCGAGATAGGGGAGTTATGGGGGATTACGTAATTAATGTTCTATATAATATAATGGGGGAGTTGGAAATTGGGGCAATGATGTGCGGAATTTTCTGTGTTCCCATTACCAAAAAGAAGTTATCTCTTGTTCTTGGATTAATCTTACTTATTGTATTATGTGCGGGGGCGATTGGGAGGAGTATGATGATTTTTTTCTTTTAACACTCAGACAGCTGCTGCCTTTGTTGATATGGATTCTTTTGGCATCGGGAGGATGTCTTAGGAATTTGGCAATTTACATATGTAGTATGATGTATCTGAACTTACCATATTTTTGTATTGATCTTCTGTTCTCTGGTTTTTCAGTTAGAGAGGTAGAAATAGGTGAAGGGGATATGGCCTATCTGCTTATGCGTAGTAGTTTTACAATTGTGGGAATGGGAATTTTAGGCATCAGTCTGCGGAAAAGAATCACAGGGTATAAAGAAATTGTTAGTAATTTGCCAGCCAGATATTTTGTGATAGGAAGTGTTTGTGCATCCGCAGCTTCTTTGGTGCAAAATTTTGTAGAGAGTATCAGCAGAGAGTATCAAGACTTGCGTTTGTCAAATATAATTGCCGGATGTGCAATAATTGTCAGTATCATGTTCTATACATTAGGGATTGTCAGTGTAGTATTGGATATTTTCAGGAAAAGATACAAGGAAGAAAGCAGACTCAAGGAACAGTATTTGCAAATGTCCAGGAATTATGTGAAGACTGTGCGGGATAATGCGAAAGAAACGCGTAAGATACGCCATGATATACAAAATCATATGAACATTTTAAGCTACCATCTGGAAAATGGTGAATACCAAAAGGCTCGGACATATTTAGGTGAAATGCAGTCGCATATGGAACAGGCAATCAAGAAAACAGTCTCTGTCAACCATGAGCTTGTAGACGCCGTTTTGTCACAAGCACAGTCGGAGATGGAGGGGCAGAAAATTCGGTGGGAAGTGGAAGGGACACTGCCCCAAGGTTTGCCAATCGGGGATTTTGATATATGTACGATATTTTCAAATTTGCTGTCGAACAGCATAGAGGCATGTATGGAGGTTGCAAAAGAACAGCGGTATATCCATCTGGAAATCCGCCGTTTGGAGGATGAACTTGTAATAGAAACGGCAAATTCATGCAATCATTTGGTGGATGTGGCGAAGCTGGGAAGCGTTACTTCCAAAAAAGACAAGAAAAGCCATGGATATGGTATTCTGAATATGAAGGATGCAATTTACAAGAACCATGGAGAGCTTTTGTTTGAAAGTACGGAAAATAAATTTGTGGTTCGGATTCTATTTCATTTATAGTCGAGAGTATTTCAATGACCGTTCGTTCCCTAAATCGACCGTTCGTTCCCTTTCTCTTGCCAAACGAAGGTGGGCGTCATATGATGGAGAAAAGGGGGTGTACTTATGGTAAATAAAATAAACAAGATATGTTTCTGTTTGTTGGCGGTAGTAGGGTGGAACCAATTTTTGTCTGGTACAGATTATTTCAATACGGAGTGCGAATATTTGTGTTTGTCAGAGAATAGGAAGGACGATTATGATAACAATATTCAATAGAAAAGAGCTTGTCTCTACATTTTCAATGAAACGCCAGTCAGAAATTAGAAAAGAGCTTCAAAGAATAGGGATTAACTATAAATGTAAGGTAATCAATAGAAACAGTGCGTCACCCTTTTCAGATTCTCGGGTGAGGACAGGAAGCCTCGGGCAGAATATGGATATGGCTTACGAATACATTTTCTATGTATGTAAACAGGATTATGATACGGCAAAAGAAGCTATTTAAGCAATGTAGGAGAGAAAAAAGCTACAGATTTGCTTGCATTTTGAAATAGGGGGCATTATGAAAAAAAGAGATTATATCATAGGAATATTAAGTTTTTTATTGTTATGCCTTTCTGCAGGGTTATTGATTTATAGTGGTTTGCTGCGGGATGCTAACATGGATATTAATATGCCGGCTTGGATGATTATGGGCTTATGGGCATTATTTGTAATAGATTTCATTTTGTTTGTAGGTAGTGTTATTTACTTAACTGCAAAGGCTGCGTCTAAGAGAGAGTATGAAGGATTTTCCAGAGTAATTCTTGTGTCATTTCTTGTTTGTCTTGTGGGGAATAGCATATTTTCTTGTTCGTATTACAGTTTTGCCAGTGAATACAAGATTTCTGGGAAGTCAGATTATATTGATAATGAGTGGTTAGAAGGAATCTGTATAGACGATATGAAAGAATTGATGGCGGATGCCAGAGATGATGTAATTATCTATATTGGGAGAGAGGATTGCAGAGATTGTAAAAAGTTTGAAGAGGAATTTTTGAGGATTCTTGAAAAACATTCCGTAATTACTCCGACTTATTTTACAGATCAAGACAGGGAAGGTGAAAAGAGGGAAGAATTGGACGAATTTTTAGCATTATATGGCATAGAGTCTGTTCCATGTGTATTTTTTGTTAGTGGAGGAAAAATTGAAAAAAAATGGGATAACCCCATTGAAAGTATTTCTGAAATAGAATCTTATCTTTAGTACTAATTAACGGTTTATCACGAAATGTGATTCCAAAGTGAAAACTCCCGGTAAGGAAAATTTAAAAACTTACACATTTTACTTGACAAACCCAGTATAAATTTGGAAAAAAATGAATAGTTTATTCCAGATTTATGATTACCCACCGAAGAAAAACAAGCGTCTTACCCTCTTGTTTTTATAAAAATGCTATTACAAACAGCACGCAATTTTTATAATTTGCATGTTTAAATCTATAGAAATTTGCTTTGCGATTCTATATAATAAAAGCATATCATCAAAGTGTTTTGCGTGCAGAAAGTTGGTGTTTATTTGAATAAAAGGGAACTCCCAAGTGACACTTCACATAAGGAAGTGTCACTTGCGGCATTTATAAGTATTTGTAAAGACGGTTGGATATGATAGATTTGTAGGAAAACTAAATATGAATGAAGCCAGATAAGGATAAAATCCGAAATTTTATTTAAGACGGCAGGAAAAATTTACTGTTTGCTATTGCAGGCCAAGCCAAGAAAATGAACGCTCATTTAGGTAAAAAAATAATTACTTTACGTTCCGAAAAAAATTGAGATATGTCTTACCAAGCACTGAATTTGGTTAGCCAAATTCGCTTGTTAGGAAAATTCTCCTAGAACCTCTTGAATTGAATTGACGAATATGCTATATTAACAATATAAAAGAGCAACCGCCCACAAGGTGGGTTGACCAATAAAAGGAAATAGAAATTCCACCCTATCTACTGGCCAAAGTTTCAAGGGTGGTTTTTCTATGTAGGATTACTTATAAAAATTAAAGATAAATGTAAGCAATGCCAGAAGGAACAGACCAAAGGTCATAAGATCCTTAAAATCAAAATGATTTTTCATAGGCATCACCCCCCATTCTACAAAAATGGAAGGTCAGCCCACCCTGCAACACGATTACTCTGCCTAGAATTTATCACAAATCCTGACGTATTACAACATTCTTTTTTCAGAAATTGTCAATTAATTATATCTGTTTTTTCGGATTGTTATCAGATTAATTTTGCTTTTTACCAAGATAGAAATTTATATCTATTATTATAGAGGTTATAAACATCCACACGAACAAAAAAGTGTGGGAAATGAAAAAGGAATATATACAGCGTACTACATGTCAAACTGTCATATCCATTTTTATCCTTATCTGGCTTCATTCATATCGGGGGAAACTACAATGAAATCATTATATGAACAGTTCGGTGGTACATACCATAATGAATGTGATTATTTAATTCCAAATCTTACACTTCCCAAGAGTGAAGAAAACGATATTGGCATTTATGGACAACGGCATTTGAATTTTTTACAAGAGTACCGCAGGTTGACTTATATCAATTTACTTACAAGTGGAACACTTGATGAATATCTTTTCGAGATTGACAAACAAACACGAGAGCGTTTTTGTCGGATTGTAAAACAGTTAAAAACCACACAGGGTATTACTGAACAGTTGAAGGCTGAAAGTCCTATTGAATGGGTTGAAAAAATGTTTAGTTATGGAATGTGGAGGAACTGAAATGGCGAGGAAAACACAAATCTCAAAGGAAGTCATTTTGCAAGTGGCGTTAGAGTTACCTTTCGTGACGGGTATTCAGCTATCAATATTAAAACCCTTTCAAAAGAAATCGGTTGTTCTACTCAACCGATTGTGTGGCACTTTGAAAATATGGAGGGACTCTGTAAAACCTTTTCAGAGTATGCAAATAGCCAGATGTGTCCTTCGGCTGAAAACGCAATAAAAGCCTTTGAACAGGTTGGAGCTGCCTTTGTCCATATTGCTGTTACCGAGCCTAATCTTTTTCGATTTCTTTATCTTGAGGGATATAACAGCTTGCCATCAGACAATTTTGATGCGTTAGTTGCAGATAAGGATAATGCCATACTAATCAAGAGGATCTCAAAACAATTAGCTATATCAGAAGAAAGTGCGGGGAGATATCTGCAAAATACCATTATTTATACGCATGGTATTGCTACCATTGCTGCAACAGGTCTTGTTAATGCATCCGAGGAAGAAATGATGAAGTTAGTATATCGTGCCGCTGATGCCTTTCTTGTGCAGGAGGGTGTTCCACTTGAAAAAATACCCAGCATCGAGGAAATGCAAAATTGAAAGTCAGACATATCATTTTCCTAACAGCAATGGCTGTCGAAATTTTACTATTTTTTTATTGTCTGTTAAAAAAATCAAATCATGTTCCAGCAGGATATATTTGTGCGGCATTGTCGCTTGTTCTATTGATATGTACGGGATGGCTTCTATTATTTCCGAAAGTAACACCGATTGAAGCTACGGGGGAATATCAGATAAAACGGGAAGATTGCTTTTATACAGATACTTCAAGGCTTGAAACTTATAGCAATGACGGAAGTTATCGGGAATTACCTATTTCCTTTTGGTATCCTGTGGAATGCCATGAACCTCAGAGCTGTACTTTGGTAGTATTTTCGCATGGGAGTTTTGGAACGGAAGACAGCAATGAAACACTTTATCGTGAGCTTGAAGTCATGGATATATAGTCTGTTCTATTGACCACACTTATCAATGTTTTTCAACAAAACTGTCAAACGGTAAAACTGTCCGAGTAAGTGGAACTTTTATGAAAGAAATTGCCGCTGACAGTCCGCAGGATAAGCCAGAGCAATCTTTGCCGCTTTTTGAAAAATGGATGAATATTTGCACGGGAGACTTAATTTTTGTCTTAGATACTGTCATAGAAAAAGTATCGGAAGAAAGTGGCGAACTGTCAGTATATGGCTTGGTTGATATTTCCCGTATTTGTGTCATGGGACACTCTTTGGGCGGCTCTGCTGCTCTTGGTGTAGGCAGACAGAGGGATGATATAAAGACGGTTATTTCTCTGGAAGCTCCTTTCCTCTGCGATATTCAAGGTGTAGATGATAACGGCAATTTTATTTTTGAGCAATCGGAGTATCCTGTACCGGTCTTGAATGTTTATTCTGATGCATCTTGGGAACATTTGAGGGAATGGAAACGGTATGAAGAAAACGCACGCTTACTGGATATGGAATCCAATGATATTCAGAATGTATATCTTTCTGGTATCGGTCACTTCTCATTAACGGATTTGTCCTTATCCTCTCCGTTTTTAACATTCATTTTTGATGGTTTCAAGACAAACAATGCACCAGAAGAAACGGTGAAACAGATAAACGAAATATGTCTTGTATTTTTAGACAGCCATTTGAAATGAGGTACTGCTTATGGCAAAAACAGAATGGATACGATGTCCTGTCTGCGGCAAAAAACAAGGTTGCAGATATGGAAAGATACGGAACTGAAGAACTTTCCCCTCTGCTGCCCGAAGTGCAAGCAGGAAAGTTTGATTGAAGCAAAAGATTTACGGGTAACAGTTGTTAATAAGATTGAGACAAAAACACAGGGCTGATTAACAAAATGAAAAATTCCGATTTATACATTTTCCATCATCAATTCTTTGCACTTCCATTCTTCACCCAAAACGCAATATGTTTCAGTTGTATCAAGAATCACATCGTCAAAACCAACTGCTTTATAGCAATAATAAGCAGGAAGATTGTTTTCAAAAACTCCTAACGTTGCTCTCTTAGCCCCATATATCTCAAACACAAACTTTAGTCCTAATCGAAGCATCGTTTTCCCATAGCCTTTCCCACGTTTTTCAGGATTTATAATAACAAAACCAAAACGTAATTCGTCCAATGCTCCATTAGGATTTCTTAACGTAAAAAAACCAACGATTCCTGTTTCATCAAATGCAGTAAACGGCATGAAAAATTCAACGGAACGAAATTCATTTTGTGTTATCGGATAATTGCCAAGTACACCTGCCGTCCACTTATAAAATGCTATTTCATCTTGGCACCACGATAAAATTGTGTTTGCGTCCGTAGCTTTATATGGCCTTATTCTAATCATATTTTCACCTCGCAAATTCCGACTTATTTTACAGATTACGGATATATATGGCTCAACGTAGTTTTCGTCGTCTTTATTCTAAATCAATGATACCCATATTATCCAAGAATTAAAATGGCGTTTTTATTTGTATATAACCACCCGGTCATCGGCATGGATGACGGTGCTGCCCTGGGGAATGATGTTTTCATCTCCGCGCTTGATTAAAGCAATCAGAATATTTTCGGGGAGGTTCAGCTCAGCAATCGAAGAGTTGCACCAGTTATGCCCGGGTTCCACCAGGATTTCCTTTAATTTCCCATCATTCTCCCCACGATACGAGGGCACGCTGAGAATCAAGGTGTCGCCGGCAAGGATTGTCGTGCTGCCTCGTGGAATCAGGGTGTCGCTTTCACGCTTAATCATCAGGGCGAGTGAGCCGGTAGGGAAGCTGACATCTTCTATCTTGCGGTTTTCCCAGTTGTGTCCGTGCGGGATGTACATGCGCATCAAGGTTAAGTCGGAGTCATCCTGATAGTCGTTGAAGGTTTTGCGGATATCGGAACTGTTGTCTACCATGTCTAGTTTTCTGGCAACCAAGGGAAGCAAAGAGCCCTGGACGGCGACAGAGA
>CAJUTD010000063.1:7080-18429 GCA_910589635.1 uncultured Lachnospiraceae bacterium | reverse complement strand
TAATTCTTATCAAAGAAGTTTAAATCCCATAGACACAAGATTTTTTACAGCCTCATTTCATTCTTTGTTCACATGGAACTTTTGCATCTTTTTGCCTAATGGCATTATAGCATATGCAAAATTTTTTTCAATATTCATTTTGTTACTTAAATAAAAATTAAAAATCTATCCGCAACTCGCCGTCCCTCATCCTCAGCGCAACATCCGCCGCCTCTGCAACTTCCATGTCATGCGTGACGATAATGACGCAATATCCCTGTTCATGCGCAAGACTGCACAAGATATCAACAATGTTCTGTGTATTTGCGCCATCGAGATTTCCGGTCGGCTCATCCCCGAGTATAATTCTTGCATTAGAGGCAAGGCTCCTTGCTATCGCCACACGCTGCCGTTCTCCGCCCGAAAGCTTTGAAGGGAAACGTCCCATTTGATCCTTCGTGATACCCACGCCTTCCAGCAGTTTTTCTGCCCTTGGCCTGGCATCCTTGGGGGTTACCCCGCAAAGCTCCATAGGGAAACAGACATTTTCCATCACCGTCATCAGCGGAAATAAATGGAATGCCTGAAATATCATGGAGATACTTTCTCTACGGTAACGGTCAAGATTCAAGCCTTTAAGGCTGTCACCGTCAAAGGCAACTTCTCCCTCCGTGGGAAGATCCAGCCCGGCAAGCAGGGAAAGCAGCGTGGACTTTCCAGAACCGGAAGGACCTACGATTGCGTAGACGTTCCCTTCTTCAAATTTGCAGGTAATATCCGAAACAGCATTTCCCTGCGCATTTTTATACTTATATGATACGTTTTCTAAAGTCAAAGCAGACATATTTTTCACTCCTTTACCAGTGTTCACTTCAAAAACACCTATTCTTTCACCTGTAGCAATTCCAAAATCTTGTGCCTTGTCACCAGCGCTGACCCTGCGATTGCACCGCATGCGCCGCCGCAAAGATACAATGCCCAGCATGGGGCAAGCGCCTCTATCCCCCTTGCAAACAGACCCGGGCTGTACAGAGCTGACAAGGCTGCTGCAAGGATGATTCCCGCCATGCATAAAGCAACCTGCTCAAGAGCCAGTATACACCTGGTGCGCTTTTTCGTGACGCCCAGGATGCGTAAGTATGCCGCTTCCTGAGCCGATTGCAGAATCACAAGCAGCGGTCCCAGTACCCCGATGAGCACGGCGGCGGCAACGGCAATGGGAAAGAGCGACGCCAGCAGGCCGCGGATGCGCTGTATATTTACAAGCCCTTCCGTACCCAGATGGTAAAATGGTTCCGGGGAATAAATAATGCTTTTATTTAACTCTTCTTCCAACAAAGCCTTCATCTCATCAACCTTATTGTTATCCGCCAGGATAAATTCGCATTCATCCACTGCAAAATCCATGGAAAACAGTCTTTGCAAATCACATCGGATTCCTGAAAAAATACCCTTGCTGACATTTGTATCTTCAGACTCTACAATTCCTATCACTTTATATATCTTATATCCCGTTACATCCTCCCCTACGGATACACCCTTCTCAAGCATCGCATAAAGCATGCTTGACAAAATGCCAATCTCATCGCCTGGGGAAACGCCAAGCTCTTTTGCGGCCTCCTTTCCGACCAGACATATCTGCGCAGTCCCCTCAAAAGCAGAAATATCATATCCCTCGGCATAATTTACCGTACACTTCCCCATATTGCGCATGAGGTCGTTGCTAATCGTCATAATGAAATCGCTTTTTGAGCCTTCTGCCCGTACGCTAAAGGTATCGTGGCAGTAAAAATCTTTCACCAGCCGCGAAGTGGACAGCGTCCTTGCGGATGAAAGAGAATACGCTAACGCTGTGCCTTTTACACGATATTCATTGTAGGCGTCCTGGTATGTAACCCTTGCCAGCACAAGCGTCCCAATGCCTACAGTCAGCACAACTGCCAGAATCAGCGACACGGCTGTCTTCGCAATGCCGCGCCGCATATGGCGCAGGATATAGGAAGCCACATGGCGGACAGCGCCATAACCTCTCCGCGTGATTCCTTCCCCGGCAGCGGAAAGTTTTGAGACGTCAAGTCTTACTAACACTGTCTCTTCCGCCTCTGCCTCAATTTCTTTCCGTTTTGCCGCCTTTTTCTGCGTGCCTTCCTGTAAAAGTTCCAGCGGCGGGGTATGTTTCATGCTACGCAGGAAAGAATAAGCTGACAACGAGACGAATAACAATTCCGACAGCAGGCACAGGATTACCACATGGATAGGCAATGCTGCGTCTGGAACATAATCTGAGGGCGCGCTGTCCGCCATTCGTATAAGCGCTTTCTGGGCCAGATTTTGCGCATAACAAAGCCCTGTTATGCCGCCGATGGGTATTGCTAATACAGACACAGTTACAAAAGGCAATACAACAGAATGCTCCGCCGCCTTGCCGGGAACGCCAAGCGTACGCATGATGGCGTATGATTTCTTATTTCGCCCGATATAAAGGTATACGGCAAGAAATAACGATAATACCGCGCCTACTACATACAGAAGAGTCGTTAAAAAGGAGGTCAGCGCCCCCATGCGCAGGCTGTCTTTTACCTCCAGCCATCCCCCGTCTGAATATTCCAAATCACAGCCCACCTCTTCTGCAAACGCTACTGCTGCTTCGTGGAACGCCTCTATGTCACGGGCGTTCTCGACAAAGAGGGTGATATCGCTGAACTTCGGCTCCATAGCTTTCATTTCCTCCGGCATAAGAGCGGATGGCAGATAAATCCTATTGGGATCTAATGGAGATATTGCATTCTTGTCCGGATCGGCATAGGCGCCGACAATCGTAACATCCACAGTTTTCACATATTCCGGTATCTTCCCAGGGTAAATAATCTGTTTTTCATCCTCTGTGTCTGTTTCTGCAAGCGCACCTAGAAAATCATGATAGACCTGGTCTCCCAGCCGTACCCGGATGCTGTCTCCGACCGACAGTCCATATTCTTCCAGAAAATCCTCGCTTACAACGCAGACGTCCCTGTCTTCCTGTGTAAAAAGGCGCCCCTGAGAAATGATATTTCCCCTTGTTATCATGCGCATATCCGAGGTATACTCAATCTCGAAAACATGTTGGTTGTGTTCAATTGCGTCCAGCCAGGACTTTTGGCGGGCAAACGGTTCCGTCTCCAGATAGTTATCCGGCTCCCCATCTATTACCGTGAGAGAACCCTCTCCCCAATCCTGAGGGTAGAAACGAATTCCTGAATCACCGGCCGATTCATGCTTATACCCTGAATTTAACGCCAGCATCAGGCATCTGCTCCCTATCTTCAGCTTCTCGTAGAACTCCCGTGTATAGGGGGATTTTGCATAATACATGTCCCCCAGAGGGATATACGGCACGTTGAAAGAGCGCTTAATCTCAGGCCCTCCATCGCAGCCAATTACCTTGACGTCGTCAAATTTCAGGTTGATATGGTCGCGCAGGATGGATGGATTGCTGTTTTCATCTTCATATCCTTTATATGTTCCTTCAAATAAGACATACCCACTAGAGCGGTTCAGACGTTTATAGTCCTCCACCCGTCCTGCTGCCAGGTAATGCTTATCTGCAATCGTCACGCCAGGTAAGGATTTGAATGTTTCCATTTGTGCCTTCGTCGGCTCCGGTTTCTGCTCCATCTTATACCAGAAACCATAACCCGTTGACACTGTCCCATCCGGTGAATTGACATACTCCGTCTCGACGAACGTACTCCGCACATAATTGCTGAGGCTTGCATCTGCATGGTAAAATTTTTCCACCTCCTTATTTTCCCGCGTAGTGACGGCATAATCCGTAATACGGGAAAACAGCGCAAACGAAGCCGCTGCAATCAGAAGGAGCGTCAGCAACGTCTTTACGGGGGCGCGCAGCAGCGTTTTTAAGGCAGTTGTTTTTTTCATATCCTCTTTCATCTCCAATCCCAAATATTTCCTGCCTTATGCTTTTTAAAACAAAGCGGACAAGTCCGCATCAACTCCCTAAATCCCTCATTCATGAGGGCGCTGGACATCCGGGGGATGTCCGTTTAGCGCGGACCGAAGCGAAGCGTAGACCTTGGACGTTTTGCTGCGCCGAGCACAATTGCGAAGCAATAATTTCCTCTTGTGCGAGTGCGCATATTTGTTATTTTTCTCTTATAGAAAGACACTTTCACGCTTTAGCGTGACAAGGTCTTTCCTATAAGAGAAAAAAGTGAGCAAGCCCGCTGGGGCTCCCTATAGAGTCAAATACCCCGCAGCAAGCTACGGGGCATGACCTAGCTTGTTCTTTCCGCCCCAAGGGGCGGGGTATTTGCACCCAAAGGGCACTTACCCTCGCGGCATTCGTCAAATATCCATGCAAGCATGTCTATTTTCCTCATTGCTCACGGGAATAAAAAACACTCAGGCAGGATATATTTATCTTACCTGAGTGTTGCGTCTTACTTTCATCAAAGTTGTGTCAAAGTTGTAAATCTTCTTTCCGCGTTGCCAAACCCATGTTTAACTGAACGCTCTCCCTCATAATTACATCGTCATTAATCACTTCCTCGTCGCCTCCCGTAATCTCTTTTTTGTAACCTCTGCCTTCGCGATGGGAAAACTCCATCCAGGCATATAACCGGCTATCCTTGACATTCCAGGTTGCCTCCGTCTCCTCCTCATTGCGTACGGCTCCCTTATAATAAGGCTCCAAGCCAGAGAATTCTATAACGTCCTTCAATTTCCAGTATGGCAGTTCCTCCGGCAAATCTTCATAGAGAGTAAGCTCTGCCCACCAAACTTGTGCTGTTACTGCATTTACATATAAAACAGCTCCCAGGGACTGGCCGGAAATATTCACTTTCCAGAAACTGTAATATGGCTCTATCCGTACCTCTTCCAACTCTTTCTGTGCGCCAAGTATTGCATACACGGAGCTTATTGGGGTTTTCTCCTCCTCATCCCAGTTATACCCTATAAAACCCATGCGCGTAAGCCATACCTTGCCCGCTTTCACTGCCTCCTCCATAGAAATCTGTTTATTTACCGGGTTATGGGCAATCATTTTAGATTCCCCCCAACTGCTTACGACTTCCTCCATCTGAGCTATTGAGATATTTGCCCGTTTCTGCCACTCGCTAATTTCAGTTTCCGCCATAATTTCCCCATGTTCTGACAAAAGCTGATGTTCCCTTGCCCGCAGAATCAGATTTACGCCCGCCATGCTGCCCAGAGAAAAAACAACGGCCAAAAATATCGTAAGGACAGAATATTGATAAGAAACGCTATTATTCTTTTCTTTATGGCGCTTCTTTATAGATATTTTCTTCATTCCCGCCTCCTTTTACCAGTGCGAATGCCAGACAAATTGTTGTTCCCGTCTTTCCATCGCTGTCAATCTCCATCTTTGCGCCATGATTCTCAGCAATTTTTGCCGCAAGCGTCATGCCAAGCCCAGCTCCATGTTGTTTTCTGGAGCGGGATTTGTCCACCATATAAAATGCCTCCGTTATCCTTCCCTGTTCTTCCTCGGGTATTCCCCTTCCATTATCCCTGATTTCTATCCGATAAGAGTTCCCCTCTGCTTTACCGCTTAGCCACAGGTCTTTGCCGCCCGCTTTGACGGCATTGTCTGCAAGATTCAATATCAGTGTCTTAAACAGGTCAAAGTCCACCCGGATTATGCCCTCCTCCATCGCCATATGTAAAATCACGCCGTATTTTTTGCATAACGGTTCAATCCCTGGGCGTATGTTTTTAAACATTTCCGGCGCCGAGAGTTCTTCCAACAGGAAATCCTGCCTGTCCAGCACGAATAGATCCATCAATTTCAATGACAACGATTCCAAACGCATACCCTCATCCAGAATATAGCCGGCCGCCCTCTTTACGTCCTCCCTCGGCAGCTTACGCTGATAGAGCATATCGGCATAGCCAATGACAGAAGTCATCGGCGTTTTCAGTTCATGCGCAAAATTTGCTGTAAAATCCTCTTTCTGCCTTACCATATCAGAAAGCTGTACAATCTTATCCTCCACCTGCTGCGCCATGTGGTTAAAACTACCCGCCAGCTCGCCAATCTCGTCTTTTCCCTTCACATGGATTCTCTGGGAATAATTGCCCCCGGCAATTCTCTCAGCCGCTTCCCCAACTTTTCGGATGGGTGAAGTAAGCGCCCTTGTCAACAGAAAAATAACAGGAAAACTGATGCACAGTATGAGGATATACACGCGCTGAAAATAGGCGGCCATATTTTTTTGGGCGCTGATTGCAGCCGTGATATCCGTCTGTGTGAGCAAAAATATATGTGCATTTTCCAGCCGGACAGAACCAAACATGAAAATATAACTTTTTCCATTTTTATTTAAAACATGGAAAGCAACCTTCTCCTCATTTCCCTCAAAAAATCTACACTCAAAAATAGTGCGTCCCTGTTCTTTCTCACAAATATACAAAGACTTCCAGTCTGTCACGAAACTGCCGGTAGAATATTCCATTGTCAGCAAATCCCGGTCTATCCCGATGACGTCGACTGAGTTGTCGCTAAATGTACTATACAGGTTAATCGGAACCGTGAAATTCTTTAGGACGTTTTCGTAAACCAATCCGTAATTCTTTATATTTTTAATAAAAAACTCTTCATCCGTATAGAGAATCGACTGCAAGATATCCCGGTTGTGCAGATAATCCTGATACGCAATCTTTTTTTGCTGTTCCATCACATTTTCATAGGAATAGTTTATCAGCAAATATCCGGCGGCGTGGAATGTAATGCTAAACACCACGACAAAGCACAACAATATTTTATGGAACAGTTTCATTTTCCATCCTCCAACCGATATCCGATCCGAAATACCGTCTTAATATGATCCTCCCATTGCAGTTTGCGCCTGAGGCGTTGAATATGGGAATCCAGTGTGCGCGTATTGCCCATATAGGGCTCTCCCCACACCTTCTCATACAGCTTGTCCCGGTATAAGGCGATATTCTTATTCCGTACCAGCTCCACCAGAAGGTTAAATTCCTTCACAGTAAGTTCCACAGGCTTTCCACCTTTGCTTACTGTCCGGGAATTGAGATCAATCTCCACATCAAGAAAAGCAAGTCTGCCATTTCCTTTATGGCATCTTCTGAGCAGCGCTTCCACACGGGCGAGCAGTTCCCCTATCTGGAATGGCTTGACGATATAATCGTCCGCGCCAAGTTTCAACCCCTTGATACGATCGTTCACCCCGCTTTTCGCCGTTAGGAATATGACCGGCGTACCAATTGGCTTGACATATTCCAACAGTTCATAACCGTCAATTTCCGGCAGCATAATATCCAAAATGATTAAGTCAAAACTTTTATTTTCTATATAATCCGCCCCTGCCGCTCCGTCAAAAGCGCAGGTACATTCGTAACCTACGTCAGCCAAACTCATCTTTATTAAATTTGCTATGGATGCGTCGTCTTCCACAATCAGGACTTCCATTACAAAACCTCCAAATATTTTCTACGTTCATTATAACACACTTTAAAATCCCCGGCTGTAGATTTTACAGTCGGGGATTTTCCATTTCTTATACTATTTTATGGTAAGTGTGATCTTCTTCGTCTTCTTATTGAACGTTTTAATCGTGATGACTGTCTTACCTTTCTTCTTCGCTTTCACCACACCCTTAGAGCTTATGGTAGCAACTTTCTTCTTAGAAGAAGTATACTTAATCTGGCTTGCAGTTCCCTTGGGAAGCGTTACCTTAAAGGTTCCTTTCTTGCCTTTCTTCAAGGTCGCTTTATTTTTCTTAACTGCTTTCTTATTGAAGGTTACCTTGGTAATCTTCTTCGGCGCTTTCTTGACGGTAATCTTAAATACTTTCGCCTTATTTCCAGTCTTGGGTATTGCCTTGACAACTGCGCTTCCCGTCTTCTTAGCCTTCACAAGCCCCTTAGAACTTACAGTAGCAATCTTCGTGTTGGAGCTTAAATATGTGCAGTTCTTAGTCTTTACGGAGTATGTTTCTCCTACGCCCAAAGTCAATTTCTTGGTGGAAGATGCTTTCAGTTTCACAAGGCCATTCACTGCGTTATCGAGGTTCTTTTTCGCTGTATTCACCTGAGACTGTGTTGCTTTCGCATTCTTTGCAACATTCTGCGCTGCTGTCAGTGCAGCCTTGAGTTTCTTCCAGCTTGCAGATGTATAGTCAATCTGCTTCTTTGCCTTCGCCTTAGTGATAGATGCATTGAGCGACCTCTTATCAACGCTACTCTGCGACGGGGTCTGTTCTTTTAGTCCTTTAATGGCCGCCTCTAAAGCTTCCATTGCATCATCTACCTGTTTTTGTGTCGCATCCTTATTCCCTGTAACTTTCTTCGCTGCTTCCAGGGCATCCGCGTATTTCTTCCAGCTATCGACCGTATACTTTGTCTGATTATACTTGCCCTGGGCCTCTGTAACGGAAGCGCCCAAATCTTTTACTGCCTGCTCGCTTGCCGGTACTTCCACCAACTTGCCCTTTGCTTCCGCCAAGGCAGCCGGCAGCGCGTCCATCTGTGCCTGTGTGATATTCTTATCATTCATGGCTTTCTTGGCTGCCGCCACTGCCTCGTTAAATGCCGCCCAGCTGTCTGCTGTATAGTGCTCTTGCTTGAGGCTATTGGCTTCGGCAACCGCATCCGCCACTTTGTTATAAGAAGCCATTGTCACTACCTTTTTGGCAGCCTCTTCTAACATTGCCGGTATTTTCTTGATCGTATTCTCGCCTGGGTCGTTTGCTACCTCTTCGGCTCTCTTCAATACTTTTCCTAACTCTGCCCAGCTCGCTTCTGTATAATCTTCTTCTTTATACTTCTGCTTATAAGTATCTAAAGTACTCTTGAATTCCTGTACAACCGCAGCAGAAGCCTTTTTCTCTAATGCCGCCTTTGTGTCATCTATTCCGGCAATTAATGCATCTATTGCCGTCTGGCTGGCAGCGCTGCCTTCTGCGCTCTTCTTTATGTTGTCCAGTAACAAAAGGAAATCTGCCCAGCTTTCCTTCGTAAAGTCAGCCTGATTGCAGGACGCTTTCACCTTTTCAATTTCCTCATTTAACTTAGTAACAGAAGCAGCTGACGCTTTCATTTCCAGTTTATCCTTCGCTGTCTCCAGAGAAATCTTTGCTGCGTCTATGACCTTTTGTCCCGGATCGGTTCCATTGGCTATTGCCTCCACTTCTTTCAAAGTGTAAGCGAAACGTTTCCAGCTCTCCGCCGTGTAATCTCCCTCTTCAAAGGATGCTACCTGACTCTTCAGAGCTGATACGGATGCAGCCGTAGCTTTTTTATCCAGCTTAGACTCAGCCGCTCTTAATGCACTTGCTGCTGCCTCCACTTCCTTCTGTCCCGGATCGGTGCTCTTTGCCACAGTATCTGCTTTCGTGTAAGCATCTCTAAACTTCGCCCAGCTCGCAGCTGTATACTGCGCTTCTGTATAACCCGCTACAGCTGCTTTCAAATCGTTGACTGCGCTAGCCTCCGCCTTTTTATCCAAACTCTGTGCCGCTTCTGTCAGATTCTTCTTTGCCTCATTGATGGCAGCAGTTCCGGCGCCTTCGTCCAGTACTTTCTTTGCTTCCGCCAGCACTTTGGCAAACTCTGTCCAGCTTGCAGCTGCGTATGTTGCCTGCTCAGATTCATACTTTGTAATCAACGTTTCCAGTGACTTAGTCACTGACGCATCTGCCTTTTTGTCCAATTTCGCAAATGCTTCTACTAACGCTTTCTGAGCCTCTGCACCCGCAATCATTCCTGTATTTTCATTTTCTGCCGCTGCCTTAGCGTCGCTCAGCGCCTTCTGCAAAGCTGCCCAGCTGTCTGCAACGTAGTCTTCTTCTTTGAGGCCGCTTACAGCTGTCTCAATCTCACTAACCTTGTTTGTCAGCTCTGCCTTTGACTCTTCTGTCGCCGCCAAATCTCCTGATAATTTCCAATCGGAAACGGCAACCGCTTTCCTCTCACCGTTAAGTGTTCCATTGTGAAGCGTAACTTTAATTTTAGAAGTTTCTACCTCTGTAAATGCAGCTTCTACCCGAAAAGTCTTTCTTTGCGGTTCTATTTCCACAAATTCATACTCGCCTGATTTTGCGACTTCTTTCCACTCACCATTAGCGTCTTCATATTGGATAGTAAGGCCGTCCGGTTTCATAACGCCTCCATCACCGGTAGTCGTATTATCATAAAAGTCGATTGTTGATCCATTAATCTTAACTTTCTGCTGCCCAAAATCATACATCATCCATTGGTCTGTAGTTGCAAGATTTGCGTCATTATGGCCGTTCCAGAAACTTGCCATATCATCATCTGCAAAATTCTCAGCTCCCATTCCCCATCCGACATGGTTTACAGATGGAGTTGCATACTTACGGAGCTGCGGAATCGGAACCACCGGAACTTCCGGTTTTCCATCATCAGGCGATGTAATGTCGCCGCCGGATGTTGCCGCTGACGCGGTTGTCCATATCAGCATCTTGGAAGAACTGTTCTTAGGAGATGCTTCCCCTGCTGTAAACTCTGCATCATCTCCACGGTTATTCCATGCATAGTATGGAATTGCCTGCAATTTCGCATCAACCAGGCTGCTGCCATTCTGATATTTAACATCGCCTGTAATCTCTACTACTCCGTTTAATAAATCTTTGTTATAAGTTGCTGTCAATTCTGCATCTCTTGGAATTACAAAGTTCAATGGGTCAAAGTTGCTGATATTTGCATTCAACTGTGCGTTGCCGGCCTTTTCCATACAATATACAACCGGGCCTCTCTGCAATGCAACTTCTCCCTGCGTTGCCTCTACCAGCGGATGGGATTCTGTCTTGCGGACTTCCATCGGCATATCAATATCTACTACATCTCCGGCTTTCCATGTCCTGTTTATCGCAACGTAACCTTTCTCTGCCACTGCGCTTACAGGCGTGTTGTTTACCTTAATCGTAACGGTCTTGTTTTTCTGTTCATTTACCCATCCGGGGATACGGATCTTCATGGTAAATGCTTTCTCTGCTGCCGGGCTGACAGTCATCTTAACCGTTCCCTCCCAGGGATATTTGGTCTCCTGCTTCAAGGTAACCTGTGTGCCGCCCACATTCACCTTACCGTTACTTCCGATATACATATTTACAAACAGATCATTGTTATGTACTGTGTACATATAACCGCTTGCAGCTGCAATCGTACGCATCAGGTTCGGCGGGCAGCAAGCGCATCCAAACCATTCTGAACGCTTTTGTCCATTGTTTACTTCCAGCAAAGTACTATAATAGAAACGGTTTCCGTCTAAGTTCGTTCCTACCAGAATAGAATTATAGAGATTTCTCTCTACCATATCTGCATATTTCGCATCTTCATGCAGCAAGTTCATTCTCTGGTTCCAGT
>CAJUTD010000063.1:0-7070 GCA_910589635.1 uncultured Lachnospiraceae bacterium | reverse complement strand
TGCAGCTGCAATCGCTGCACAAATCTCAGCATAAGACTGTCCTGGCGGTAAATCATATTCTTTACCATATCCTTCAGAATCGCTTCCGGGAGTTGTTGTTCCAATTGCGCCTGTTATGTAAGTCTTCTTCTCTGTAACAGAGTCACAGATGGTATCTAAACTGTTGAGATAAGCGTCTCTGTCAGCATTTCCATCCGGCAGCAAGGTTGCAATATCCGTAATGCCCGTATAGAAATAATTGGCGCGCACTGCATGGCCTACTGCGGTTGTCTCTTCTTTAAACGGCGTTGCATCCTGTGAATACGTTCCAGCCTTGTAGCCGCTTTCACGCAGGGTTCTGTCCTCGCCACGCCTGTCAATCAATATCTTAACGGTATCGTAATAATCCTGTCCGGCTCCTTTCCCTTCATACTCTTCTGCAAGTTTGCCAAACTTCACTAATGCCAGCTCGATCTCTTCATGTCCCGGTACTTCATGCCTCTTTCCTGCCGGCCCGAATGTCTCTACGATATGGTCTGCAAATCTTTTTCCTGCCACATACAGCCTATAATCCGGCTTGCCAATCCCTTCACGGTAACGTGTATACGCAACGACGCCCTCTAAGAAATGCCCTGCGTTGTACATCTCATGGTTGGAGAGGTTCAGCCAACGGTGTGTTCCCGGTGAACCGCCGCCGCTGGAACTCTGGCTGCGCAAAGTAAAGAATGTGTCAATATAACCGTCTGCATATTGTACTTTCTCAATCTTTTGAATCCAGCTGTCGAGCTTATCCTCCAAAAACTTCCTGGTCTCCGCCATTTCCGGATCATTGTCATTCTGTGTCGCCGAAAGCGTATAGGAAATTGCCTCGATACTCTTATAAATATCAGAGTCTTGGAACACATACCCATTAAACGCATCGTAATCCGTCTCACCATTCAGCTTCTTTATTGCATTGTCATAATTAGGCTCTCCACCGGATGCTTTTTCAATCTCTGTGATAGCCTTCTTCAAAGAATTCTTGGCGTTGATTTCCTGTTTAGGCGCCCAGAAAACATCGTTTAACTGTACGTTTTCAAACGTAACGCTGCTGTTAGACTCTGCAGCAGCGGCAGCCTCTTTGACGGTTACCAATGCAGTCGCCACATAATCTTTATTATCATAAGTAGCTGTTCCCTTGACAGTGAAGGCTTTTCCTTCCTGCCCCTTTGCATATTTTGCCGCATCAACTGTCTCCCATGTAACAGGGATCAGACGGGAATTAAATTCTTCTGCAAAATCAAAATCCGGCTTTGTCGTACTTTTTAAAGACGGCGTCGGTTCGTCAAATTCCAGCCCATTTGCCACTACAGAATCCGGCAAGATAGGTGCGACGCCGGCAGCCGTAGCCGTCCTGTAAGTGTCTATGCTCTGAATCTTTTCCAAACGCACGCGGATAGCCATTTCTGTCTCCTGGCTGACGCCTTCATGCGTTGCTTTCAGCTTCAACGTCGCCTGGCCTTCTTTTAATCCTTTTACTGAAACAACGCTTCCTGAAGCATTCCCTTCAATTACAGCTACATCTGCCGGAACAACTGACCACTCATAAGATGCGCTTGACGCCAACAGTGATGGCACTGTTCCTGCAACATACTTCTCTTTCTCTCCTACGACTACTTTACTTGCTCCAGTGATTTGTGCCTGGGTAAGTTTTTCTTTGATTATGTTGCCATAGACTTCCCACTCACTGATGCCGACTCCGGTTGTACCCTGTACATTCCTGCCTACCAGCATACGCAATGCTGTGGTAGTAACCGGATTCTTAAAATTCACAACATTCCAAATGCCGCTGTCGCCGTTAAATCCTCCGTGCTCAGTGCCTGCATTTGCAATATCTTTCCATTCACTTCCATCCAGATATTGTACCTTAGCGTTAGACGGCCATGTAACGCCGCCGCCGTCCGACCACCACATCACGCGCATGGACGCAACTTTCTGCGGTGCGCTCCATGTAAGCGTTACCGGCATCGGATAACTGGATTCCGGGGCGTTCCAACAGTTCCAGCTGGTAGCAGGATTCCCATTTGCCAACGCTCCGTCATTGATAGCCGCCGGTTGCGTGTTATTATGCGCTGCACTGGCCGTTGCACTGCGCGCAAGGTTTTCTCCCCACTCCGCATCGGCTCTCTCCACAGATTCTGCCGTAACGTTCTCTTCTGCTTGAAGCGTTGTTGCCGGCAGCATTGTGAATACCATAGCCATGCTTAATACCATGGCTAAAACTCTTCGTTTCATCCTCATTCCTCCTTTTCACTTCTCATAATGATTTTAATTATAGCAACTATTTTGAACCTGCTAAATGACACTTTTTTAAGGTTGTAGCAGATATTTAAGGTTATGGAATTGCATGCAGCAAAAAACCGCTCCCAACAGGAGCGGCCTTTTACCGTGTTCGTCCACGAAATCTCTATTTCTTAATCTTCACACTCTTCACCTTACTGTAACTGCCAAGAACTTCTTTCTTACCAATCTTTGCATAAGAACATACTTTTACATAATATTTCTTGCCTTTTTTCAGCTTCTTGATGGTCTTGCTGACAGTCTTATTCTTCTTAATCGTGACAGTCTTGGTAACTTTTTTGTTCTTGAACTTCTTATCGGTGGAATAGATTACTTTGTAGCCTGCTGCTTTCGCATCCTTCTTCCAGGATATTTTCAACTGGCCGGACTTCTTGCTCTCAACTTTGGAAAGCGTTGCTTTCTTAGGCTTATTAACCTTAATATTTATTGTCTTAGTAGCCGCCTTATAATTTGCTGTAGCTGCTGCCGATATGGTTATCTTTGATGTTCCAACGCCAGTTATCTGAGCCTTGCCTTTAACAACTTTGATAACCTTTGTTTTCGACGATTTGTAACTCAATTTCCCACCACTGTTCACAGAAGCGCCAAAACTAAAGTTCTTCTCGCCGGCCGTCTTGGTGATGTTCTTTGCCTTAATTGTAGCATTCGCTTTATTGATTGTAAAACTCTTCTCTGCCGTTCCGCTATAAGCGCTGCCCTCTTTGGCAGTAATAATCACCTTTGCCGTTCCGGCATTGGTATTGTTAGCATAAGAAACAGTATAATCTGTATCTTTTACTAAAGTTTTGTCTCCCAGATTTACTGTGACAGCCGGAGTCTGTGCCTTTTTATTGTAAGTACAGTTTGGAACTGTAATGACTGCATCTTTCAAATCCGTCTTTGTCACTTCCTGCCCGGAGCCAGGGATATCAAATTTCTTTACTACGCTTCCGGTAAAATTTCCTTTTCCTGTAATGGTTACAGAACCCGCATCTGCGCCCGGCGTCTTATTCTCGCCATATTCTACTGTGTAATCTGTATCTTTTACAAGATCATGGGTGATGGTTGCATTTCCTTCCTGATACCACTCATTTGCATAATTGTTGACTGTCACTTTCACTGACACTTCCGGCTTAATCTGTGTGCCTTCCTCTACATTTTCAGGCATCGTAAGGGTCACTTGCGCATTGCTGTCTGTCAGCGTCCTTGCCTTAATCTCATAAACCGCTGTCTTACTGTTCCTGTACTTGCCATTGCTTCCAGGATTAACAGTCACTGACTTTTCGCCCACGCTCGTTACATCTTGCGGATACTCTGCTGTAAAATCACTTCCATAAGCCAATGATGCCTCACCGTCTTTTACTGTTGCTATCGGCTGAATCTCTGCACCTGTATATTCATATTTGCCCTCATTGGGGAATGTTACCGCAACCCTGCCTAAATCAATCTTATCATTGAAACTAGGGTCTTCTTTGATAGCGAATTTCTTAGTTACAGTTCCGGTGTAATCTCCCTTACCTTTGACAATTACCGTTCCCGCTTCTTCTCCTACGGTATTATTCTCACCGTATTCTACCGTGTAATCTGTATCTTTTACTAATGTCTTTTCAACATCCTGCCCATCTTCTTTTAAGGTTACTTTGACGGTAATGTCAGGCTTAATCTGAGCCCCCGTCTGCATGTACTCGCCATTTACCGTAACGTCTGCTTCCGTCAATCTCTTCACAACCTTGAATGTAACGGTCTTGCTTCCGCCGCAGGCATTGCCTGTGATCCCTTCGGATGTGATACCCATCTCGTATACGCCGGGATTGATTACTTCACCCTCCGGCATTACCGGCACCCAATCTACATTGTATGCTAAGTCTTTGCCGCCATATTTTACAACCTGGATAACAGGGGCAATTGCCTCTCCCGTATATTCATAGATACCGTTATTGGTAAAGGTAACATCCGCCTTATTCAAGTCTTTCTGAATTGTAAAGGTTTTCTTCACACTTCCTGTATAATCGCCTTTGCCGGCAATCACAACCTCTGCGGTTCCCGGAACTTCATTGTTAATATATGACACCGTATAATCTGTGTCTTTTACCAGAGCCTTCTCACCTAAAACAACAGATGTAACGCCAGGTTCAATAGCCGCGCCGGTCTCTAAGTAAACATCTTTCTCCAATGTAACTTCTGCCGCCCCTATCGCTGTCTTTCCTGCCTCATTGATGGAAAAACTCTTCTGAATGGTACCGCCGAAATTGCCTTTGCCTGTTACTGTTACTGTTCCAGCTCCTGGTGCAGTATTGTTGCTGTATGTTACTGTGTAATCTGTGTCTTTTTCTAATGTTGTCTCTTCTCCGTTCAATGTCACTTTCACAGTTACTGCAGGTTCCATTACCGCGCCTTCCACATATGTATATTCTTCCTGCTCTAATGTAACATTTTCATCGGCCAATGCTTTAGGAGTAATCGTATAAGTCAATGTTTTACTTCCAGTACAGAGCTTGTCGCCTTCCTTTGCCGTGAGAATAACCGTTCTTTCTCCTGCATTTTTTACGCCCAGTGACTGAAAAGTTCCGCTACAGGTATAATTCGTCCATTCTCTTAATGTAACGTCACCAACTATTACCTGACCTACTCCTACAGGCCATTGATCCGCTCCATTATATTCCGTAGTATACGGATAACCCGGCACAGTAATTGTTGCAAGGTCGATCTTCTCAGCAGACGGCATAACTTTGACTATAATAGTTTTAAAAACTTCTCCATTTACTTTAGCCGTCATTGTAACAGCTGTCTCAGCATTTACCTTGGCGACCTTTGCTGTATTACCTTCAACCGTTATCGTAGTTGGATCTGAAGATTCCCATGTAAGGGATTTTCCGCTTAACGTAGTAGCTGGAAGCGAAAAATCTTCATCTGTCTTTTCCGGCAAAGTTAATGCAGCTTTATCCTTATCGTCATCTGAGAGAGCTTCCATAACCTTCCAGCGACAGATACCAATTCCATTAATAGAAGGACGCTCAGCATCCGGTACACGTTTTTGCATGGCAAGACGAATGGATTTTGCTGAAATCTCTTCAAACTTAATCACATTGTACTGTCCCAATGCTTTGGCAGTGCTAAAATCTGTTATCATTGCAGCTTCTTTCCAGACTGCATCATCACCGGAAACACTATTTGCGTCTTTGTATAAAATCTTCAATTCGGCAGGTGCACCTAATCCACCGTTATCATCCCACCAGTAAAGCTGCATCCAGTTTGTTGTAACGGCTTGTGCCCAGTCGTATTGCACATAATAATAATTTTCTGCTGGAACCTGCATGCCCCAGTTTCCCCATCCTTGATTACCAGGAACATAAGTTGACAGATTTCCCATATTCCCTTTCGGTTCCCACTTTGCGTCCCTAATGGATTCCAGATTCCTATCTCCTGTAGTTCCACTCGAACTAACTGTTGTTGCCTGCGGTCCAAAATCTGCCGCCTGTTCTGACAATTGCGTTGCCGCAGCCGTCGTAACGCCGCCTTCCGCTTGCACTGACGCCGCCGGCAGCATAGTGACTGCCATAGCCAGGCTCAATACCATAGCTAATATTTTCTTCTTCATGCTTTATCCTCCTTTTACGCCGATTGTAATAATAATTAATTTTAGCAAGGATTATTTACGCAAAATATAGTATTCTTTTAAGATTGTAGCAATAATTTAAGATTTTGCCGGAAAATTTAGCGAAAGAAAAAGATTTATATAGACAAAACTGCCTCAACCGTATTGTCGTACGATTAAGGCAGTTTATTCCTTGTTTCCAGAATTTATTTTTATAACTTCCGTCGCTTATCCCCCCAATAATGTTTCCATTTTAACAAAGCTTCTTGGTAAGCATTTGATTTCATGCGGGGAAACGCCCGCATAATACGCTTCATGCCAAAACTGACATTTTCTGATAACAAGCGGTTATACTGTTGCTGGAGCTTTAAGCGCTCTGCTTTCTTCTCAAGGAGGGCATTCTTTATCTCCGCCGCCTTGATATCAAAGCTCTCTCTGAGCTCCTCGCCTTTTTCCACAGCAACTGTCACACCCTCATAGATGTTCTCCTTTAATTCCCCGCCCTTTTCCACGGCAACCGAAACGCCTTCATATATATTTTCTCCAATTTCATCGGAGATGACTTTAATCTTGCCGGCAATTTCATCCAAAAGCTGTAGTCTTTCGTTAAATCGGAGAATGTTTGCCACAGTAATGGATAAATCCACCGCAGATACCAGACATAAAATAAAAAGTGCGATAGCGCCCGGCAATTGGGGCAAAAGACGAATCCCCCGATACACTATGGGGTGAAACACTTTTAGTACAAGCGTACAGCCTAGAC
Source organism: uncultured Lachnospiraceae bacterium (assembly GCA_910589635.1). Taxonomy (GTDB): domain Bacteria; phylum Bacillota; class Clostridia; order Lachnospirales; family Lachnospiraceae; genus Petralouisia. Next base: position 414 of record CAJUTD010000063.1, on the reverse strand, counting down.
CCCAAAGGAGTGAAAATAATGGACAGATATATCCTCGGATATTAAATTTCCTCTCCGAATAATCCCACCATTTATTATGAAAAAGCTTCTCTAACAAAAAACCAGTAAAAAACTCAATTGCAGATACAAGGACAAAAGAACCGAAAAACAATAAAAAGAAGTTATGCCTCAGAGGATATAAAATAACAATAACCGCCAAAACCCCAAAACCATAAACTGGACAAAGAGGGCCATTGAGGAATCCCCTGTTTACAAATGAATGAGAACGGAATGCAGCAAAAGCCACCTCGCAAACCCAGCCCAAAAATGCATATATCAAAAAAATCCAGATTGCCTCATACAATGATATTGGCATAATAATTCTCCTCGTATTATATAGTAGTAGTGTTTATAGTCCCTCTCCAAGGACTGTAT
>CAJUTD010000062.1 GCA_910589635.1 uncultured Lachnospiraceae bacterium | reverse complement strand
ACATTCACATCTAAACAAATCTCCATATATTTTTTTCATAATATCAAAATAACTTTTTCTTGCGAAAGAACCAGAAACACGCAGCCACCACCAAGACGCTCAAGACAGATACAAACAAATAACCATATTTCCAGTGTAACTCCGGCATCCCCTCAAAATTCATACCATACCATCCGGCAATCAGCGACAGCGGCATAAAAATTGTCGTTACTGTAGTAAACAATTTCATAATCCGGTTCTGTTCGTAAGATAACGCCGCGTCCAATGCCTCCCGGATGTGCACAAGCTCTTCATACAAGAACTGTGTTTCTTCCGTCAGATGGCGCAATTTATTCTCATAGACACGAAAATAGCACGATGTCTCCTCATTCAACACCGCCCCTTGCGTCTCTTTCTTTTTGTCCACAAGTCCATTGATACCTTCCACCATATTCAAAAACTGGGCATAGTCGTTCTTCCACACAGTCAGCAATCGTTTGCACTCAAAAATAGAGCGGTTGCGATTCCGGTTAATTCTGCCGCCTACAATCTCCTGCTCCATATCTATCAAATATTTTTCCATCTCCTCCACCGCCTGCTGCCCTTGCTTTAAAATAATTTCAAAGATGGATTCCAGTTTTTCCTCCGTCCCGCCTTCCCCAGCGGGCAATGGCTGCCTGTGCAGCATGTTCTTCTCATCCTTTAATATCACCATCAGGAATTCCTGTTCGTTCAGCAGAAATGCCGCGCTCATAATCCGCCTCTTTACTTTGTCATTTTCATGAAAGCAGAAAGCCCCATATAGACAGTCCTCGAGAAATTTCACTCCTACCCAATAAGCCGGCTCCAAACGGCGTACAGACTGCATGAGCAACTCCTCCGAATCGCTGCGTTCTTTCTGTTTTAATTCTTCCCACTCCATAATACGGACGGCAATTCCTCTGTCTTTTGGCATCGTAAGCTCCTTCTTTCCTCAGGGCGCAAGCACTCTATGTATGATATCCGCCAAAGGCTCCATGGCATTCATTGCCTCCTCAAATGTATTGGTCTGGGCGCCTACCTCCACGAGAAGGCTTTTCGGACGGTAATGGAGATTATAGCGGTAGCCTTTGAGATATGTAGCCCGCGCAAAACCAGGATAATATTCTTCCGCTGCCAGCTTGAGCTGGAAAGAAAATGCCAGGTTATCCGCAAGATTGGGGTTTGCCAAATAAGCAATGTTGCCATTTTTCGTTGTCCGGCTCAATCCGTTAAAAAACATAATCTGTGCCGTCTGCTTCCCATTTACTTCCGAGACGAGATGTGTACCCTCTGCCACACCATCCCTGTGCAGGTCTATCACTACCTCAATACTGGGATTCTCCGCTAAAACCTGCTCCAATGCCGGCCCTGCATAGGAATATGCATTGTCGCGGTCTGCCACATCGTACTCTCCCGTATGGTGAAGCACATGAAAGCCATACTTCTCTGTCAAAAGCTGCGTCAGGCGTTCCCCCACAGCGACTACACTGCTTGCCGGGTCTCCCGGTGCGGAGTCCGCATACCCTTCCTGAGAATGGGTATGGTAAATCAAAATCTGCACATTCTCATTGCCTCCTTGCAGCTTCATATCCTTATCAAGCATAGCCTGTGCATTGAGCTCACTGCTGTCAATCGTCGTAGTACGGTCTACCTGATAAAAATTCTGAAGTAAGTAATCAAAATCGTTCAATTTTTCTCTGGGGATTTCAACAGCCTTGCCCCCTTGCCCGGCAGCTTCCGCAGCTTCTGCTACTGTCGCCTCATCCTTTTTATCCTGCTCCGTTTGTTTGTCTTCCTCTTCTTTCTTTTCTGCTTCTTTTTTCTGCTCTTTTTTCTTCTTGCTTTTCTCTTCCTTTTGCTCTTTTTCCTTTTCTCTATGGCTTTCCTGTTCATTTTCCGCCACCATACCCGCATTCAAATCACTTTCAATCTGCGTATCGTATTCTGCAATTGATTCATTAAACGCACAAATAGGATAAAAATCCTCAATCTTTTGCATAAGAAAGCTTTCTAATGTAAGCGGGGCTTCCTTCTGCTCACAGACCATTGCCATCATACAATTTTTCCACGCAGACACCGCAATTTCCTCCCTGGCATAACCCACAAGCTGCCCAAGGGCAGGCACGTCTCCCAGGAACGCCATGTTCTGATAACAGACAAATACAAACAGCACGCCAAGAACGGCGAGCAGCAACTGCCCATATTTTGCCTTCCTCTTTTTTTTCCTTATCAAAGCTTTCCCCATTTCAGTTATCCTATCTAGTACAGCGAATATTAAGTAACTGATAATATCAAAGACTTAATTTTCGTTGTACTAGGCGGGCTGCCAAAGAATTGTTAAAACACAGTTCCGGCAGTTCTTTGGACAACCGCGCCATTTTCTTAAAACCTTGTAACACTTAAATATATGCCTGTACAAAATATTTTATGCAAAGGCAATGTTTAATCCCTCTGATAAGGTAAAACTCAGGCGTTTGATGGACTCATCTATATCCTTTGGGGTAACAAACATTGTGTTCAACTGCGGGGAAAGGAGTTCCCGAATTAGCTCATATTTCTCCATATCATTCAACGCGTTTAAGCCGGTGCTCAACGTGCGGAAATGACTGTGCTCTTCCATGGCCTGAATCAACATCTGCATCGTATCGCTGACAATCGTTGCCGCATCTACCACCGTAGGTACGCCTATGGCAATTACCGGAATTCCCACGGTTTCCTCAGACAGTCCGTGACGGTGATTACCTACACCGGAACCAGGGTTAATCCCCGTATCTGTAATCTGAATGGTCCTGCCAAGCCTCCGCGTGCTGCGCGCCGCCAATGCGTCGATTGCAATCATCACATCCGGCCTTGTCTCCTCAACCGCGCCTCTGACAATCTCCTGGCTCTCCATACCAGTCTGTGCCATCACGCCAGGCACAATCCCGCTGACCGCATTGACTTCCTCCTCGCCAAATGCATATTTTCCAAATTCTTTCAGCACATGGCGGGTGATCATGATATTGTCTACCACTCTGGGCCCCAGTGCATCGGGCGTCACTTCACGGTTCCCAAGCCCCGCCACCAACACGGAGAGCGGATCTTTTTTCTTAGGCAGCAAGCGTTTTATGAGCCGCGCCAGCTCAACAGAAATTTCCCTGTGGTAATCTTCATCCTGACAATCCATATTTGCTGCTTCCAGGGTAATATACGTTCCCTTAGGCTTTCCCATCGCCTTGGCGCCATTTTCTGTCTCAATCACCATCGTGGTAATCTTTATCTCATTTTTCTTACGGTGTTCCTCCTCCACCCGCACACCTTTAATCTCTACATTATCTTCCTCAAATTTTTCTCTGGTTTCTAATGCCAGGTCGGTACGCACCTGAAACTGACTCATTCTCTGTCCCTCCAACAAGTGTCTATTTTGAATAGTAACATTTTTTGCAAAAAAAAGCAGAATATGTATTGACAGATAGAATTTTTGGGACTAAACTATATGAGTATGTTTACATTAGAACGTCCGTGTCCGGCTTTAATGAAACAACAGTAGAACACAAGGCAATCCTTTTTCGGGATTGCAGTGAGTCATATTTTTGCGAATGGGAGGTGTACGGATTGGCTAACATCAAATCAGCAAAGAAGAGAATCTTAGTAACTGAGAAAAGAACAGCCCGCAACAAATCAATCAGATCTGCTGTGAAGACTTCAATTAAGAAAGTAGATGCTGCGATTGCTGCAAATGATAAAGAAGCTGCTCAGGCTGCATTGAAAGCTGCAACTTCTAAGATCAGCAAAGCTGCTACCAAAGGTGTGTATCACAAGAACACCGCTGGAAGAAAGATTTCCCGTCTGACAAAAGCTGTCAACAGTATCGCTTAATTTTTATATATGAGACGTAACAGTTCAGCCATCGCATTATTATGTGCGAATCATGCTTGCATTGTTACTATGAAACCAAAAGGAAGCCAATTACCGTCATGTTGGCTTCCTTTTTATTCCCGCGAGCATAGGAAAGACCTTGTCACGCTAAAGCGTCAAAGGATGTTCCGCTATATACTGCTCCATGATTGCCGCTGCCATCCGCACCAGCTTGGGGCAGGGGCGTTTCTTATAATACCCTTCCGTACGCTTCTCCGGCGTTGGCTCCTGCCGCTTCTCGGTCAGCCCTAACAGTTCCCGGCACACAATCGAACCATTCTCCTCTTCATACGCCTTGGCAAGTTCTTGCACCCGCTGATAATGCTCTGCTTTTTCCTGCTGCGCTCCTGGGGTATCGTAACCGTAGAGAAGCCCCGCCGCCATAAACATCCCACTGACGGCGCCGCAGACTTCCCGCAAACGTCCCATACCGCCGCCAAAGGAAGAGCTCAGGCGCGCCGCAGCTCTCTCATCCATGCCGTATAAATCCCGGAAAGCGAGAAATACCGCTTGTGAACAGTTATAGCCTTTGCGGAAATTTTCTTCCGCAAGCGCCCCATATTTGCTGTTTTCTATATCCATACGTTACCTCCTCTTGTCCTTTGGGTTCCAGCTTAAACAATATGCAAATTTTTCAGGGAAATGTCCATAATCGGTGCAGAATGTGTCAGTGCACCGCTGGAAATATAATTTACGCCCAGAGAAATATAACGCTCAATATTCTCCTTTGTCACATTCCCGGAACATTCAATCTCTGCCCTTTTATCTATCACTGCAATTGCTTTTTGCATCTCCTCCACGCTCATGTTATCCAGCATGATGATATCCGCACCTGCTTCCACAGCTTCCTGCACCATTTCTACCGTCTCGCACTCAATCTCAATCTTGCGCACAAAGGGAGCGTACTCTTTCGCCATCTCCACCGCCTCTTTCACGCCTCCTGCTGCCCCGATATGGTTATCCTTTAGAAGCACTCCATCGGAAAGATTATAACGATGGTTGTAACCGCCGCCCGTTTTGACGGCATATTTTTCAAAAATACGGTTGTTGGGCGTTGTCTTTCTGGTATCTAAAAGCTTGACCTTACTGCCCTCTAAGAGTTTGGCGATAGAATTCGTATATGTAGCAATCCCGCTCATACGCTGCAAATAATTAAGCGCTGTGCGCTCCCCTGAGAGAATCGCGCGGATATCGCCGGTGATCGTACCGATAATTTCACCGTTTTTCACTGTTTGCCCATCCTCATAGGAGAACTTTACCTCAATATCCGCATCTAAGAGTTCAAACACTCTGCGAAACACAAAAAGCCCGGCAAGTACACCGTCCTGTTTGCAAATGAGCTGTGCTTCCCCTTTCTGAGCCTTACGCATCACTGCGTTGGTGCTCACATCCTCGCTGGAAATGTCTTCCCTGAGCGCCCCCAGGATCAATTCATCCACATTTAACGTCATGGTTATGTTGTTGTTCATACGCCTTCTTCATCCTTTCTATTTCTTGCAGCACTAACTTCCTATTTTCCTGCTGCATTTTCTTCCTGTCTGTATACTTTTGCGGTTCAAACTCTACCTCAACTTCCGCTTGATGCTTGTTTTTGCCTGCTGCAATATCCAATGCAGCCCGCCTTGCGAATACCAGACTCTCCAACAGCGAATTGCTGGCTAAACGGTTGGCGCCATGCACACCGTTGCAGCTCGTCTCACCTACTGCGTAGAGACGCTCCATGGAAGTCCGGCTCTCCAAATCCACACGGATTCCCCCCATAAAGTAATGCTGCCCCGGCACCACCGGAATGCATTCTTTTGTCACATCATAGCCCTCTTCGAGACAACGCTTATATATATTGGGAAAATGTCCTAAGATATCTTCTTTAGCAATTTTCTCCATCGACAGCCACACATACGGTTTTCCATCCTTTTTCATCTGCTCTTCGATCGCGTGGGTCACCACATCCCGCGGTAAAAGCTCATCCACAAAACGCTCCATCCTGGCATTGTAGAGCAGCGCCCCTTCTCCGCGCACTGATTCCGAAATCAGAAAACTCCTGCCTGGTTTTTTAGAATACAAAGTCGTCGGGTGGATCTGCACGAAGTTCACATCTCGCAAGGCTATGTTATGGCGCAGCGCAATGGCAATCCCATCTCCTGTCAAATGGGAAAAATTCGTGGAATGGCGGTAAAGGCCGCCAATACCGCCGCAGGCAAATATCGTATCCCTTGCCCGCAAAGCGCACACATTTCCCCGGCTGTCCACGACCACAATCCCGCAGCAAACATTGTCTTTGCACAAAATGTCTATCATCTCCGTGTGCTCATAAATCGTGATATTACTGCGCCGCCTGGCCTGCGCCAGCAATTTACCGGTAATCTCCTTGCCCGTAATGTCCTCGTGAAATAGAATCCTCGGACGCGAATGTCCGCCTTCCCTGGTAAATGCCAGCTCTCCGTTCTGACGCTCAAACTCCACGCCATAATTGATTAAAAGCTCAATAATCTGCTGAGAGCTGCGTATCATCATTTCCACTGATTCCGGGCTGTTCCTGTAGTGTCCCGCTTTCATGGTGTCCTCATAGTAAGGTTCATAGTCCTCCTCAGACCGCAGCATACAAATTCCTCCCTGTGCCAGGAAAGAATCGCTGTTCTCTGCCTCGTCTTTGGTAATCACAGTCACTTTGGTACTTTCCGGAAGCTGCAATGCGCTAAACAGCCCGGCGGCCCCGCTTCCTACAATTACAACATCTGTCTCTCTGTCCATGATGCCTCCTAATTATCTCTTCACACCTTTTCCGTCCCGGCAGGCAATTCGCAGCCTGTGCAGCATAATCTGCTTGTCCTTTTCCTCAATCACCCGCTCCTCATTGCCCAGAAGATACGCCGATTTGAGACTGTCCTTATCATCTATTTTCATTCCCCGAACGCCGATGGCTCCCTTCTTCTTCTGTGGAACGCTTGACGCCGGGAAACGCAGAAACATCCCTTTTTCTGTCTGTAGAACAATACTCTCATCCTCTGTCTTGGCCAACATTTCTACCATAAGGAGACTTTCACCTGCATTGAGTTTCGTCGCTGCTGTCGTTCGTTTCGACACATCAAACTCTGCGCCCTCCACCTGTTTCAGCATACCGGAACTGCTGACAAACAAAAGCATTCTGCCAACAAGCCCGCCCAGACTGTTGATATAAACAATCGTCTCCTCACTGCTGTTATAGTTACTTATATTGTCAAGCGGCGTTCCCTTATCGCGGAATTTTCCATATGGAAGATCCAATATTTTTACCGTGTGGAGGCGCCCTTTATTCGTAAAGATACATAGCTTATCTGTATTCATACAGCGTATCACATATTTATTCTCCCCGTCCGCCGCCTCCTGATTGCGCTCGTATGTGGAGACGTCTATCGTTCTTGTATAGCCGAAACGGTCTATCAACAGAACCACCGGCATCTCTTCGATTTTCTTCTCCTCGTAAACGGCTTCCTTGGCATTCTCAATTTTCGTCTTTCTCGGCATCCCGTATTCCTTCTGGAAACGCGTCAATTCCTTCACAATCACTTTTGCCATCGCGCTGCGGCTGCCGAGAATCTCTTCATACTTAGCGATATTAGAAAGCGTCGCCTCGTGCTCTTTCATCAATGCCTCAATTTCCAAACCGATCAGTTTGTAGAGGCGCATTTCCAGAATTGCCGTAGCCTGTCTCTCTGTAAAGCAAAGATTCTTGGCGTCGGCTTCCGAGCCTTTGTAGCGGAACTTAATCTTCTCCGTGTTACCGTTCATCAGACAGTCCTTAGCATCCTTAATATTCTTGGAACCACGCAATATTTCAATAATCAGGTCAATCACATCGCACGCCTGAATTAAGCCCTCCTGAACTTCCTTCTTGTCCAGCTCTTTTGCCAAAAGCGTCTGATATTTCCTTGTGGCAAGCTCATACTGGAAATTCACATGATGTCGAATAATCGGCACCAGCCCCAGTGTTTCCGGCCTCCCATCCGTCACCGCCAACATATTAACGCCAAACGTGTCCTCCAAACGCGTCTTCTTATAAAGCATATTGCAGAGATTATCCACATCCGTACCCTTTTTCAAATCCAATACAATGCGAATACCCTCTTTCGAGGACTGGTTGGAAATATCCACAATATCGGTCGTCTTCTTTGTCTCCACCAAATGGTAAACATCCATAAGAAATTTTCCGATATTTGCCCCCACCATTGTATAAGGAATTTCCGTGATTACCAGACGCTGCCTGCCCCCTTTTGCCTGTTCCACTTCGACCTTGCCGCGCAGTTTGATTTTCCCGGTTCCGCCCTCATAAATTTGCAGAAGATCGTCCTGGTTGACGACGATTCCTCCGGTTGGAAAATCCGGTCCCTTGACATATTCCATCATCTGGGCCGTCGTAATATCAGGATTTTTCATATAAGCTTTGACGCCCTCAAGCACTTCGGAAAAATTATGGGGCGGAATGCTCGTCGCCATACCGACGGCAATTCCTTCGGCGCCATTTATCAACAAATTGGGCACCCGCACCGGCAATACGGACGGCTCTTTCTCCGTCTCATCAAAATTGGGCACGAAGTCTACCACATCCTTGTCCAAATCCGCAAGGTATGCTTCCTGCGTCACTTTTTCAAGACGCGCCTCCGTATAACGCATCGCCGCCGCGCCGTCACCCTCAATGGAGCCGAAATTCCCATGTCCATCCACGAGCGGAAGGCCCTTTTTAAAATCCTGCGCCATAACTACCAACGCTTCATAAATGGAACTGTCCCCATGGGGATGATACTTACCCATGGTATCGCCGACAATCCTCGCACATTTTCGATATGGCCTGTCGTAGCGTATTCCCAGCTCATGCATATCATAAAGCGTCCTGCGCTGCACTGGCTTTAAGCCATCCCGCACATCCGGCAGCGCCCGCGCCACGATTACGCTCATGGCATAATCTATATAAGATTTCTGCATCAGCTCCGAATATTCCGTACGGATAATCTGTTCATTCTGCTCCATGGTTTATTCCTTTCTATATGTCCAGCTCTGCATCATGCGCATGCTCATGAATAAATTCCCTGCGCGGGAGCACTTCAGTGCCCATCAGCATTTCCGTCACCTCAGACGCCATTCTGGCATCCTCAATCTCCACCTTTTTAAGCATCCGCGTCTGGGGATTCAAGGTAGTCTCCCAGAGCTGTTCGGCGTCCATTTCTCCGAGTCCCTTATACCGTTGCAAGGTAAAAGAACCTTTATGGCGTTTGCGATATTTCTTCAAGGCAATGTCGTCATACAGGTATTCTTCCTCACCCCTGCTGGGAATTGCCTTATACAAGGGCGGCATCGCAATATAGACGTGCCCCTCAAAAATCAGTTCCGGCATGAAACGGTAAAACAGGGTCAATAGCAAGGTAGAAATATGCGCACCGTCCACATCCGCGTCCGCCATAACAATAATCTTGTCGTATCTGAGTTTTGTAATATCGAAATCATTGCCGTAGCCCTCGGAAAATCCGCAGCCAAACGCATTGATCATTGTTTTAATCTCCGCATTGGCAAGCACCTTGTCAATGCTCGCCTTCTCAACATTGAGAATCTTGCCGCGAATTGGCAAAATAGCCTGGTAATTGCGGTCCCTTGCAGTTTTCGCCGAACCACCCGCAGAATCTCCCTCCACAATAAAAATCTCGCAAAGAGATGCATCCCGGCTCTCACAGTTGGCCAGCTTACCGTTGGAATCAAAGGAAAACTTCTGCTTCGTTAAAAGGTTTGTCTTTGCCTTTTCCTCTGTCTTTCGTATCCTTGCTGCCTTCTCCGCACAGGAAATCACTTTCTTGAGATTTTCTAAATTTTTATCAAAATATAGTTGAATTTCTTCCCCGGTTACCTTACTGGTAATGCGCGCCGCATCCTGGTTATCAAGCTTCGTCTTCGTCTGACCCTCAAATCTGGGCGCCGGATGCTTAATGGAAATTACGGCAGTCAGCCCATTACGAACATCCGTGCCGGTAAAGTTGGCGTCTTTTTCTTTTAAAATACCAAGCTCTCTTGCATAATTATTGATTACAGTCGTAAATACAGTCTTAAATCCGGTCAGATGAGTACCGCCCTCTGCATTGTAAATATTGTTGCAAAAGCCCAGCACATTTTCACGGAACTCATTAATATACTGAAACGCCGCTTCGACCGTAATTCCTTCGCCCTCTCCTTTAAAATATACGACGTCATGTACCGCCTCGATTTTGCGGTTCAAATCCTTGACAAAGCCGATGATGCCCTCCTCCTCATGGAATTCAATCTTCTCTGGGACATCCCCGCGCTTATCTTCATAAATAATCGTAAGCCTGGGATTTAAGTATGCCGTCTCATGAAGGCGGCTCTTGACATCCTCCTCCTTAAAACGCGTCTTCTCAAAGATTTCCGGGTCTGGCAAAAAGGTAATCTTGGTGCCGGTCTTTTTCGTCTTGCCGATAACTGGAAGCAGCCCCTGTTCCAAATCAACCACTGGATTACCGCGTTCATACCTGTCATGATGAATTTTACCGTCGAGATACACTTCCAAATCAAGATATACCGACAATGCATTGACAACCGAAGAGCCTACGCCATGAAGCCCGCCGCTGGTCTTATATGCGTCGTTGTCAAATTTTCCTCCCGCGTACAGCGTAGAACATACTAGACGTGCCGCCGATATACCCTTTTCATGCATCCCCACCGGTATACCTCGTCCATTATCCTCTACCGTACAGGAGCCATCCTTCTCTAAAGTAACCTTAATTTTATCGCAAAACCCCGCCAAATGCTCATCCACTGAGTTGTCTACAATTTCATATATTAAATGGTTCAAGCCCTTGCGTGACACGCTTCCGATGTACATGCCGGGCCTTTTCCTTACGGCTTCCAAACCTTCCAGCACCGTTATATTCCCGGCGCCGTATTCCTGTTTCTCTGCCATTTTTTGTCTTCCTTTCCTTGCTTGCCTGACATAACTCGCCCTGCAAAGAATACACCCTCCCAAACAGGTTGTTAAATATCCGGCTCACTTTCTCACTTGCCGCAAAATACCCGGCTTAATTCTTCCCTCAACGCATCGCAATCCTGATAGCGTTCCCCAGGGTCTTCCCGCACACATTTACAGATAATCCTCTCCAATTTGCGGAACTGAAAATGCCTGGAACGACAATAGAAAAACTTGCTGTCCTTTGCAAACTTCTCCCCCGCCTGTCCCGGTTCTTTTCCTGTCAGGAGCTGATACATTGTCACTCCTAAGGCGTAGATATCTGTGCGCGCATCTACGCATTTAGCCATATCAAACTGCTCTGGCGCCGCATAGCCTCTGGTTCCAAGACGAAGAGAGGATTCTTTGCTTTCCTGCCCACTCTCCATCACGGCTCCAAAATCAATGAGCCTGAGATTTCCTGCGGACTGCATCATAATATTATCCGGCTTCATATCACAGTACACCATCGGCGGCGTATAACGGTGCAGATAAGAGAGCATCAGACATAAATCCTTTGCCATACGCACCACTTCCGCTGCCGGCAGGGAGCCAAGCCTAATAAGACGTTCCCCCGCAGTTTCCCCTTCCAGATATTCCATAATAATATAATCTGCCTGTTCCGTCTCCACAATATCAAATACTTGTGGAAAATACGGATATTTCAATTTGCATATAATCTCCACTTCCCTGTGTGCAAACGCATAAACTCTGCTGTTCTCAGACTGATTAATTTCCTTTATCGCACACTTTCTGCCATTTTCCATGTCATAAGCCAAGTATACCTGGGAATTCCCGCCTCTGCCAAGATGTTTCTCTATCCGGTAGCGCTGAGCCAGCAGTTCTTTCGTCTTTAAGCCCATTCCATCTGCTCATTCTCTGCCTTCCTGTCGCGAAGCATCAATTCCTGCACCGCTTCCTTTACCGGCTTATTATGGAACAATACAAGATTTACCTGCTCAATAATCGGCATGGCTACCTGATATTTCTCGGACAATCCCATCGCTGCTTTAGCAGAATATATACCTTCTACCACCATCTTTACTTCTGAGGTAGCTTCCTCCATCGTCTTTCCCTGTCCAATTAACATGCCGGCTTTGCGGTTCCGACTGTGCCTGCTGGCACAGGTGACAATCAAATCTCCAATACCGGTAAGGCCGCTGATTGTCTCATACTTCGCACCCATCGCCAATGCAAGCCGCCCAATCTCCGTAATTCCCCTGGTAATCAACGCAGCTTTCGTGTTATCCCCGTAACCTAAACCGTCCGCCATACCTGCTGCCAGGGCAATGACATTCTTTAAGGCCCCTCCCAGCTCAATGCCCAGCATGTCAGGACTCGTATATACACGGAACTCATCATTCATAAACGTATTCTGCACAAATTCCGCCGCTTCCCTGGTATCAGCTCCCGCCACGCAAGTTGTAGGAAGTCTCCTGCCCACCTCCTCTGCATGGCTGGGTCCTGACAACACAGCTACTCTTGCCTGTGGAATCTCTTCTTTTATTATATCGCTCAAAACCATCAAAGTTTTCTCTTCTATGCCTTTCGCCACGTTGACAACTAGCTGCCCTGCCTTTACAAAAGGCTGCATGTTCTTTGCCGTACCCCGAGTAAATACGGACGGCACCGCAAGAACCAACAATTCCCTGCCCTCTACGGCTTCCTCAAGATTCGTAGTAAGGCCAATTTCCTCTGACAATTTCACACCAGGAAGTTTCGTCACATGCTCCCTCTTTTCTTTGAGCATCGCAATCTCCTCTTCCATGATAGACCAAATTGTCACTTCATGCCCATTACGGGCCAACACAGATGCCAGAGCCGTCCCCCAGCTTCCTGCGCCAATTACACTTACCTTAGCCATATATTTATATCCTCATTTCTTCTCCAGATTTCCCGACTTATTAAATGAAAATTTATTCTCCGTCCCAGAAAGCAGCCGCTTGATATTTGCTTTATGGCGCCAGATTCCCATTATGGCAAACAACGCGCCTACCACATACATCTCCACCATAAGCTCCGGCGCTACCTGCAAGTATCCCAACTGCCCGAACACGATTAGCTGTATAAAAAAGCAAAACATAACCAGGATTGATCCCAATGAAACATATCTGGTAACGGCAACTACCACAATAAACAAAAGCAGGCACAGAATGGCCATCGGTGGGTAAAATGCCAGAATAAATCCTGCCGTACAGGCAATCCCCTTACCGCCCTTAAATTTCAGATACGCCGGAAAATTGTGGCCCAACACCGTACCAAATCCCGCATACATTTCTAGGAGCATAACCCCTTGCGGGTACCTTTCATGAAAAATCAGCCAGGCAATGAGCATTGACAATATCGCTTTGCCCAAATCCCCGATAAAGGTAATGAGCCCGGCCTTAAGGCCGAGCGTGCGCAGGGTATTGGTCGCCCCCGCATTTCCACTGCCATGCTGACGAATATCCACATGGTGCAGCTTCCCATAAATATATCCAGTCTGAAACATCCCCAGGCAATAACCAATTACAATACAGATTCCGCGTGCCAGTACCATACTCATGCTTATTCCCCTTTCCTTTCCCGAATAAAAAACTTCAATGACGTCCCCTGGAACCCAAACGCCTCCCTGATACGATTCTCCAAATATCTGATGTACGAAAAATGCATCAGCTTCTTGTCATTGACAAAAATAACAAACGTCGGCGGTTTAACCGCCACCTGCGTGATGTAGTATAGTTTCAAGCGTTTACCTTTATCTGAGGGCGGCTGCTGCATAGCCACCGCCTCCGACATGATCTCGTTGAGTACACCGGTAGCAACGCGCATAGAGTTATTCTCCAATACAACGTCAATCATATCGAAGAGTTTCTTCGTCCTCTGTCCCGTCTTTGCTGAAATAAATAGAATTTCAGCATAAGGCATAAAACTCAAAATCTCTCGTATGCGTTCTGTATGCTTATAAATGGTCTTATCATTTTTCTCAATGGCATCCCACTTATTGACAGCTATAATAATGCCCTTTCCGCGCTCATGGGCTATTCCGGCAATCTTGGCATCCTGCTCCGTCACGCCCTCCGTGGCGTCAATCATAACTACCACTACATCCGCGCGCTCCACAGCTGTCACCGCTCGGATAATACTAAACCGCTCCAATTCCTCCTTGATCTTGCTCTTGCGGCGCAGCCCCGCAGTGTCAATAAAGACGTACTCCCTGTCCCGATAGACAATCTCCGTATCTATAGCATCTCTGGTCGTGCCCGCAATCTCTGAGACAATCACACGTTCTTCGCCTACCAGATGGTTAATGAGTGACGATTTACCTACGTTCGGCTTACCGACAATAGCAATCTTTGGCCGTTCATCATCCTGTTCATCCTCGTCCTGCTGTGGAAAATGTTTTACCACCTCATCGAGCATGTCACCGATTCCCAGTCTGGAAGCAGCGGAAATTGGAATAGGGTCCCCGATTCCTAGATTGTAAAACTCATACACGTCCGGCATATATTTCTCAAAACTGTCAACCTTATTTACCAACAGCAATACCGGTTTCTGCGAACGGCGCAACATATCGGCAACCTTAGAGTCCGCATCTACAAGACCCTGCTTGACATCCGTGAGGAATAGGATGACATCCGCAGTGTCAATCGCAATCTGCGCCTGCTCCCTCATCTGTGAAAGAATAATATCACTGCTGTCCGGCTCAATTCCCCCCGTATCAATCAGGGTAAACGACACACCCAACCAGCTCACATCCGCATATATTCTATCTCTTGTCACACCGGGCGTATCTTGCACAATGGAAATGCGCTCGCCCGCCAGCACATTAAACAACGTAGACTTCCCCACATTTGGACGCCCTACAACTGCAACTACCGGTTTACTCATTCTTATCTCCTTATTCCATTTCTGCAACTTTAATCGCTTAACAGACAGGATACTAAATCCTGTCCGCTTGATTTTACAATATCTATCTTTACTTGTAAAGCATTTTCCGCCTGCGCCAGCGTCACATCATCGAGAAATACTTCCTCGCCGCTGCGCAAAAGATTACAGGGCAACAGTAATCTGTTACCCAGATGCTTATCCTTTAGCTGCTCTATGATATCCTGTCCGGTCAGAAGGCCAGAAACAGTAATCTGTTCTCCAAAAAAATGGTTGACAATCGGAATCACCTGAATCTCGATCTTTGGAAATACTTCCATGAACTTCTGTGCCAGCTCACCTATTGCCGGCGCCGCTAAAAGACCCGTTGCAATCGTAATGAGACCGCCCGCAGACGCCGCTTCCTTATCATCTTCAGCCTGCGCCGTACCATCCTTGCATGTTTCCTGTTGGATCTGCGCTGCCCCACCTTTGCATATTTCTTTTTGGGCTTCTTTCAACGCCTCTGCAAATTCTGTCCGCAAAAGACGCAGCATACCCACGCCGTTTTCCAGCTGGATATAACCGTCATAACTATCTTCTTGCGGCAGCTCTTCCTCCGCCAACAAATACCATTCATCACTGGCATGAACAAAATGTATGCCACATTTTTGCATACAAATCTCCTGGAAATGATGAATCATCTCCAGAACCATTCTCGCATCTTCCTTTGTAAATGGCTCCAAGGGAAACAACCCTTCCCGAAAACGGCTCAGTCCCACCGGAACCACAGACACGCTCTCCATCACCGGCATATACTGCATCAAATCCGTAATACTGCGCTCTAGCTCCTGACCGTCGTTTATTCCCTTACAGAGCACAATTTGCCCATTCATAGGAATACCAGCCTCATAGAGCCTGTCCAACTTAGACAGGGCATCTCCGGCAAAACGATTGTTCAGCATCTTGCATCTAAGTTCTGGGTTCGTCGTCTGCACGGATATGTTAATTGGCGCCAGCTTATATGCGATAATCCGTTCCAAATCATGCTCTTTCATATTCGTGAGCGTCACATAATTCCCTTGCAAAAAGGAAAGCCTGGAATCATCATCCTTAAAATACAAGGTATCACGCATCCCTGGAGGCATCTGGTCGATAAAACAGAAAATACACTTGTTCTGACAAGATTTGTAATCGTCCATCAAGCCATTCTCAAAAGCAATACCAAGATCCTCCTCGTACTCTTTCTCAATTTCCAGCTCCCATTCCTCTCCATCCGCTTTGCGGATAGATACTGTCAGATACTCTTCATTCGTGAAATAATGATAATCAAAGACATCTCCAATCTCACAGCCGTTCACTGACAACAGCACATCTCCTGGCTCCACACCCAGTTCTTCCGCAATACTGTCCGGCACGATACGACTTATCACATGTTCCTTTTCCACGTCTTATTACTCTTCACTTTCCTCGTCTACAACTCCTGCTACTGCTCCCGCCACAGAAGCCACCACTGCAATAATCACTGCAACTAAAACTACTCCGCCAATAATAAATACTAACATAAGCTTCCTCGCATTTCTCTCATTTTTGCCTTTATCATAGCATATTCTGGAAAATATGTAAACAACCACTTGTAAGCATTGCAAACAAGTGGTTGTCTATTTGTTACTGTTCCCTATTGGGGACGCACCGATTTTCTCTCTTCAATATAATGCTCAAGCACCTTTACTGTGCCGGAAACACCAAGTGGGCTGCTATTGATACAAATATCATAAAATCTTGAATCGCCCCACTTATGCTCAGAATGTCTGTTATGGTAACGTTTCCTCTTAAAATCATGTCTTTCCATCTTCTTAAAGGCATCTTCTCTGCTCAGTCCATATTTCTCCATAACACGTTTCACCTTGCATTCCCTGTCACCGTTGACGAATATGGAAATCATTCCCTCCACATCCTGCAACACGGTCTCAGAACAACGCCCTACGATGACAAAGGATTCACCGCTCTCTGCCTTATCCCGGATAAAATCAAACTGGGTCTCTGCCAGGATTTCTTCCATGGAATTTGAGTATTTCCCTACTCTCCTTGACAGAATGCGGTTACGCGGCTTCTCATCATATTTCTCAAGTACTTCAATGTTGACGTCCATCTTCCCTGCAATCTCATCGAGCATGCTTCTGTCATAAAACTTGATGCCCAAATCTTTTGCGATCCTCTCTGCAATTTCATGTCCCGCACTGCCAAATTCACGGCTTAATGTAATAATCAATTGTTCGCTCACAATATTCCTCCTCTCTCAGACATTGATACCAAACTTCCATTTAAACCAGGCCCGTTTCACCACCGGACTACCATTCCCAATTCACCGCATAGCGTTGCCGGGCTTTGGATTAACAGTACCTTACAAAAATAAACAGCATAGATACCGTAATTACAATCAATGTCGCTGGGACTGCTGCTTTACAATATTTTCCCCAGCCTATAACGTAACCGTTTTTGGCTGCAACAGACGTTCCCACTACATTAGCCGAAGCGCCGATAGGTGTTGCACTTCCACCGATATCGGTTCCCATGGAAAGCGCCCAGGTAAGTACAGAAAGATCTACGCCCTGTGCTACGGAAAGGCTCTTAATTACCGGAACCATCGTAGCTGCAAACGGTATATTATCGACAAGCGCGCTTGCCACAGCAGATATCCAAAGAATGATTGCTACCATTATGTACAAGTTATCTCCACTGACCTTACCGATAAACCCAGCAATCATTTCCAGTATGTTGGTTTGCTCCAATCCTCCTACTACCATGAAGAGACCGATAAAGAACAAAAGTGTCTTATAGTCAACTTTCTTTAAAAGCTCTAACGCATACTTCCATGAAGTCAACAGCGTAACAATCGCAATGGATGTCCCGATAAACGCAACCGTAAGCCCAGTGTATTCATGTGTTACCAAAAGAATTACTGCACAAGCGAATATCACGCTGCTGATTGCAAATTCACGCTTATCCAAAATCGCTTCCCTTGGAGTCGGCATCGTCGAAATATCAACCGTCTCACCTTCCTTAGACTTTAAATCTTTGTGGAACACCAGCAGGAAATAGAATACGACAAGAACCAGGCTGATAGCAGCCATAACACCAGTATTCGTTATAAAATCACCGAACGAATATCCCAAAGAGGTACCAATAATAATATTTGGCGGATCTCCGCACATCGTTGCCGAACCTCCCAGATTTGCACAGAAAATTTCTGAGAGAATCATCGGTATGGGATTAAACTTCAACAACTTTGCCAGCTCAATTGTAACCGCAACGAGAAACAGAATTACGGTGATACTGTCAATGAACATTGCCAGTCCTGCCGACATAATCATAAATGCTACAAACAGTGGAATCGGCTTGTAATTTACAAGTTTTGCCAGCAACATGCATAACCAGCGGAAAAATCCTGCCTTTGCCATGCCTTCGACCATAATCATCATACCGGCAATAAAAATAATGGTTGCCCAGTTAATTCCGGCCGTGCTCTCTCCTTCTCTTGCCGAAGCGTACCAGAAACCCAGACTAAAAATACTCCGTAGATTGAGCGTCTCAAAGATTGCATGGGTATCTCTCATAATTATGCCAAATACTCCGACGATCGTTAAAAATCCACAACCTAATGTGACGTAATGTCTTTCAATTTTGTCCAATACAATCAAAACAAACATAACAACAAATATTGTTACTGCTAAAATCTGTGCCGCTGCCAAGCGAATCATCTCCTAACATAATTTTCATTAAACAGTCCAGCTATCACTCTCCTCAAAAGCGGTTGATGCTTGCTGTTTTTCTTCTATCGTATCTGACTGTGCAGTTATTTTGGATCATAAGCGACTAAGGCTA
>CAJUTD010000061.1:16140-18778 GCA_910589635.1 uncultured Lachnospiraceae bacterium | reverse complement strand
CTGAATCAATTATCCAGCGTGAATATATCAAAGACTTAATTTTCGTTGTACTAGTGCGCTGTATCATTGATAATTAGGCAAAACTACTAGCAAAAGCTGAGAAAGGCTCAAATCACTAAATCTTTCACAACCTCTCCGGCCAAAATAAGTCCTGCCACAGAAGGCACAAACGATACGCTCCCTGGCGTCCTCTGGTCTGCCGCCAACGGCGTCATTGGCTCTTCCTCAGAATAAACTACTTTCAACTTCTTCACCCCACGCTTTTTCAACTCTCTGCGCATGACCTTTGCCAGTGGGCAAACCTTGGTCTTATAAATATCGGCAACCTGAAAACGGCTGCCGTCTAATTTATTGCCCGCCCCCATGCTGCTGATAATAGGAACTCCATATTTCTGCGCCTGCATCACAAGCTCAATCTTCGCCGTAACTGTATCTACGGCGTCCACGATATAATCGTACTCCACAAATGGAAACTCATCCGCCTGCTCCGGCAGAAAAAAACACTGGTGGATCCGGATATCCGCCTGCGGATTGATAGAAAGCATCCGCTCTTTCATCACGTCCGTCTTATATCTACCAATTGTCTGATGCGTGGCAATAATCTGCCGGTTTAAATTCGTCAGGCAGACCTTATCATTATCAATTAAATCAAATACACCAATACCGCTGCGTACAAGAGCCTCGCATACATACCCGCCCACGCCGCCAATGCCGAAAATCGCGACTCTGGCACGGGACAATCTTTCCATAGCCTCTTCCCCTAACAACCGTTCTGTCCTTGAAAATTGTGTCAGCACTTATACACTCTCCTTTTTCCTACATCTCTCCCGCTTTCGTGATTTTAATTTAAATATAGGGGGCTGCCGCGCGAAGCAATAAAGTTTTCATTTCACTTCCAGCCTACACTTACGAATTTACAGTATTCCTCTCCGCAAACCGCAATACATAAATTAGAGGCATAATCAAGATTCCACAGAAGAAATTACTGATTCCATGTATACAATCCCAAGGAAGCCCGGCAATAATCCATGCCACCATCCCCTGAAAACTCAGCCCAAAAAGAATCGCCTGTGCAGGTGCATACAACGTCCCAAACAAAAAACCATGGGCTGCGCACACCATCATATACACGAACGGCTCTGCTTTCCTTGGCATCTTCCGGGGAAGCAGCATAACTGCCCCCCACAGAACTGTCCACACATACAGGTATGGAATCCACCAAGCCGCAAAGCCGCTGAAAATACCGTTCAGAAACACATAAGTATAAATAATATATAATGCTTTCTGCCTGTATACCACTGTAAAAGCGACAATGAACACGCCAAGCAAATGTACATTCGGCAAAAGCTCCATAATCATCTTGGAAGCATACATCACGCCTCCAAGCATTCCAAAGACAGCAATCTCTTTGATTGTCAATTTCATTGTTTCTCAACTTTAAAGGTGTAAGTTGCTCCCTCTTCTATCTCTGTAGAATCAACGCCTGTGGTGGCATACTCGTCGCCAATATAAAACGCCCAGTAAGCGCCGTCTTCCTCAAAGTCCACGGTAAGCCCATTGACAGTCTTGACATAAAGCCCATAATCGCCTTCCTCACCGGCTATCAATCCGACATCCAAAAGAGCCTCGCCCACCGTTTTCTTATCTGTATGGATTTCAAATTTCGTCTCGTTATTCTCCCCATCAACTACGGTAAATGCGAACTGCGTATCGCCTTCCCCTAAAACATTACCCTCAACCTTTACGCCCTCTGCTGTTCCTGAATCAGAAACTGCATCCTTCTTGCCGCCGTTACATCCTGCCGTAAACAGGGCCATTGATACAACAAGCATGATGCAAAGCATCAATGGTAAGTGTCTGCTAGTAATTTTCTTTTTCATGTCTAGTCTCCTTTTTTAAGTATATTTGTATCTATTGTTATTCTGTTCCGCTGCCAGAGATTTCCTCCCACCGCGGAGCTTAACAACCAAATGATTCGTCATTTCGGCACCAAGCCGAAAACCTTCGCGCCAACGCCATTGCCGGCAGCCATCACCAGAATATAGAGCAGTGATTTCAGGCTGTAAGCGTTTGCCATTTCAAAATAAAACATGTTAGCAATAGAATGTTCAAACCCAGACAATATAAATATCATCACAGCGGCTATCACAAATACGATATTCTTGCTCTTGTTATAATTGTCAATTGCCAGATACATCATCACACCGCAAAATACAGACAGTAAAAATACATGCAAAAGGCTGTTATCCAATTTATTATGTACCATCTGCGTGCTGTCAATGCCCAGATTGGCGGCTTTCGCCAATATTGTAGCAATGAAAGTTCCCACAAAATTGCCCGCCAATATCATAAGCATATCCGGCATCTCTTTCCACTCTTTGACAAAACCAATCTTGCCTGTGTAGAGATTAAAACCCTGCGTCACAATCGTTGACAGACCAAAACTGAAAAACAGCGACGCCAACACCTTATTATCCACCGATAAATAAATGATGCCGCCTATGCCAATCGCAAAACCGGCATAAATTGCCTTCACAAACATCCGTAACTTGTCCATTTTTACACCTCTTACTATCAAATATTTCCATGCGCACCCTACATGCGACATTAATCTTTTGCCTCCACGATAACCAATACA
>CAJUTD010000061.1:0-16130 GCA_910589635.1 uncultured Lachnospiraceae bacterium | reverse complement strand
TCTCCGCTTCCTCAGCAGTAATCTCATTGCTGACGCCCAGGGAGTGGTAGCACTCCAATGGGTACTCCTCCAATGGGTACTGAAACCCTTTCAGCGTCAATCCTCGAACCTGGGGCGTGAAGGGAAACAGAGACACATATTTGCCAAACTGCTCCTCTCTCCTTATCTTTGTCCCCTGACAAACCATGCGGATGCGATTATTCGCATCCACCATCCTGCATTCCACTCCTTTTTCCATGGCATTTCCCAACAAATGGAGATTGCCCAGCATATGGTCCACACGGCTTCCCGTTGCACCCAAAAGATGGATGACGTCACTGCCCCTCTCTATTGCTATGCGCATGGCAAGCTCCGTGTCTGTCTCATCCTTCTCCGGCTGAAACTGTAAAATTGCGGGCCTTCTCTCCTCATCCAGACTACGGAAATACTGTAAAATATCTGGGTCTGCCGAATCGAAATCCCCTACGACATAATCCGGCGTTATTTTCTGATGAAAGAAAAAATCCATGCCCCTGTCGGCTGCAATCATAAAGTCAAAAGAATACTTTCCGATATAGGAAAGTGCAAATTCCATGTCCAGGCTCCCGCCACTGATAATCAAAGACTGCATCTTTTTCTCTGTCCTCTTTTCATATTTCACGCAAAGCCCTCCCGGCTTTCCTGCTCCTTACATCACTTTAAGGAACTCTTCCACATTACTCCTCACATCCCCATGGAAGACCGCTGAACCGGCCACAATAATATTAGCCCCGGCATCCAAAATTTCCCGCACATTATTCAAGGTTACGCCGCCGTCTACCTCAATATCCGTCTTGAGATTGCGTTTTTCTACAATCTGCCGCAAATCGTGTATCTTCTCCGTCAGATAAGGAATGTACTTCTGCCCGCCATACCCGGGATTGACGGTCATCAATAATACCATATCAAGTTTCGGAAGAATATAGTCCAGACAGCTTAAATCTGTCGCCGGATTAAGCGCGACAGATGCAAGCACGCCACTTTCCTTAATTTTCTCAATTGTGCGGTCAAGATGGGTACATGCCTCTACATGAACCGTAATGATATCCGCGCCGCAATCGACCATCTCATCAATCAGATGTATGGGCTCATCCATCATCAGATGCACGTCAAAAATCCGCTCCGTAATCCCCCGGATTGATTTTATCACCGGCGTACCAAAAGAAAGCGTTGGCACAAAATGCCCATCCATAATATCAATATGCACATACTGCGCACCCGCCGCGTCTATCGTCTTAATTTGTTCCCCCAGGCAGGAAATATCCGCTGCCAAAATTGATGGTGATAAACAGTTCATCTTCCTCCTCCTTTTCATGCCTGCGGAGTGCCTTACCATGGCTCTCCATCCTTCATTTAATTATATTTTCTGGCATTTTTGAGCTCTTCATAGAGCATCACATAATCCTCGTACCGTACTGGGCTCACCTTTCCCTCTGCCAGAGCCGCTTTCACCCCACAGTCCGGCTCATGAGTATGGCTGCATCCCTGAAAACGGCAGTACGGCTCATACGTTTCAAATTCCCGGAAATAATGCCCCAAATCCTCTTTATCAATCTCTGTAAGATACAGAGAACTAAACCCGGGCGTATCCATGATATAAGTATCTTTATCAATACAAAGAAGCTGAGAATGGCGAGTCGTATGTTTTCCCCTGTCAATCTTGCCGCTCAACTCCCCGGTCTCCATATCCGCCTCCGGTGAGAGCAAATTAATCAGAGAAGATTTTCCCACACCGGAAGGCCCTGCTACCGTCGTCATTTTGCCCGCCAGCACATGGTGGATTTCCCCTAATCCTTCCTGCGTTTTGGCACTGGCCGACAAGACCTGATACCCACAAGGCTCATAGATTGCCCTGAGATTATTAAGCTCATCTGCCCCCACAAGATCCTGCTTGTTAAAACAGATAACCGTCTCCACCTGACGCTGCTCCATCGCAATCAGAAAGCGGTCAAGCAGATTAAAATTCGGTTTTGGTTTATCTGTAGCGAAAATCACCAATGCCTGATCGACATTTGCCACAGCCGGACGGATAAGTTCATTTTTCCTGGTGAGGATGCCTGTGATGTTTCCTTTCATCATCCGGGAATCGAGCATCTCTATCTCAACATTATCCCCCACCAGGGGTTTTATTTTTTCTTTTCGGAAAATTCCTTTTGGCTTGCACTCAAAGACTCCCATTCCTGCTACATGCACATAATAGAAACCGGCAATCCCTTTTATAATCTTTCCCTGCATATATTGGCTTCCTTAATTCTGCGTAAATGTGATATCATCTATCTCCGTTGTCTGTGTCTGAATGACGTCTACGCCCTCATCATCCAAATAATGCCATTCCCAGTCAATGATAATATAACCATGGGAACTATTCTCTATATTACCCTGGCTGATGGCAAATGGGAAAGAAGTAGCAGTCCAGGTGTTGATTACATCCTCACCCTCGGATCTGTATAAAGTGATTACTGCCTGTATGCTGGTAGCGTCCGCCGGAATCTCCGGCAGCTTGTTAATCGAATAGTTATTCAGGGAATAAAACGTACTCTTTCTGCCAAGGCTGATAACCAGCGTTACAGTCGCCCCTTTCTCCACAGACTTACCTTCCACGATGCTCTGGCTGATAACGCATCCCTCCGGCACATCGTTACTATATTCTGAGGTTGTCGTCACATTGAGCCCCAGGTTCGACAACGCCGCCCTGGCTTCCGCCTCCGGCTTGTTGAGAACGTTTATCATTACAATAGGCTCAACCCCCCGGCTCACGTTGATGGTGACCGTATCCCCTTTTTTCGCTTTACTGCCGGCCTCCGGGCTCTGCGATATTACCGTCCCATTTGCCACTGATTCGCTATATTCAAAATTAGCGTTTGCAATAAACCCATTCTCTGCCAATTTAGCCTCAGCAGTCTCCTTGTCGACCCCCGTCACGCTGGGCACTTCAACTTCTCCTACACCGCTGCTGATGGTAACGCGGATGGTCGTATTTTTATCTACTTTGCTTCCTGCCTCTGCGCTCTGGCTGACAATCTGCCCCTGTGCATAAGTGTCGGAGGATTCCTCCCCGGCCTTTTCAATGCCAAGGCCTATACCATTCAAGGCCACTTTTGCCTCCTCGAATGTCTTGCCCCTCAAATCAATCATTTCTACCTGTTCTACTGTGTCTTTATTATCCTTCTCTTCGTCCTCAGGCTCAATGACCTCTTCCTGCTTATCCTGCACCTCATCTTTTTTATCGCTTCCCCCAAAACGGAACAAGCCGAAAAAGCTGCCCACAATATAAATAATAATCGCAACTATAATGACAGCGGCAACAATACCCATAATCGTCACTGCCTTTTCCATCTTGGGATTGAGGAAACCGCTATCGTCTTCATCTTCCTCCTCTTCTTCCTGTTCCTCCTCTTTTGCAGGCTCCTCGGCAGCGTCTTCGTAATACATGTTCCGCGTCTGCTCTTTGATACTCTCAACTTCTTCCTGCTTCATCACCTTGGTCTTATCCTGTTGGCCCACGGGGACCATCACCACGAAATCTTCATTGGGGCTGATCAAAGCCTTTTTTAAATCAATCAGCAGATCACCGATACTGTCATACCGCCGATCCGGGCTCTTCTGCGTACATTTTATAATAATCTTCTCTAAACTGACAGGCAGATCTGGGGCATAGGCGCTGGGCCTTATCATCTCCTCCTGCAAATGCTGGATGGCGATTGCCACTGTTGATTCTCCATCAAACGGCACCCGGCCAGTTACCATCTCATACATGACAATTCCCAGCGAATAAATATCACTCTTCCCATCGACAAAGCCGTTGCGCGCTTGCTCTGGGGAAGCATAATGCACCGATCCCATCACATCAGAGTTGATAGTATTGCTGCTGGCAGCCCGCGCAATTCCGAAATCCGTCACTTTGACTTTGCCTTCGGTAGAAATAATGATATTCTGAGGCTTGATATCACGGTGAATAATATGCTTGTTATGCGCCGCTTCAATGCCCCTTCCTACCTGGATGGCAATGCTCACTGCCTCCTTAAAGGAAAGCTGCCCTTTCTTCTCTATATATGTCTTTAACGTAATGCCTTCCACATACTCCATCACAATATAGTGGATAGCATTCTCGCTGCCTACGTCATAAATATTGACAATATTGGGATGCTCAAGCCCCGCTGCCGACTGCGCTTCCGTGCGGAACTTCGTCACAAAATTTACATCCTCGGAAAATTCCTGCTTGAGCACTTTAATGCCCACAAAACGCCCCAGCGTATGATCTTTCGCCTTATAGACGTCAGCCATACCCCCGGTCCCGACTTTCCCTACGATCTCATATCTATCTGCAATAAAGATTCCCTCTTTTAACATTCTTACCTCCAATATCCTACCACATAAACGGTTCCGTCAATATAACTGTGATATTGTCATTCCCTCCATATTGGTTCGCCATATCTACCAGTGTATCTACAATGCTGCCACTATTCGTTCCTGATTTGATAATCTCAAAAATTTCCCTATCTTCAAGCATATCTGTCAATCCGTCAGAGCACATTAGAATCCTGTCATTCTCCTGTAAATCAACTTCAAAAAAATCAACCTCTATTTCCGGCCCGCCGCCCACCGCGCGCGTGATGATATTGCGGTCGGGATGAAACCGCGCTATTTCCGGTCTCAATTCTCCGCGGCGCACCATTTCCTGCACATAGGAATGGTCTTTTGTAATCTGCTCCAAATATTCTCCAACAATATACAAACGGCTGTCGCCTACGTTCCACACACAATTCACTTCCAATGACAGTAGCCGCCACAACGGTTGTCCCCATCCCTTCCAGATCAATATCTGTCCCGGATTTTTCTACCACCGCTTGGTTCGCCTTCCATATAGCGTCCCGCAAAATCACGATGGGCGATGTCTCCCGGCTTGCCTGCACGGTATGCACAATTGTCTCCGCCGTATAACGCGAAGCGTAATCCCCTGCATTATGGCCGCCCATGCCGTCTGCTAACACATACAGATTCGGCAGGTTTCCAACCGGCATCTCGGAGGTATACATATAGTCCTGATTCATTTCCCGTCTTCTCCCCATATCCGTCCTGGAAAATGCCCTCATGGTTTTGCCTTCCTTTCTTCCAACAATTCTGAACATACATAAATATTTTAGCACAATGCATTTAAAAGAACAAGTAATACTTGCCATCTCTAAATTTCTTTCGTAACAGTTCAGCCCACGCCCCTTATTCAAGCCACAGACCGCCTGCTGCGCAGGCTATCCATTGCTGACGCAATTGCTGTCTGAGGCTTAAGGGGCGTTCCCCTCATCGCTGATATTATGTGCTCATTCATGCATACCCACAGGGCACTTAGCATGATTCGCCCATAATAATGCGATGGCTGAACTGTTACATTTCATTATGCTTCCGCCTGAGCTGGCCGCAGGCACCGTCAATATCCCTTCCCATCTCTCTTCGCACTGTCACCGTTATCCCATGCTTCTCAAGCATCTGCTTAAAATTCAAGACTGCCTGCCCATCAGGCTGCACATACGCCCTCTCCTTAATGGGATTGACCGGAATCAAATTTATATGGCAGTTCAATCCCTGAATCAGCCGCACGAGCTGTATTGCATCCTGCGCACGGTCATTGACCCCGCCCACCAGGCTATATTCAAACGTGATACGCCGCCCGGTCTTCACAAAATAATCTTCACACGCTTTTATCAATTCGTCAAGCCCATATTTTCTTGCCACCGGCATCAATTCCTCCCGCTTTTCCTGTGATGAGGCATGGAGCGAAATCGCCAGCGTAATCTGCAGCTTCTCCCGGGCAAGCTTTCGCATATTGGGCACGATCCCACAAGTTGATACCGTAATATTGCGCTGGCTGATATTAAGCCCATTCTCATCGGAAAGCAATTCTAAGAATTTTATCAAATTATCATAATTGTCCAAAGGCTCCCCGGTTCCCATCACGACCACATGGGAAACCCGCTCTCCGATATCCTCCTGAATCCGATAAATTTGATCCAACATTTCTGCCGGAGTTAAATTGCGCGCAAGACCTTCCAAAGTGGACGCGCAGAAACGGCAGCCCATACGACAGCCTGCCTGCGAAGAAATACATACGCTGTTACCATGCTTATATTTCATACGAACGCTCTCAATCATATTTCCATCCGCCAGCTCAAAAAGATATTTTGCCGTCCCATCTATTTTAGAACGCTGTACCAGCTTCTGCCGAAGAACCGTCAGCTCACAGCATTCCTTCAATTTCGCTTTAAGGCTTTTGGAAATATTGCTCATTTCCTCAAAAGACGCTGCATGTCTGACATGCATCCAGTGATAGACCTGCCTTGCCCGAAAAGGTTTTTCCCCTAACGCCACGAAAAGATTTTCCAGTTCCTTTTGATTCAACGATTTCAAATCATGTTTTACAGAGTATTGCATTTCCAGTTCCATTTGCCGCCTGCTTTCTATCTGAAATATCTCGCTGCCCACTATTATTTGTTTCCAGGCATCCTCACTGCTTTTTCAGCTTTGCCAGGAAGAATCCATCGTTTTGCCCCTTTCTGGGCAAAATCTGCTGCTGCCTCTCCAACTGGAAATCGGGATGCTCTTTGAGGAACCATTTGACATTTCCCTCATTTTCCATGGGATTGATCGTACAAGTACTGTACATCAATATCCCCTGTGGTTTCACATACTGCTGTACGGTATGTAAGATTTCACGCTGCAACCCGCACAGCTCCTGACATTCCTTGGGGGTTACCCTGTATTTGATGTCCGCTTTCCTGCCAAGGACGCCCAGGCCTGAACAGGGCAAGTCCGCGACAACGATATCGGCTTTCTCAATCTGCGTTTCGTCCAATATCCTGGCGTCCGCCTGTACGGCCCGTATATTTGGGAGGCCGCAGCTCTCTATGTTTTCCTCAATCAGAGAAACCTTATATTCTGTCAAATCCCTGGCTTCCACCATACCGTGAACGATGGCCTGCCGGCTCTCGGCCTGCCAGAGCATTTCCGCCAGATGAATACTCTTGCCGCCAGGCGCCGCGCAGACGTCAAGAATATAATCTCCCGGTTTCGGCTGCGCCCACAGCGCCACCTGCATGGAACTTGCATCCTGCACATAAAATTTCCCCGCCTGAAATGAGGGAAGTTTGCCCAGGAAATCATAATTTTCCAGATAAAACGCTCCCGGAACCTCTTCATTGTCCCGCACAGTGACGCCCTCTAATGCAAGCTCCTGCCTGAGTTCTTCCTTCGTTGATTTCAGGGGATTGACGCGCACACAAGTCGGAGGCTCCAAAAGGAACGCCCCCAGAAATTCTTCCATCTGCTGCTGCGAATACGTCTTTCGCCACATTTCTATCATCCACTCCGGTATGGAATATTTTACGGAAAAATACTGAATAGGACTCTGCTCTGCATCCGGCAGGGACACGTTGTCTAAATTGCGGCTGATATTTCTGAGCACGCCGTTTACAAAACCGCTCAAATTTTGGAACCCCCGCTTCCTGGCGAGCTTTACCGCCTCATTGCAGGTAGCCGACGGCGGGATGGCGTCCATAAATTTTAGCTCATAGACACTGGTGCGCAATATACAGCGGATATGGGGCTTCATTTTATTCACTTTTACTTTGGAAAATTGGTTAATCACATAATCAATCCAAATCATGTGCTCCAACGTTCCCTCGCATACGCGTTTTAAAAAGTTCCTCTCATGCTTTCCCAGATATTGGTACTTGTCCATCATTCCCCGGATAACCGTATGGCTGTACTCATGGTCCCTGGTTACAGCGAGAAGAACTTCCAAAGCCAGCTCCCGCAGATTTACCTCAGTCGTCATTTCTTCCTCCGAACAGTAACACGAGACGCAAAAGCTGTAAGATAGCTGCAGCTGCGCCCGCCACATATGTCAACGCTGCCGCGCCGAGAACTTTTCTTGTACTTCTCAATTCCTGGGAATCCAGAATTCCGGTCTCGCCTAAAATACGCACTGCCCTTCTTGATGCGTTAAATTCCACCGGCAGCGTCACCAACTGAAACATTACGGCGAGTGAAAAACAGATAATCCCAATATCAATCAACAGCGCTCCTGTATTACTGCTGATAAACATTCCGATTATAATCAAGGGCCAGGCCGCCGCTGAACCAAAATTTGCCACCGGGACGATGGCGCCACGGATTGTCAAAGGCGCATATGATTTTTGGTGCTGAATGGCATGTCCGCACTCATGCGCCGCCACTCCCACAGCTGCCACGGAAGCCGAACTGTAAGTACTGTCTGAAAGGCGCAGTACTTTGTGCCTGGGATCATAGTGGTCCGTCAAATCCCCGGAAACATGCTCGATATTCACATCATGAATGCCCGCTGCGCGCAAAATACGCTCCGCCGCCTGTGCCCCGGTCATGCCCGACATACTGCGCACCCGGTTATATTTGCGAAAGGTGAGTTTCACCCGCGCAGACGCCGCCAGACATATCACTGCTCCAATAATCACTAAAATATAAGTTGGGTCAAAATAAAATCCATATCCATAAAATGGCATAAGAATCACTCCTTTCCAAGCCTGCATCCTGCTTCTATCTGAAATCCCCGCAGAAATGCGTCCACACTCATCCGTTTCTTGCCCTCTAACTGTACTTCCAAAAGCTGCAAAAGCCCTTCCCCGGTCTGCACGGTAAGGCTGTCTTTCGCCACCTCCACAATACAGCCAGGTTCCATCTGTTCTGCTCCTTCTGGCTCCTTCGGCTGAACCAATCTTTCTTTACCTTTGTCTGCCTCTTCCTGACCCACTACAGACGCCCGCCAAATCTTTAACGTCTTTCCATGCAGATAAGTATAGGCGCTCGGCCAGGGATTCAGCCCTCTGGTCAAACGCTCAATCTCCTGCGCTGATTTCTTCCAGTCAATTTCCCCGAGCTGCTTTTTGATGATCGTGGTATGGGTAGCCAATGCATGATTCTGCGGCGTGTATTTGGCAGTCCCGTTTTCAATCGCCTCAAGCGTTTTGACACAAAGTTTCGCGCCAACGATTGCCAGACGTTCAAAAAGGCTTCCTCCCGTCTCTTTTTTGGAAAGCGTTATTTCTTCCCTTAGAATCATATCCCCGGTGTCAAGCCCTTCGTCCATACGCATGGTCGTAACTCCGGTCACCGTTTCACCGTTGATCACGGCCCACTGGATTGGCGCAGCCCCGCGATACTTAGGCAACAGGGAAGCATGCACATTGACGCAGCCGTACCTTGGCATCTCAAGAATCTCCTTGGGCAAAATCTGTCCGAATGCCACAACCACAATAATATCCGCCTCATATCCCCTGAGATGCTCAATACACGCTTCTTCCCGCACGCGCCTGGGCTGGTATACTTCAATTCCATGGGCAAGCGCAGCCTCTTTGACCGCGGAAAACTGCATGGCTTTTCCTCTGCCTTTAGGCTTATCCGGCTGGGTAACGGCCAGCGTCACCTCATGCCCTGCTGCAAGCAAAGCCTCCAAAGTCCCCACGGAAAAATCCGGCGTACCCATAAAGATTATTTTCATTCATCTTCCTCCTCATAGACTGCCTCATGCAACCCATCTTCTACTTTTTCCACATACATATGACCGTCCAAGTGTTCAATCTCATGGCAAAACGCGCGCGCTAAAAGTTCATCTCCTTCCAGTTCCACGCGCTGCATATCCTCATCCCAGGCCTCAATTTTCACATGCATGGGACGTGTGACAATCCCATATTTCCCAGGCA
Organism: uncultured Lachnospiraceae bacterium; assembly: GCA_910589635.1. Classification (GTDB taxonomy): domain Bacteria; phylum Bacillota; class Clostridia; order Lachnospirales; family Lachnospiraceae; genus Petralouisia. The sequence goes on along the minus strand of CAJUTD010000061.1, from coordinate 6,384 downwards.
CGCTCAGGCAGGCTTCCTCTCCGGTCTGCTCCCCGCTTGACTCCATAAGCCTCGGGTTAATCAGCACGATAGGGCCTTCCCCTATATCGACAACAACGACACGCTTTAACACGCCCACCTGCGGCGCGGCCAACCCGACGCCATTTGCCTCATACATCGTCTCCAGCATATCGTCGATCAATTCCTGGATTCGCGGTGTCACCGCTTTAATTTCCCTGCATTTCTTATTCAATATCCCGTCACCCATCTGACGGATGTTACGCACTGCCATATCATTTCCTCCTCTTGTATTCATTGTATGCGTATAATCTAAAACCCATTCACCGGGTCAAAATCGAACTGTACCGCCACACTCTGAAATTCCCGGTGGCGACTGATAAATTGCTCCAGTACATCTTTCATCTGTACAAGCGTCCGGTATTCCTGATGCTTGAAATAAAGCACTCTGCGATAAATATCCTTTATTTTGCCGACAGCGGCCTGCGCCGGGCCGATGACCTGTAAACCTGCCAATTTTCCTTTTTCCTGCGCCTGACGGATTTTTTTAGCCAGCAGTTCTATGCTCAAGATAGCCGTCATCTCATCCGCAGAGGCAACCAGCAGCACCAGCATATGGCCGCAGGGAGGATAATGTGCGAAGCTGCGGTAAGCAATCTCCGCCTCATAAAATCCCTCGTAATCCTGCCTGCCGGCAAGTTCTATCGCATAATGCTGGGGACTGTATGTCTGTATGACGACCTCACCCGGTAAATTCCCGCGCCCTGCACGCCCCGCTGCCTGGGTAATCAATTGAAACGTCCGTTCCGCACCATGGAAATCGCCGGCATGCAAAGACAAATCCGCCGCCAGCACTCCCACCAGCGTGACATTCGGGAAATCATGCCCTTTGACAATCATCTGCGTCCCAATCAGAATATCCGCCTCCTGGTTGGCAAATGCAGACAAAATCTTCTCATAACCGTCTTTACTGCGAGTGGTGTCTAAATCCATGCGCAGCGCACGCGCCCCGGGAAAACGCTTTTTTACAATTTCTTCAATTTTCTGAGTGCCCGCCTTAAAGCCGCCGATATACTTAGAACCGCATTCCGGGCAAACTTGCGGAGCGCTCTGCGTGTAGCCGCAATAATGACAAACCAGTTTTCCGCCCGTGTGCTGGCTGAGTGAGACGTCACAATGGGGACACTTCATTACATGCCCACAGGCGCGGCAGGAGACAAAGCCTGCCAGACCCCGGCGGTTGAGAAACAGCATAATCTGCTGATGCTTTGCCAGCCGCTGTGCCATCAGTTCCTGTAATTTTTCGCTGAGGATAGAGCGGTTGCCTTGCCTTAATTCTTCCCTTAAATCTATCGTATAACACGCCGGCAATGGTTTTTCTTCAATTCGTTTGTCTAATTCCAAAAGCACATAATCGCCATTCCTGGCATGGCAGTAGCTCTCTATGGAGGGAGTGGCAGAGCCTAAAAGCACGCTTGCGCCAGCCATTTTGGCGCGTGCGATAGCCGTCTCCCTGGCATGGTAACGAGGCATCGTCTCACTCTTATAGCTCGTCTCATGCTCCTCGTCAATAATAATCATTCCCAACTCGGCAAACGGTGTAAACAACGCGGAACGCGGGCCGATCATCACATCAAGCTCCCCATTCCTGGCTCGCTCGAACTGGTCGTAACGCTCCCCTTTTGACATCTTAGAATTGAGAATTGACACGCGCTCCCCAAACCTCTGGAAAAAACGGAGCACGGTCTGGTACGTCAGCGCAATCTCCGGTATCAGTACAATTGCCTGCCTGCCCGTACTGACCAATTTTTCGATAATCTCTATGTACACAGCGGTTTTGCCGCTGCCGGTAACGCCGCGGAGCAGGTACGTCTTTCGCATTCCCCGGAAGAAATCTTCCCAGACGCGCGCTACAACTTCCCTTTGCCCCTCATTAAGCACAACCCTGCCGCCGCCTTGTTTCATCTCTCCCAAGGGACTGCGGTATGCGCGCTTCTCCTCCACAGTGAGAATGCCCAGTCCTTCCATGGCACGGATGACTGACGCCGTGATATGCAGCTTCCCGGTCACTGCCTCATAGGGCAGGGGATTTTGCTCTATCAGGCTGGATAAAAGCCTGGCCCGCGCCAAATGGTGTTTCTTTTGAAACAGGGCGAGCCTTTCTTGTGCTTCGTCCCTATCCAAAGACAGCCGCACCAAACACTGCTTTTTCACCTTTGTTTTTTGTTTCACCGGCAGCACCGTCTTCAAAGCCTGGTTCATGGTCGCGCCATAGTTTTCCCGCATCCACCCGGCAAGAGCAATCAGCTGGGACTCAATGGGAATCCCCCCCTGTGCTACGCCGACAATTTCTTTCAATTTTGTAATATCATACTCCGGTTCATCCGTCAGCTCCAACACATATCCCGTGTTCCTGCGGTTTCCATTGCCAAAAGGCACCTCCACCTGCATTCCCACAGCAAGGTTATCTCTCAGCTCCTGCGGCACCTTGTACTGAAAGGTCTTATCCAGTTTTTCATGAGAAATGTCTATAATGACGTTCGCATACAATGCCATTTGCACCACCTGTTTTCTTTGCGGAACACAAATGGCTTATCTTTACAGAACCTTCTGTACACTATCAACTTACCACCTGTTCCTGCCTTATAATTCCTGCAACACTTCCTGAATGAGCACCCGCTCATCCATGGGATATTTTTTACCCTTAATTTCCTGGTAATCCTCATGACCTTTGCCTGCAAGGACAATCACATCCCCCGGCTGCCCATTGGCAATCACAAAACGGATCGCCTCTTTCCTGTCCGCAATTTCCACATATTTGCCGTCGGTCTTTGCGATACCAACCTTAATATCATCTATGATTGCCTGCGGTTCCTCAAACCTGGGATTATCCGAAGTAATTACCGTCAGGTCTGCCAGCCTGCCGGACACCTCGCCCATTTCATAGCGCCTGAGCTTTGAACGGTTTCCCCCGCATCCAAACAAACACACCAAGCGGGCAGGCTCATATTCTTTGAGCGTTGTAAGCAAGCTCTCTAAGCTCATGGCATTGTGGGCGTAGTCAATCATCAACGTAAAGTTATCAGACACCTTCACCATCTCAATGCGCCCCTTGACCTTGGCCTCTTTTAACGCTTTCTTCATATCCTCCACTGACACGTTAAAATGACGGCAGATGGCAATTGCGGTCAGGGAATTATAAATGCTGAATTTACCCGGCACGTCAATTTCAATGGGCGCGTTTACCAGCCCTTTTGCCAGATAGGAAACTCCCAGATATCCGGGACGCTTCACAAGCTGCGGTTCTTTTGCCCGCAAATCCGCCTCCTCACAGAATCCAAACGTCTCCAAAGCACAGGTATGCCCCTCTAATACTGTCTGCCAATGTTTGTCATCCACATTGACAATTCCAATCTTACACTGGCGGAATAATAACCCTTTGCAGCTCATATATTCTTCAAAAGAGGAGTGCTCGCCGGGACCAATATGATCTGGCTCAATATTCGTAAAAATACCAATTTCAAAAGGGATGCCGGCCGTACGATGCATCATCAACCCTTGGGAAGATACCTCCATCACCACACACTGACAACCCGCTTCCACCATCTGCTGAAAATAGCTCTGCACAACCCAGGACTCCGGCGTCGTATTGTTTGCGGGAATGACGTTATCCCCGATAATAGCTTCAATCGTACCAATCAATCCCACCTTATATCCTGCATTTTCTAAGATGGATTTTACCATATAAGTAGTTGTAGTCTTACCTTTTGTTCCCGTGACGCCGATAACTTTTAATCTCTCTGCCGGATAGTGAAACCATGCACAGGAGACAAGTGCAAGTCCATACCTGCTGTCCGCTACTTTCACCACGGTGACGTTTGGCGGCGCCTCTACATCCTCCTGCACCAGAATGGCAGCTGCGCCTTTCTTTGCTACCTCACCGGCAAATGTATGCCCATCCACGGCCGTACCTTTGATGCAGACAAACAGACATCCCGGTTTCACCTTCCTGGAATCGTATACCAGATCTGTAATCTCTATGTCCGTACTCCCCTGCACTACCGTATAGTCCAGGCGTTCTAACAGCTTTTCCAATCGCTCCATCGTCATTCCTCTTTTCTAAATTGGGTATTCAGCTTATTATATGATATATCTTAGATTTTGGCAAGTTTGGACAGAATTGACTCACGGAAATCAATTTTCATATTTGTCTCTATTATCTTATGCAATTTAGGGCTGTCGCACGAAGATATTATTTCGTTCAAAAGGTCTTGCCGCTATTGCGGCAAAGACAGAATGCACAAAAATCACTCTGGGAAGCTAGCTTCCCAAGATAATTTTTGTGCATGTTGTTTCCATCGCTTTGCTATGGAAACCTTTTGAACAAATTTATAGCTTGTAATTTATGTTAGTCCGACACACCCCTTTTGGCATTTGATATTTCTAACAAAATTGATTTCCGTGGAATTGACCTTCCACATTCTGAAAAGTGTAGTAAAATGAAAAAGCAATAAAATAAATTTGAGAAAAGGAGGAAATTTAATGAAAAAGTTTGTGCCTGCGATAAGCATAGTGTTATTTCCGTATACCATTGTATTTTGTTTATACTGTATTTTCAGCGGTTTTTTAATGGAAAGTGTTTTTCAAAACAATGCGTATCTTTTCCTGCTTATACTTATCATTATTTGGGTTGTGGCCCTGGTTTGCGCAATTTCAATTTGTGCAGTAAGTTTAGTGGAAAAATGGGATTTTATTGAATTGAGCCGTGCAAATATGTTGATTAAAACAGTTTCAATTCCGGCATATCTTGTTATTTTTGTAATCAGCGCTGCCTGTATGATTACGATTTTTGGATTTGCATTATCCATTATTTTGATGATTTTTGATATGATGTCTATTGTTTTGAGTGGTTTAATTGGTATTTCTGCCGTTAAACGCAGCTACGATAGCAAGGCTATATCAGCAAATGAAATGATCCTTTATGGCGTTCTTCAATTTGTCTTTTGTGCAGATGTAGCCACTTCGATGATTGTGTTTTATAAATCAAAGAAAGTTTCCAGGGTGGACAAAAACAGTCCATATGCTATAATAAGGGAGTAGGCTTGAAAACGAAAGGAGAGCACTTATGATCGAGAACAGGAACATTGCCGTATGCATTCTCTTGTCCTTCGTGACATGCGGCATTTATAGTATCTATTGGTTCATCTGCCTTACAGACGAGACCAATACCGTTTCTAAAAATGAAGGAGACACCTCGGGCGTCATCGCCTTCCTTCTGACGTTTGTAACTTGTAATATTTATGGACTGTACTGGGCATACCGGCAAGGCGAAAAGATTGACGAAGCGAAAACTGACCGTGGCATTCCCTCTAACAGCAGCGGTATTGCATACCTCCTGCTGAGCCTGTTTGGCTTTGGCATCGTTGCATATGCGCTAATGCAAAATGAATTGAATAAGCTGGCATAATTATGAAGAAGAAACGTTTCGTACGAATTATTACATATACAACTTGTATTTTAATCGCAGGTCTGGCATACGGCATATTTGTCAGTTATACAGGAATTGCCATTCCCTGTCCTATTTACAAGACAACCGGACTGCAATGTCCGGGATGCGGCGCCACCCGCATGTGCCTCGCATTGATGCGATTTGATTTCCGCAGAGCCTTTCTGTTCAATCCGATGCTTTTCCTGCTGATTGTGCCGCTGGGCGCTGTCTTCTTAGGAAGTGCGGTAACTTATGTACAGGATGGAAGCAAAAGACTGAAACGCTGGCAACACATCATCCTCTACAGCAGCATTGTACTGCTTTTAGGCCATGGAGTGGTACGCAATTTCTTGTAAACAACCGTTGGACAAACAGAATATGTAAATATGCATGGAAACGGCTGTTGCGCGAAGTAATATATTCGTGCAACAGCCTCTTTTTCATAACATATTTTATTTATCCATAAAATTTCCAACACTCATCTTTTAAGATTAGTCACTCTCATCAAGCCCTTTTTCCTGTTCCTTCTGAATCTCTGGAAAAGCGGAAAGCATAGGCGTCACATCGCTCCCCTTCATCTTACGCTGTACATAATTGGCTGTAATCTTTACTACAACTGGTGACAACGTCAGCACACCGATTAAGTTGGGAATCGCCATCAAGCCATTAAACGTGTCTGACAAATCCCAGGCCAATTGCAGCTTCATGGTCGCTCCAAATACAATAAATACAATGAATATCACGCGATAAATAATCGTTGCCTTTGAGCCAAAGAGATACTCAAACGCCTTGGTCCCATAATGGCTCCAGCCGAGAACCGTGGAGAACGCAAACAGCAGAATCGCTACCGCAATAAATGCAGGTCCCAAAGAACCAAACACTTTGGAAAACGCTTCACC
>CAJUTD010000060.1 GCA_910589635.1 uncultured Lachnospiraceae bacterium | reverse complement strand
CAGAAGTCATTTGCAGGGCGGCGCTCAACCTTTCCAAAGCTTTTTCTGCATATTTTGGCTTGGAAATGCAGACAGAATTAATTTTCAGGTAGGCAGTGCTGAACCTGTGCCGGGTAATAGCAATATGGTCGTCTTTGATGCTGTTAGGTTTGATGTAGAAGGGAGGCTTTTCCTCCTTATTCCCCTTTTCCGAGTAGAACAGGGCGTCCCTGGAACCTCCCTGCACGTTGTCAATCACATGTTCACCTGGCTGTTTATGGGAAATTTTCAGGCAATTGTCTTCCATAAAGGCATTTAAGGGTGCACCCGCAGCCTCCAGCGCGCGGTTGACTTCGGCAATGATATCGTCGGGCGTGGGGTATTCCCCTTCGTTCAATTTAACGGAATAGGGAATGCCGTCTACTTCCAGTGAGAAATCCGTATCTTCCGGCTTAAGGGACATTCCGTTAGAAATATCCTTTGTTCCCACAATAAAGGAAGGAATAAGCTTGCCCTCTGTCTGATAGAAAATTTCAAATGCAGCGTTGCCTCTAATGCCGTCAATAATGTACTGGCCTTCTTCCGGCATTTTTACTTTATCGTCTGATTGTGGGAGACTGAAATTTATGGCGTTGTGGTCATTGGCGTTCTGGACGCCGGTGGTGATATTGCCAAGCCCTACCACAATAGTATTTTCTTCCAGCCCATTATTTTTGAGCTGCTCATTAATTTTCTCCTGGAGATGTTTCTGCAATTCGTCGCCGGAGTATTTTCCTTCGTCTAACGTAACGCTTATGGGATATAATTTTCCATTGAAAGTTAAGTCCAGGGATAACTGGTCGCTAAAACCTTTGCGGATTTCGGCGCCGTCATTTTTGACGTCTTTACGCCCGACAATAAAGGCAGGGTTCACGGTCTGCGTTCCGTCTGTATTCGTTTCGTCTTTAAGATTGTTTGTTACCTCCTTGCAATGGCCTAAGACCTTATCGGCAAAACCTCCTTCAGGCCTGCCGAATTGATATTTGCTGCCTGCTTCCGTGGCCTGGAAACGTACGCCGCTGCCGTTTACTATGACGTTTATTTTACCGCTGCCGCCGACCTTCTCGTTTACCAGAGCCTGCAATTTGTTCTGGAGTTCTGTGAAGGTGTAGGTGTCGGCAGGAATATCAATGATGATTTGCTTTGTGGTATCTTCATCGCGGAAATTAAAAGTTAAGTTGCTGTTCCATTCATTGATTTCAATATCCCCAGAGAGCGGCTGGCCCTGTATATTGCTGAATGTTTTGGAATGATAACCGTCTGTATAAGTAGGATTGACAGCTTTCAACTCCGTTTTGGGCTGGAATGGGCCTCCGTTTGCTGATGGTACTTTGATTTTGCTGCCGGAACCTGTGGACGAGAGCACAAGCTTACCGTCAGGAGTAAAATCTGCCTTAATGCCGGAGAGTTCCGTAACGCCGAAAATGGATTTCATGGAAGTTCCGCCGGTATCGTAATTAAGAATGAAGGATGCTGATTTGCCTTTGGCGTTTACTGTCTGAAAACCCAATTTATTCCCGGAAACATATGCTTTCAGGTCTACGCTGTTGTCTATGAATTTTTTGTTGAGCATTTTTACAAAGTCGTCGCGGCTATAGCTTCCTTTGTCTAAAATAATTGTATGGTTTATGCCATTTACAAAAATATTAAAAATATCGGACGCCCCTTCTGTAATGACAATCGGTGATTCTGTCTTCTGGTTGACGACTGCCTGGGCGGGCTTTTCTTCTGTCATGCTGCCGAACAGCGCTTCTACGGAAGAGCCGCCTTTTTTGGTATTGTAGCTTATGTAGACGTCGCTTCCCGCTGCATCCGAAGTCAGCATCAGTTTTCCTGAGTCGAGAGAGGCGGTTACGCCGGTGCCTTTGAGCTGCTGGTTAAATTCTTTAATGATAGAAGACGAGTTATAACGCCCCGGCGTCAGGCTTACAGGAATGGTCACTGTGCTGCCGTTTTGCGTTAGTTGGAATTCAAAGGTACGGTTTGTATTGTCAATATTGATATCGGTAGAGAGCGGAAGCTTACTTGTCCACTCTGCCGGATGTTTTATGGTGTTAAGGTCTTTGAGGAAACTGCTGGTGCTGGTGGAACAGCTGATGGAAGTCTGCCTTGCATCCATATATTCCGGTTCGGGCAGCCTTGATTCCAGAACAAGCTGATTTCCGTCAAGAGATACAATAGCGCCGCCAAGGCCTTCGCCAAATGTATCGTCAATTTGCTCTTGCAGATGTTCTACCAGGGAGTCGGGGTCGTAATTTCCGTCATCTAATGTGATGGTTTTCGATAAGCCGTTTAAGTTTAGGCGAATCTCATTGTTGCTGGAATTAATCTGCATATTGTCTTTTAGTTGCGGACCTAAGGTGAGTTTCGCGGGTGTGTTTGTGACAAAATCGACAATTCCTTCCGGTTTATAGGAAGAGCCGGTATTAGAGCCCTTCCAATCAATGGGCTTTTCGTTCTTGCCAAAGGCCGTGGTAGAGAAATTCTGGTCGCCGGAGGTTCCGGTGGCGCTTGTGCGCGGGCATTTGTTCTCAATTATTTCAGGCGGTATCTGGGATTCAATGGCATTGATGATATCGTCTTTTGAGACGGAAGGCCCGGTTGGCAAGGTGACGTTGTGTGTCTTGTTATCCACAATTACCGTCATATTGCTTTGCGAGGGATCAATATTGCCGTCAAAAGGCGTGTCCAGGGTAACGGAACCAGTCTGTGTTTTGTCCGGCAGGGTATACTCCTGGTATCCCACAAAAATATCGTTATAACCCTTATTGTTCCCATTTGCAGAAATACGGATGGAATCGACTTGTTCCGTGGGCACGCCGCCTATCCTAATCTTTCCGTCCTCATGCCAAACAATTGTTTTCCCTTTGTAAGCAGCCGTTGCTGAACTGCCGTTGAGGCGGTCGTTCACTTCATCGACGATTGACTGCATGTCAGTGTAAGTCTTTGCGCTCAGCGTGATAGTGGAAGAGGTTCCATTAATGTTAATGGTAAAGGAATCATTGACGCCGGCTTTGATTTCTAAAGGGGAAGAAGGTGAGATAACAGACAAGTCCCTGGAGGCCTTGTAAAGTCCTTCTTTGTTGGCTTTGGTTTCGTTTTTAGTTACGGCATATGGACCGTATGTATTGTATTCCCTGGTAATAAATAAGGTATTGTAAGCGCTGCTGGTTTTATCTAAATTTATATGGCTGTCCAACCCTTTGATGCCTGAATGCAAAGAAAGCCTAAAGTAATTATTGTGTTCTTTTGATTTTGCAGTGACATCCAGATTATTGTCTTGAAACGCTTTGTTAAGCCAGTCTTCCATATCCGTAATTGTATATCTGCCGTCGGGAATGGTGAGGGTGATGGGATTCTTGCTGTCGTTTGGCTGTAAAATAAGCGTATTGTTTGAGCTGTTTATCTCAAAAAATTGATGTTCTTTGTCCTTGTCATTTGTGGTCAGTATATAATTGCCAAAAAATTCTGCAGGTGTTTTTTCGACAGATCCGTATTTGGTATTGTCATAAAATACAGAGTCATAGACGGTTCCGTTTTTATCGTCAATTTGGAACATATTCCCCTTAAAACCGGTAACAATCGAGTCATCGCTTTGTAATTTAATGCCAGTTCCTTTGGAGACAGCTTTTACGGTAGTGTCTTTTAATTGATTATTGAGTATGTCAATTAATTGGTCTTTTGTATAAGCTCCTTGTGGGATAGTGATAGTCTTTGTCGTGGGGGTTCCCGAAAAATTCTCAATGGTGAAAGTCATGGTGTCATTTTTGCCAGTAGCCACATATAATTTACTGTCTTCTCTGGGGAACTCAGTAGTTCCGATGAGCGCGCCCAAACTGCTGCCGCCGTATACTTTATTCAAGAGGAAAGAAAGCCCTCCTGAGACAGAATCAATCGCGGTTCCACCTTCGACGGTAGCGTTGCAGGTACCTTCCGGCGTCAATTCCATGACAAGTTCTTCATCCATGGGCGGCAGGGCGCTTATCGCGGATTCGATTTCGTCTACTAGCTCCTGGGTAGTATACTGTCCCGGAGGCACAGTGACAGTGACGGTTTTCTGCGGCGAAGCGTCTGTGAGCCGGTAGGTAAAAGACAGATCATTACTGCCGTTTGAAATGACATGCATTTGCTGTGGATTCCATTTAATATTGCCCTCGCATTGGTAATAGGGGCTTACATGTTCTTCAAAGATAGGCTTTGTGTTGAATGTTGTCGTGCCGCCGATTCTGTCAAGCTCATTTTGGAGAGACTCAAATTCCAGCTCCAAGGCCATGCGGTCTTCATCGGTGTTCGTGTCGTTTAAGGATTGGATGGTTAATTCTGTCATCCGGTGTATGATGGCATGGGCGTCGTCCAACGCGCCGTCCCCTGTCTGTACCCAGGAGGCTCCGTCCTGCACGTTTTTAGTCCCCTGGTCCAAGCCTCTTATCATGCTTCTCATTTTCTCAGAGATAGAGAGACCGGCAGCATCATCCGCAGCCTTGTTGATGCGGTAACCGGAAGAGAGTTTTTCCATAGATTTTACTTTGTTGTTTACATTCGTTTTCAGCTGATTAGTGGCGTTCAGTGCCAGAAGGTTGTTGCTTACAGTCATCATCTTTTGTTTCCCCCTTATATTATTATTTATTCAACAGGATTAGAGTGTAAAAATGAATCCTTATAGTTTTCATAAGTGTATTACTATACCCACCTTATAATACTTAAACGGAAATATGGAGCACAACCGTTGCAATCTTAAAGTACAAAAGCGTAGAACAGATATCTACGATCGTGGAAATCAAAGGAGCAGCCATCAGCGCCGGGTCAAGATGGATGTGTTCTGCCACCAGCGGCAGCGTACAGCCAATAAATTTAGAGAGCACAACGACGGCCACAAGTGAAAGCGCAATAATCAAAGACATCTGCATATCTCCATATTGTATATAAATGCGGATGCCGTTGACAATGGCGAGCACAATACTGACTAAAATAGCGATGCGGAACTCTTTGAAGATTACGCGAAAAATATCTTTGAACTTAATTTCGTCCAGAGACAGGCCACGGATCATCAAGGTGGAACTCTGGGAGCCACAGTTACCGCCGGTACCGCTTAGCATGGGAATAAAGGATACCAGCAGAGGGTACAGTTTGAATGACTCCTGATAATGGTTGATGATGAAACCGCTGACGGTAGCGGAGAGCATTAACACGAGCAACCAGCCAATCCTGCTTTTCGCGTGGGAAAAGACAGAAGTGTTAAAGTAGCTGTCCTCCGTGGGCGTCATAGCTGCCATTTTTGTGATGTCCTCAGTATTCTCTTCCTGCATAACGTCCATAGCGTCGTCAAATGTGACGATACCCACCAGACGTTCCTCCTGGTCTACGACCGGAATGGCAAGGAAGTCGTACTTGTTAAATATCTTAGCAACTTCTTCTTTGTCCTCATGTGTGTCCGTATAAATGACATTCGTCTCCATGATATCTTCAATCTGCATGGAATCTTCTGCCATCAGAAGGTCCTTCACAGATACCATGCCGATCAGTTTGCGATGTTCTGTCACATAGCAGGTGTAGATTGTCTCCTTGTCCACCGCAGTCTGTCGGATGCGGCTGATAGCCTCCCCCACAGTCATATCCTTCTTGATGTTGACGTACTCAATTGTCATCAAACTTCCGGCGCTGTCTTTGGGGTAATTGAGTACCTGGTTAATCATTTTGCGGGTTTCTTCATCGGTATTGCGCAAAATACGCGCAACTACATTTGCGGGCATCTCTTCAATCATATCCACCGTGTCGTCCAGAAAAATGTCGTCCATCACGGCCCGTAGTTCCCGGTCAGTCAATGTATTGATTAAGGTTTTTTGCATATCCCGGCTCATATAGGTAAAAGTCTCTGCGGCCTCTTCCTTAGGTAACAGGCGGTAGAGCAGCGGGATTTCTTTCTTGTCGATTTCGTCAAACAAAAGAGCGATATCTGCCGCATTCAGATTGCCTAACATTTGTCTTAACATGGAATACTTTCGTTCCGAAAGCAGGCTTTCCGCCAGTTCCTGTATTTCTTCCAATTCCATGTCCACAAAATCCATTTCTTCAAGGTTGATGTTATTTAAGTTTTCCATGGCAGACCCTCCTTCCTTACCATTTTATCAAACATTTTTAGGTGAGGAAACTGTTTTTTCATAAACAATTACAAATCTTCATAAATATAGAAAGAATATACCCAGGAGTGCAGGGATTTATTATGAAAAAAACAGTAATAAGGCTGATCCCCATATTTTTGTCTATTTTATTATGTTTTGAGACAGGGTGTGTGGGAAATCCGCATAATGCGGAAAGCACTGAAAAACAACAAGAATTTACAGAGTATACCAATCAGGTTTTCTGCTCAGAGGTAGCGTCGAGCACGTTGAATATGCATTACAATCTTGCTCATCCAGAGAATTATGGGATTAAGGATTATCCGGTTACATACGGAAATGTTTCTGTGTCTGATAATGGAGAGGTTTCTGTTCTCCTGGAAAATTGGCGGGAAAAACTTCGCAGTTTTCATAAAGGAGAGCTTACACTGTCCCAGCAAATGACATATGATATCATGATGGATTTTATCGGTAAAGAACTTTCGGCAGCGGGGTATGGGCTTTATGATGAGATTTTACGCCCCAGCACAGGCTTCACTTCCCAGCTTCCGGTACTTCTGGCGGAATATACGTTTTATGACGAGCGGGATATCCAGGATTATTTAGGGCTAATTTCCATAACCCCGGATTTCTTTGCACAGATTATGGAGTTTGAGAATAAAAAATCGGAGCAGGGATTATTTATGTCGGATTTCGCTGCGGATGATATTGTGCAGCAGTGCAATAATTTTACCGAAGAGCCGGAAAATAATTATCTTTTATCCACATTTGACAGCCGGATTGTGGAGATGTCTGACGTTCTCACGCAAGAGCAGATGGACGCTTATATCATGCAGAACCGTCAGCTTGTGTTGGAAAAGTTGATTCCGGCATACCGGATGTTGGCGGACGGAGTGGCAGCCTTAAAAGGCAATGGAAAAAATAGCGGAGGGCTTTGCGGCTTGCCTAAAGGCAGGGAGTATTATTGTCATCTTGTAACAGACGTCACAGGTTCCGATTTGTCTGTGGAAGAGATGCAACAGCAGACAGAGCAGCAGCGCGAAAAGGATATGGAGGATATGAAAGTATTGGCGCAGAAAAATCCTGGCATCGGCCAGAAATGTGCTAATTATCAGTTGCCGACGGAGGATGTGAAATTGATTTTGCAGGATTTACAGTTAAAGATGGAGAAGGATTTTCCCAAAGCTCCGCAGGTGGCGTATACGGTCAAGTCAGTCCATCCTTCCTTGGAGGAATATACGGCGCCCGCATTTTATTTGACGCCGCCCATAGATGATATTTCCCAGAACTGTATTTATATCAATGAATCCAAAGGAGATGAAAAGCTCAAACTTTATACGACGCTTGCACATGAGGGATTTCCGGGACATTTGTATCAGAATGTTATGGAGCGAAGCAGCGGGCTTGCGCCAGTCCGCAGCCTTTTTGGCAGCAGCGGTTATGCGGAAGGGTGGGCCACTTATGTGGAAATGCAGTCTTTCTATTATTCTGATGTGGAAAAAGAAGTGGCTGCTTATCTGCAAAAAAACCAGTCGGCGCTATTAAGTCTTTATGCCACGGCGGATATGGGCATTCATTACGATGGCTGGACGCTGAGAGATACTATAGATTTTTTCCAGGGGTATAATATTGTTGATAAACAAGCAATTCAGGAAATCTATCAATTGATTGTGGAAGAACCGGCACATTATTTGAAATATTATATTGGTTATCTGGAATTTCTTAATTTAAAAAAATATGCAATGAAGAAATACGGTGAAGATTACAGCAATTACCGTTTCCATCAGGCATTGATGAAGATGGGACCGGCGCCGTTTGCCATATTGAAAAAGTATTTGCCTAAATATTGGGAAGAATAGGCTTCTGGTATTATTTCGTTCAAAAGGGCTGTCGCACGAATATTTAGTCGTTCAAAAGGTCTTGCCGCTTGAGCGGCAAGACCTTTTGAACGAATCTATACCTTGTAATTTAGGTTAGTGCGACAGCCCCTTTTGAATGAGTAAACATATTAATGCGACAATACTGAGTCTATAGTGTGTAATTTACATTAGTTCAACTTTACATTAGCGCATAGAATCAAAATTAAAATCCGCCAAATAGTTTTGTGATTCGTGTAATGGCTTCAGAATCAGCTCCAAACCATTTCAATATTTCTCCGGCTATCCACACGCAGGTACGGTGGAAATAAACAAATGTAAAAATAAGAGCCATACCGAAGAGGATTCCGGTAATTAATCTGCGGATGTTGCCGCTCTCGTAAGAGGTCAGTTTCTGTACGGAACCGTCAACAATCAGAGGAACCATCAAAAGCAGGACGACTCCAAATGAAGGACAGCCCCAAAAAATAAGAGTGGGTATGCATAATATCATACCCACAAGCTCTCCGGTGCACCGTGCACAGATAGGAAACTGCTTCCCTCTGAAATAGAAAGAGCGATCCGGTCTGGCATGGCATCCAAAAAATAGCCTTAAAAATTTAGCCAACTTATACTCCTAACATCATAGCGCCGCCGATTCCTAATGCAATGATAAGAATATAGGCTACAACGTATATAATTACGCTAACCAACGCGCCGATTCCAGCAGCTTTTGCAGTTTTTGGCTTCTGGTCTTTCCAGATTAAGAAAAGAATCAGACCTACAACCGGAATACAGAATCCTAAGAGACCCCATAAAAATCCACCATTGTCTTGTACATTGTTATCCATGATAAATCCTCCTACCTTCTTAAATAATTTTAAAGATTATAAAAAAAATATAAACTCTTGTCATATTGTGCCAAATATTAATGATTTTGTCAAGTGGAAATTTAAAGCAACATGGCGTAGACTTCTCTTTTGGAAATGCCGCGGTCTTTTGCCACCAATTTCATGGCCTCTTTGTGGGAAATTCCCTGTGATTCATAATGTTCCATATGCTCTGTCAGTGGGATTTCCAGCCATTGCCGCTGCTGTTCCTCCTGCAAGTCTTTCATGCTTCTCCCCTGGATGACAAGAACAAATTCTCCTTTCGGTTCCTGTTGTCCATAATAGGAGATGGCCTCGGCAATTGTGGTAGTAAAAGCCGTCTCAAAACGCTTGGTGAGCTCGCGGCAGAGTGTCAGTTTGCGGTCGCCCAAAGCAGCATAAAGTTCCTCCAATGTCTTTAAGAGATGATGCGGCGCTTCATAGAGGATAATAGTGCGCGTCTCTGTTTCCAGCGCAGAGAGAATGGCGGCACGCTCCTTCTTCTCTCTGGGCAGGAAAGCCTCAAAGGCAAAACGTCTGGTGGAAAGGCCTGAAAGCGTAAGAGCGGTAATGCAGGCGCAGGCTCCCGGGAGGGAAGTAACTTCAATGCCCGACTCATAGCAGATGCGCACCAATTCTTCCCCAGGATCAGAAATTCCCGGCGTTCCAGCATCGGTAATTAACGCCACATTCTGTCCGTTTTTCATTTTACCGACAAGCTCATGCGCTTTTTCTATCTTGTTATATTCGTGGTAGCTCGTCATGGGGGTCTTGATTTCAAAATGGTTTAAAAGTTTAATAGAATTGCGCGTGTCCTCCGCTGCTATCAAGTCTGCTTCCTCTAATGTACGCAGCACACGCAGTGTAATATCTTCCAGGTTTCCAATTGGCGTTGCGCATAAGTAGAGTTTCCCTTGTGCTTTTTCCTGCATACCATGCCCTTTCTATCAATATATGATTAATTGTAACTATTCAGAACCCTTATAAAGGCGTACGAATGCTTTGCCGGCATCTCTTTGGCATGAGTTCTGTATCGTTCGGTTAATAATCCATTAATACCCATAAATATCGTAAATATCGTCGGTATAAACGCCGGGTTCTTTATATACAATCAGAGGTTTTTCCACGGTAATACGAGGATTGCCGCCTCTGAGCCCTTCGATCAGCACCATGTTCGGCTCTTTATCGACATAGGGATAGACGAGCTGCATGCGTTTGGGCTCTATGTGATACTGATGCATCAGTACCATAATCTCAGAGAGGCGGAATGGGCGGTGTACCATATAGAAACGCCCCTGCGGTTTGAGGACTTTTGCGCTCTCACGCATGATATCTTCCAATGTACAGAGAATTTCATGCCGTGCAATTGCCTTTGCCTCGTTAGGGTTTGTCAATCCATGTTGTCCCGTCATGTAAGGCGGATTTGTCGTGACGACATCAAAAGAAGATGCCCCAAACTGGCTGGAAGCATCCTTAATATTGCCGATTTCAATGCTGATTTTCTCTTCAAGATGGTTGTAACGGACGCTGCGTTTTGCCATGTCCGCACTCTCCGGCTGAATTTCCAGCCCGGTAAAATGTTTGCCCTCGGTCTTAGCCTCCAAAAGAATGGGGATAATGCCGGTTCCGGTACCGAGGTCGAGAACTGTTTCCCAACGCTTTACGCGGGCAAAACCGGAGAGCAGGACGGCATCCATGCCAAAACAAAATTTCTGTGGATTCTGAATTATGAAATATCCGTTCCGGTGGAGCTCGTCCAGCCGTTCATTTTCTAATAGTTCTACAGACATATGCGTTCTCCGTCTGAGTTATTTTTAACAATCAGTGCGTGTCGTCAATTTTAGATTTGCCCTTATCTTCAAGTGCAGATAATTCTTTGAGCTCTTCCGGGGAGAGTTTCGTGCGCTCACGCCTGCGTTTGGGTTTGTAACGCAGCTCATCCACCTTGTACTCTCTGATTTCCTTTTCATCATCTATTTCTACAATAACTTTGACGGTCTGGCGCAGGATATTGACGCTTTGGACCTCACCTCTGAGCTTGTCTCCGGTAGTCACGCGGTCGCCTACGCTGGGAAGCCGGCTGTTCAGATATTCGTATGTCTCCTCCTCATTTTTCAGGCAGCACATCAGCCTGCCGCAGACGCCTGAAATTTTGGAAGGATTGAGGGACATATTCTGCTCCTTTGCCATCTTGATGGATACCGGGGCAAATTCTGACAAAAAAGTATGGCAGCAAAGAGGTCTGCCGCAAATGCCAACGCCGCCTAAAATCTTAGTTTCATCTCGCACGCCTATTTGACGGAGCTCTATCCGGGTGCGGAAAACGGCTGCTAAATCTTTTACAAGCTCACGGAAATCAATACGCCCATCCGCAGTAAAATAGAACAACAGCTTATTATTGTCAAATGTGTATTCTGCATCCACCAGCTTCATTTCCAGCTTGTGTTTCTGAATTTTTTCAAAGCAAATATGATATGCTTCCTTTTCTTTCTCACGGTTTCTGGCTTCTGTTTTTTCATCCTCCGGTGTTGCCAGGCGGATGACAGGTTTTAGGGGTTGGATGACTTTATCATCCGGCATATCTGTGGGGGCGATCATCACTTTTCCATATTCAATGCCCCTTGCGGTCTCTACAATTACATAATCATTCAGTTTAATATCGTATTGTTGGGGGTCAAAATAATAAATTTTTCCGGCGGTGCGGAATCTGACTCCGACTACTTTTATCATAATATTAATTCTCCTTTATTGCCATCAGCAGCAATTCCATCACCAAATCAAAATTTACGTTGGCATTCAGGCGGTATTTTGCCTTATCAAGCGCTTTGATGATATGCTCAATTCCTTCGTAAGAGCTCTTGCTGGCCTGGCGCTTAATATCGTAAACTTCGTCCTTAAAAATAAGGCTGTTTACATCCGAGGTCGCTTTATATAGTAAGACATCCCGGTACCATATCGTCATGATATCGAAATAATCGCTGATTTCCAGTTTATAATTACCAATCTGCCTGACAGCCTCTATCAATTCAAATAATTCCATATCTTTAACGCGCTTTAGAAGCTGTAGGGCGGAATTCTTAATTTCATTGAAGTCTTCCGACCTGGCAAGTTGGATGGCCTTGCCCACAATCCCTTGGGCAAATGCAGTACAGATATCTGCTTTGTAATCCGGTACTTGATAGGCTTCAATGAGATATTGCCGAATTTCACAGTCCGGGACAGCCTTTAAGTTCAGGGTAATACACCTAGAAAGGATGGTCGGCAGGAAATTATCTGCGTTTGTAGTTAAAAGCAGGATTACAGCATAAGCCGGAGGCTCTTCAATTGTCTTTAACAATGCATTCTGCGCCTGCTGGTTCATTTTTTCCGCTTCATTAATAATGTATATCTTATAAGGGGAAGCGTAAGGCTTGATAATAATATCACTATTCACCTGTTTTCGTATATCATCCACGGAAATGGTATTTGGCTTCTCATGGTTCAGGTAAATGATATCCGGCTGATTGCCGGAAAGCGCCTGTTTACAGGAGTGGCATTCCATACACGCCTCCGTATCCTGGCGCTCGCACTGTAACGCCATGGCAAAACTGTTTGCAAGCAGCATTTTCCCGGATTTATCCGCCCCATTGAAAATATAGGCATGACTTACTTTGTTCATGGAAATTGCATTTTGTAAATGCTCGATAATCTGTTGATGTCCAATAATGTTTGTAAAACCTGCCATAATAGCTCTCCATTTTCCTAACCTGAGACGAAGTGACAGCTAGGGTGCAGATGTCCCGGTTACATGATATTTAGTCTAATGTAAATATATTGCCGTTCAGATATAAAAATGATGTTAAGTGGAAACGTCTAGTAGAAGTCCGCGGATTTCACCTACTTTGCTTAAAATGGTGAGGTGGTCTTTCTCATCCTTCACCAGTTCGCCGGCAAGGTCGTCTAAATTCTTATTCACCAGCTTAACAATGCCGTACACCCTGTGTCGTCCTCTTCTGTCCAAAAAATTTTCTCTGGAAAATTTATGTGAGCGGTTGACGACTTCATTGAGGAAATCTTTTACAAGTTCCCGGTATTTCTTCATATCCCGGATATCCATATGTTCTGCAAGCCGATCCCCCTGAGCAGTAATGTCTTTCATTAGGCCGTTCAGTTTTTCCTGTAATTCAGACTCCTCGATGTGGCTTGCTAATGCAAATTTGAAACTGCCATCTGCTTTGTCTATTTCGCGCGGGGCCTCTATGGGCTGCGTAGGGGTAACCTGTTCTACTTTGAGTGCCATGCGATCACCTGCCTTTCTATATATTAGTATCGGATTTTTTGATGCAGTTGTAAAGTAGAAAATACTGGCGGGTGTGGATTCATATCTGTTTCCTTATATAAGAAATAATCTTTTTCGTACATTGTGCAGAATCATTATTGATAAAAATGTTAGATATTTTTGCTTGTGCCAGTTTTTCAATGGAAAAATCTTCTTCATCCGCGAGAAAACGGCGGCACAACTCCGCGTATTTCGGTTCTGTTTGCATCCGTTCCCGGTTGAGGGCGCGCTGTAGGCGTTCCCCGGGTTCTAAATCTATATATAGGGGGACCAAAGAGTGTGTGCCAAAATATTCTTGTAATTTTGTATAAGATTCCAGCGTACCGATAATCAAGTAATCATGATTTGCCAAGTCAAGTTGATGATCATTGGCCGTAAAATATTTCCATAGCCCATGTATCGTGTGATAGGCACGCAGCTCAATAATTTTTCCCTGACGTTCCAATGCCTGCTGTTCTTCATCTGTCAAAAAGTAATATTCCACACCGTTTCTCTCGCCGTCCCGGATGGGGCGGGTGGTGTAAGGGATGAGCGTTTTCAGCGGCAAGTTTTCTTCCGATAAAATTTGTTTGTATATGGTGTCTTTGCCACAAGCGCTTTTTCCCATTAAACAAAATATTTTTCCCATTGGCTTTTTTGCTCTCCTGAGATTTTTCTATCAATAAGTATAGTATAGACCGAGGAAAAATGCAAACAAAAGAGATTTATGTTAGAAATTTCAAATTCTTTCCTACTTATATGAAAAAGCTTGCCAAAGGAGGCAAGCCTGGGTTTGATGTATCATGTTTCTATTTCTAAGATTTCACCGCTTTGATTGTCTGATTGCTTCTATCGCTCAGCCCTTCCACGGTCAGTCCAAGTTTTCGGCACTGATCGACAATGCTGATAATTTTGCCCGTGAGTATTTCTCCCGGGGTAATAAGCGGAATGCCTGGTGGATAGAGGTAAATAAATTCCTGGCTGATGTGTCCGGTGGAAGCTTTCAGGGAAAGCGGTTCCGCCGGCTGTTCCATCGCAAGTGCAATCGGCATTTGTGGTTTAGGGGGCTGATAAATGTCGTTGCTTGTCAGCTGACCAGGTTGTTTGGACGTACGAGAGCCGAGAATTACCGGTCCAGAGTCTGGACGGGGGGCAGCCAGCGAAATTTCATCGTCAATTTCCCTCAGTCCATGCAAAAGCCGTGCCAAACCTTCCGGTGTATCCATAAGGCTGGACAGGGCGGTGACGTAATGTCCCGAGCACATTTCCAGCTGTAGATAATAATTGTGCAGCAGTTTACGGTACAATTTCTGGCCGGTCAGCGATGAATCCCCTACAGAAATCAATATCTTAGTGATATCGTGGTCAAAGCATGATTCTTGCGGGCAAGTTTCTTTGTCAAATATTTTAAGATGTTTGAGATTTCTGGCCTTTTTATAAAAGCTTTTGAGCTGGGGCAGGTATTTTGCCAGCTGCTCATCTTTCTTTTCATTGAGGAAACGTATACACTGCTCCATGGACGCCATCAGCAGGTAAGAAGGCGAGCTGGTCTGGTAGATAGAAATAAAATTTTCCAATGCATCTCGGTCAATGCGCTCAGAATTCACATGCAGAAGCGCCGTCTGTGTAAGGGAAGGAAGCGTCTTGTGCATACTCTGTATCACCAAATCCGCTCCGCAGTCTAATGCAGATTCCGGAAATTCTTCGGAAAGCGCAAAATGCGCGCCATGTGCCTCATCGACAATCAGCGGCAGATCGTATGCATGTACTATTTCCGCAATTGTGCGGATGTCAGAGGCAACGCCATCGTAAGTGGGTGAAGTGATATATACAGCGGAAATCTGGGGCAGATCATCGAGCGCCTGCGCTACATGTGCCGGTGAAATCGAACCAGAGATACCGAATTCTGTGGCTGTCGGCAGGAGATATACCGTTTCCAGGCCTCTCAGATAGACGGCATTGTAGGCGGACTTATGGCTGTTGCGCGCCATGAGAAGCGTGCCAAGTCGGGGAACTGCCGCGCTGATAGCGCTTAAAATGCCGGTAGTGCTGCCGTTTACCAGGAAAAATGTTTCCTTAGCTCCATAGAATTCTGCCGCCCGCTGCTGGGCTTCCTTTAAGATGCCATTTGCATGGTAAAGGCTGTCGAAGCGGTCAATTTCCGTTATGTCTATGGAATAAGGATTCGGAAACTCTATAGGGGCGCGTTTATGTCCCGGCATATGGAAAGGGTAACAGCCGCTTTTGGAATAGCTTTGCAGCCGTTCATCCAAGAACGGGGAGTCGTCCTGCCAGGTGTATTTTATCTCAGACATGTCAGTCTCCTTTCAGAGATATTATTTTTACAAATGTTTCTTTATAATTAATAAAAGTATACAAAAAAACACACATAAAAACAATGGCAAATAAAAAATTGTGTTTTCTTGTATCAGTAACCATATGTAAGCAATTCCCATTTGCCATTTGTATTTCTTGCAAGATACCATTCCCAGTCATATTCGGTATCGCCACTCCAGGCGCCATCGCCATTTTTCGGTGTTTGAAAGGATGAAGTAAAAATCATACACTCACTGAAATTGGCGTTTTCGTCAAGTGAATTGCAATACTCAATATTGTTTTTGCATTTCGTATCCCCTACAAATTTAAGAGAATAAAGCACACATCCATCAAACTCTTTAAATTTTGCTTTGATTAAGGATATAGCATCATCCATATCCTGTTTTGTATATATCTGCGAATCTCCATAATCAATGGAAACACTGGAAACATTACCTCTACATGAATATAGTAAGAAAGTAGACAGGATAGCTGCTAATAGGATTGTAACTTTTTTCATAGATTTTCCTCCAATCGTTTAAGATAAATTTATTATATGGTATCTTATTGGTAAATTAATATATTTTTTCTTAAACTTGCGTTAAATCGTGGTAAGGATTCGGGTAGCAAAATGATATTTATAGTAAAAGACATGTGTAGCTAATGTACTATTAAAATAGGAAAGAGATTTATAAAAAATGGGGAAACTTAAGCAAATTCCAGGGGATTGAATTTGTAAAACTTTTGTAGTAAAATTGTTCTTATTATAACATTCACGTGTAGGAGGAATTTAAAGTGAAAGCGAAAAGAAGCATCAGCGGTAAAATATTAATTACTACTATTTTTATTGTAATGCTTTTGGCATTGGTTTTAGTATCTCTGATGTCACGCTCAATGACTTCGTTGACAGGCACAATGTTATCAAATGTACTGCCGTCGATGACGAAAACGGCGTCCCAGAGCGTAGAGGGAAATGTTCATGTATTGGCAGACCGCATGATTATGATTGGCGACAATGGAACGATAACGGATGGCAAAAGCCCAGTAGGACGGAAGCTTGACGTCATTAAGAATGCGGCGTCTGGTATTGAGTTCATATGGCTTGGCCTGTATGATGAAAATGGTAAGTTGTTTGTAGGGATAGAGTCATGCCCTAAGTCTATTCAGGAGCGTAAACTTTTTTCTCTTATGCAGGAGACGCAGAATGTGGTGGTTGATGATATAGATGCTAGTGGGGAGCAGCTCGAACTTGCAGTTGGAAAACCGATTACCGATGCGGACGGCCAGTTGCTGTACTATTTGGTAGGTTCCTATAAATATGAAGTTATGAATGATGTGTTAAACAATATCAATATCAGCGCCAATGGGGAGGCTTTTATTGTAAATGCAGACGGTAAAGTGATGGGGAACCGGGACACGCAGCTTGTGAAGGATCAGATAGATTTATCAGAATATACTGGGTCCGAAGAGTTAGAAGAGAAAGTTGTGTCCGGTGAAACAGGGGTAATGAAGATAAAACAAGGCAGAGATGTAAAACAGGTCAGTTATGTGCCAATCAACGGGACCAACTGGTATCTGGCAATTATTATTCCCAGCAGTGATTTTATGGGACCTGCGCAAGATAGTATTATGATGGGTATTACGTTGACGGCCGCTATGTTGGTATTTGCATTCCTGATTATTGTAGGATTTTCTTCAAAAATCCGCAAATCTTTAAAAATAGTCACTAGCCGTATTGAACTCTTAGAAAAGGGCGATTTGAAAACGCCCGCAGATATTATCCAGACGAAAGATGAGACACAGGTATTGTCCGTGGCATTGAATAATACAATTACGGGAATCAATGGCTATATTTCTCAGCTCTCGAGAGTGTTATCCAGTATTTCAGAGGGAAATTTCGACGTTTCCATAGAAGAAGAATTTCAGGGGGATTTTATCGAGATTAAGGATGCTTTAGAGAAGATTATCGAATCTTTGAATACCATGCTGCGCTCTGTGCAGGAGTCCTCAGCAGAAGTCTTAACGACGGCGAAGACGGTATCGGAAAGCGCTGCCATGGTACATAATGGTTCGACAGAACAGTCAAATTCTCTTATGATGCTGACGGAAGAGACGAAAGCCATTGGAGAAAATATCCGGGATGTCAATGACAATACAGTGCGTGCCGGGGAATTGATGGATAGAGCAAAAGAAAGCCTGAGTGCGGGCGATGAAAATATGAAGAATCTTCTTAGGGCAATGGAGGATCTTAACGAAAATGCCATTGAAATTAATAAGGTAAATAAGTTACTGGAGGATATTGCGCAGCAGACCAATATATTGGCGTTGAACGCTTCTGTGGAGGCCAGCCGGGCAGGCGAGATGGGCAAAGGCTTTGCTGTAGTTGCCTCTGAAGTGCGTAGCCTTGCGGCTCAGAGTACGGAATCTGCCCAACATGCTACAGAGGTTATCAGTAATTCCTTGTATGCAATTCAAAATAGCGTGCAGTATGCAAAACAGGCGGCAGAATCCTTTGAGGACATAGAAACCATTTCTAATGAGATTTCGGATATCACAAAATGTCTGGGTGAGGCAGTGGCAATTCAGAAAGATTCACTGGAGAACATGACGGAGCAGATTGGGCAAATTAACGATTTTGCACAGAAGAATCTGGATGCGAGCTTTGAGAGCACCACAGCCAGCCAAAAGCTAAACAGACAGGCAGAAGAATTACAGGGTGTTTCTGGACGTTTCCAGTTAAGGAGGTAAACAACATGAATAAATGTAAGATTTTTGGCATACTTCTGGGCCTCTTTTTCTGTATCACAATTTCCGCTTGCGGTAACAGTAAAGGAGAAACCGGGTTTGTCGATGGGTATTATACAGCAAAAATGTCGGATTATAGTCATGGCTGGAAAGAGTATGTTACCATTTGCGTGATGGATCATAAGATTGTTAGTGTGGAATATAATGCCAGGAATAAGGCCGGATTTATCAAATCCTGGGACAGCGCCTATATGCGGAATATGAATGCTGTTCAAGGTACATATCCTAATCGCTATACGCGTGATTATGCTGCCCAGCTATTGCAGAAACAGGGAGAGGAAGAGATAGATATGTTAGCCGGGGCATCTACCTCCGGGGGTAATTTCCAGAAGATGGCGGCAGCATTACTGGAAAGCGCGAAATCTGGAGATAGTGAGATTAAGATTATTCAGTCGCCGGAGCCTGAGGAATAAAGTAGGATATTTTGGCATATAATACAATATGCGTAACAGTTCAGCCATCGCAATATTATGGGAGAATCATGCTAAGTGCCCTGTGGGTATGCATGAATGAGCCCATAATATCAGCGATGAGGTGAACGCCACTTAAGCCTCAGACAGAAATTGCGCTAGCAATGGATAGCCTGCGTAGCTGGCGGTCTGTGGCTTGAATAAGTGGCGTGGGCTGAACTGTTACCAATATGCAGGAAAAAAAGTTTGACAATTT
>CAJUTD010000059.1:8593-19351 GCA_910589635.1 uncultured Lachnospiraceae bacterium | reverse complement strand
TCCATGGATAAACGTGTAATCTCCACCCAGATACAGGAGGAGGATCAGAAGATCGAGACAAGCCTCCGCCCGCAGCGTCTGGAGGAGTATATTGGGCAGGAGAAAGCCAAAAAGACTTTAAAAGTATATATTGAAGCGGCCAAGCAGAGAGGGGAAGCCTTGGACCATGTATTGTTTTACGGGCCTCCGGGCTTGGGAAAGACCACACTCGCAGGGATTATTGCCAACGAGATGGATGTACACATGAAGATTACCTCCGGCCCGGCGATTGGTAAACCTGGGGAGATGGCGGCAATTTTAAGCGGTCTTTCGGAGGGAGATATCCTCTTTGTCGATGAAATCCACAGACTCAACCGTCAGGTGGAAGAAGTGCTCTATCCTGCAATGGAAGATTATGTAATTGACATTATGATTGGCAAGGGCGCGACGGCGCGTTCTATCCGCCTGGATCTGCCGCATTTTACGCTGGTGGGCGCAACAACGAGAGCCGGGCTTTTATCGGCTCCGCTGCGAGACCGTTTTGGCGTTATTCATCATCTGGAATTTTATAATCCCATGGAGCTAAAGACAATCGTTCTCCAATCAGCAGTGAAACTTGATGTTGAGATTGACGAAGAGGGCGCGTTTGAGCTGGCGCGCCGTTCACGGGGGACGCCCAGGCTGGCCAATCGGCTGCTAAAACGTGTCCGGGATTTCGCCCAGGTAAAATACGACGGCAGAATTACCAAAGATGTGGCGTCCTTCGCGCTGGATCTTCTGGATGTAGACAAGCTGGGACTTGATCAGAACGACCGTAATATCTTAATGACAATGATTGAGAAATTTAAAGGCGGACCTGTGGGACTGGATACCCTGGCGGCTTCCCTGGGGGAAGATTCCGGCACAATTGAGGATGTTTATGAACCATATCTTGTAAAGAATGGTTTTATCAACCGCACGCCCAAAGGGCGGGTAGTGACGGACTTTGCCTACAAACATTTTGGCATAACAGCTTGAAAAAGCTGTTCTATTTGATATAATGGCATTATAGAAATAACTGGCATACATGCATACACGAGGAAAGAAATGAGGTAGATTATGGGAGGATTTTTTGGAGCGGCATCTGCACAGGATTGTGTATTTGATTTATTTTTTGGAATTGATTACCATTCCCATTTAGGAACGAAGCGCGGAGGAATGGTGGTTTACGGTGAAGACGGATTTGACCGTGCTATTCACAATATAGAAAATGCGCCGTTTCGTACGAAATTCGACAAAGACGTAAAGAAAATGACCGGAACGAAGGGTATCGGCTGTATATCGGATTATGAGCCGCAGCCGCTTTTGGTACGTTCCCATCATGGGACATATGCAATCACGACGGTTAGCAAAATTAATAATATGGAAGAGCTGACGAAAATGCTCTTTGACAGCGGCCATTCACACTTTCTGGAGATGAGCGGCGGAGATATCAATGCTACAGAGATGATTGCCTGTCTGATTAACCAGAAAGAAAATCTCATTGAGGGAATTCAGTATGCTTTGGAGTCGGTGGACGGTTCCGTCTCTATCCTTTTGATGAATGAAAAAGGCATTTATGCTGCAAGGGATAAATATGGAAGGACGCCGGTAGTTATAGGCAGGAAAGAAGACGCTTTTTGTATTTCTTTTGAAAATTTTGCCTACAGGAACCTTGGATATAAAGATTATAAAGAACTAGGACCAGGCGAAATTGTGGTTGTCACAGACAAGGAGTGCACCACTTTATCAGCCCCCCGGGAGGATATGAAAATATGCACGTTCCTGTGGGTTTATTATGGGTATCCTGCAAGCTCCTACGAAGGGACAAGCGTGGAGCAGATGCGTTGTGAATGCGGCAGACGTATGGCAAAGCGTGATAATGTAGCCCCTGATATTGTGGCAGGAGTGCCCGATTCCGGGACAGCCCATGCAATTGGCTATGCAAATGAATCCGGGATTCCGTTTTCCAGGCCTTTTATCAAATATACGCCTACCTGGCCGCGTTCCTTTATGCCTACTATGCAGAGCAAAAGGGATTTGATTGCCAAAATGAAACTTTTGGCTGTGGAGGAGCTAATCCGCGATAAGAGTCTGCTGTTAATCGACGATTCTATCGTAAGAGGTACGCAGCTTCGGGAGACGACGGAATTTTTGTATGAGAGCGGGGCTAAGGAAGTCCATGTCAGGCCGGCATGTCCTCCCTTATTATATGGATGCAAATATCTGAATTTTTCACGTTCCACGTCTGAGATGGATTTGATTGCCAGAAGGGTTATCGACCGTTTGGAAAATGGCAATGTGACGGAAGAAGTTTTAAAAGAGTACGCAGACCCAGAATCGCCCAAGTATGAACAGATGGTAGAAGAAATCCGCAAAGAACAGAATTTCACATCGTTGAGGTTTAACCGTTTGGACGACATGCTGGATTCTGTAGGGATTGATAAATGTAAGCTGTGCACATATTGCTGGAATGGCCGGGAATAATGTGCCAGAGGCATTTTTCAGTTATTAAATAAGCTTGTTATTCAGGGAGGAATCATGCATATGTCAGTGAAAACTAGTGCGGATGTATTGATAGGTGGGAAGATTTATACCTTGAGCGGTTATGAGAGCGAAGAATATCTGCAAAAGGTGGCTAATTATATCAATAATAAAATCAATGAATTTGATGAGATGGAGCAGTTTCGACAGATTCCGGCAGATATGAAGGCGACGTTAATAGAACTCAATATTGCTGATGACTATTTCAAGGCCAAGGAGCAGGCGGAAGTTTTAGAGAAGACAGTGCGGGAAAAGGAACGAGAAATTTATGAACTTCAGCACGATCTGATTTCCGCAAATATCAAGGTTGAGAGCAGTGAGGAGAACGCCGCAAGCCTGGAAAAAGAAAATAAAGAACTTTTATTGAATAAGGCAAAATTAGAGACGTCGCTTGCCGATGCGCTGCTTGGCAAAGTAAAAGGACAGCCGCCGGCAGGGCAGGCAGAACAGTCAGTGGAAAGCAAGGGGGCAAATCCTTCTGCGGACAGCCAATCTGCTGTGGGGCAGGCTGAGAACAAGAAACAGACTTCAAACAGAAAAAAATAACAAAGCGGGGGCTGTTGCAAAAGCAGTTTGCATGCAATACCATTATTGTATGGATTCTGCATTTTGCGGCAGCCTTTTGCCGCTATGGAATAGGAGAGCGTTATCAGAAATCTTATGTAGGGTAAGTGATAGCATAGCGCTATTTGAACAGGAAAACAGGAGGTGCGGCGTTTTGTGCAGAAAGACAGAGCTTTTGGCTCCGGCGGGTTCCTTCGCAATTCTAAAGGCAGCCATTGAAGCAGGGGCAGATGCGGTATACGCGGCGGGGGACAAGTTCGGCGCCCGGGCATATGCCAAGAATTTTACGGAAGAGGAAATGCTTGCAGCGATTGATTATGCGCATATCAGGGGAAAACAACTGTACCTTACGGTCAATACATTGCTGAAGGAACGAGAAATTCGAGCGTTGTATGATTATCTTTGTCCGCTGTATGAGGCGGGACTGGATGCCGTTATTGTGCAGGATATCGGTGTTATGCATTTCATCAGAAAGCACTTTCCAGATTTGCCTATTCATGCCAGTACGCAGATGACAGTCACTGGGACTTATGGTGCAAAGCTGCTGATGGAACACGGTTGCAGCCGTATCGTGACGGCGCGGGAATTGTCACTTGCGGAGATTTCCCATATTTACCGCACGACGGGCGCGGAGATTGAGAGTTTCATTCACGGTGCACTCTGTTATTGTTATTCCGGGCAATGTCTGATGAGCAGCATGATTGGAGGGAGGAGCGGGAATCGCGGACGGTGCGCCCAGCCCTGCCGCCTTCCCTATGAATTGCAGAAAGAGCCACGAGGCTTATCTGTCCCAAAGCGGCGGGAAAAATACCCTTTGAGTTTAAAGGATCTCTGTGCGATCGAAATGATTCCAGAACTTATACAAAGCGGCATCCATTCTTTTAAGATTGAAGGGCGGATGAAGCAGGAAGCGTATGTCGCCGGAGTGACAGCTATTTACCGCAAATACCTTGATTTATATGAGAATTATCCCAGCGGTGATTACCGGGTGAGCAGTGAAGATTATCAGAAGCTGCTTGATCTGGGTAATCGCAGCGGGTTTACAGATGGCTATTATAAGAGACATAACGGCAGGGATATGGTTACATTTCATAAACCTTCCCATGAGAAAAACAGCGACGCATTGCAAACGGGGCCTGTCATTCACAGTGAAATTCCGAAAACGAAAGAAAAAATAAATGGAATATTAAGGATTTTTATAAACAATCCTGCAAGCCTTGTGATAGAATACAAGGGGATAAAAGCAGAAGCCGTCGGTTTTACGGTGCAGGCTGCCGAAAAACAGCCGTTAGGGCGCGAAGCCGTTCTTGAACGGATGCGAAAGACTGGGAATACGCCGTTTGAGTTTGAAAAATTGCAGATTGAGATGGAGCAGGGCAGTTTTGTTCCGGCAGGCGCCTTGAACCAGCTGCGCAGAGACGCAATTGATAAGTTGACAGAGCTTATACTGAAAAAATATCAAAGAACAGCGCCGGAATGGAAAGCAGAAAGCGCGCAAAGTGATAAAAGTGTCAACAAACAGCGGGAGCCTTTGCTGCGGCTGTCTGTTCTGACTGAGACCTTGGAGCAGTTTGAGACTGTATTGGCTCAGCCGGAGGTGGAACGCATATATCAGGAAAGCTTTGCATTTCAGCGTGCCAAGTTATGTGAAGAGATGAAAGAGCTGGCCGGACAGGCGCATGCCGAGGGCAAAACATGTTTCCTTGCGCTGCCGCATATATTCCGCAGGCAAACCGCAGAATGGTATGCTGAGAACTGGCGGCAGATTTCCGTGACAGAGGTGGACGGTTATCTCGTACGCAATTTGGAGGAGCTCTCTTTTTTGCTGGAAATGGGCGTGCCTTCGTCACAGATTCAGGGAGACAGTAATTTATACGTTACTTCCAAAGAGGCAGTCTGTGGCTGGCAGATGTTGTCGCTTTGCCATTATACTTTGCCGGTAGAATTAAATGGCAAAGAGCTGCAAAAATTAAACTGTGCTGGCGGAGAAATGATACTGTACGGTTATCAGCCCATGATGTTGTCTGCACAGTGTTTACATAAAACTACGAAGGGGTGCGGCAAAACAGAGAGTGTGTTTTACTTGAAAGACCGCTATGGCAAACTGTTTCCGGTGAAAAATCATTGTGAGGATTGTTACAATATGATATATAATGTCAGCCCGCTTTCCCTATTACATCAGCTACGGGAGATTCAGCTGCTTCATCCGGAGGGTATTCGCCTATGCTTTACGATAGAGGATCGTGCAGAAACGGAACGTATTTTTGAGTACTATCGGCAGGCGAAAGCGGGTAAACTGAACAGAGACAATTATCTCAAGGATTTTACCAATGGGCATTTTAAGCGAGGAGTCGAATAAATATGGTACATTTGATTACGGAATTATCAAAATATTCAATGATTATCCTGTTCGCGCTGTACACGTATCAGTGTTTTTCTTCCCTGAAACGCAGTGTGGACAAGGAAGAACAGGCGGAGAAATACAGGAGCCAGGTTGTTTACATGTACATGTTTCACCTGAATGCCTACGCTGTCCTCTATGCCTCTACACTGAATATTGAAATTTTGAAGTTTTACGCGATGCAAGTCGTGTTCTTTGCAGTTGTGCAGATTTGCTACGGCATCTTCTATAAGAGGGTATCTAAGCTGGTGGTAAATAATATGTGTATGCTTCTGTGTATCGGTTTCGTGATGCTGACAAGGCTATCCTATGAACATGCAGTGAAACAGTTTTGGATTGCTGTTGTTTCTATGGCAGTTACAATGCTGATTCCCTACTTCATCAGCAAATGGACGTTTCTGCGGAACCTGACCTGGGCGTATGCATTGGCGGGCATTACTATGCTGGGAGTAGTTGCTGTGCTCGGAGCTGTGTCCCATGGAGCGAAGCTGTCATTTTCTGTGGCAGGGATAGCCATACAACCTTCAGAATTTATCAAGATTATTTTTGTGTTTTTTGTGGCCTCCATGTTTTATGAATCCACGGATTTTATGCAGGTTGTGAAAGCAACGATTGTCGCGGGGCTTCATGTGATTATCCTCGTGCTGTCCAAAGATTTGGGAGCGGGGCTGATTTTCTTTATCGCCTATATGGTTATGCTCTATGTAGCGACCAGGAAGCTTTATTATTTTGCTGGCGGTCTTTTGTGCGGGGCAGCGGCCTCAATCGTAGCGTACCATCTGTTTAACCATGTGCGTGTGCGTGTGGTGGCGTGGCAAGACCCTCTGGCAGTTTTTGAGCGGGAGGGCAACCAGGTCTCGAACTCTCTGTTTGCAATAGGTACCGGCGGCTGGTTTGGTATGGGGCTGAACCAAGGGATGCCGAACAAAATCCCCGAAGTCAAGCAGGATTTTATTTTCTCCGCCATTTCGGAGGAGTTAGGCGGAATCTTTGCCATCTGCCTGATTTTAGTCTGTGTGAGTTGTTTTTTGATGTTTTTAAATATTGCCATGCAGATGAAAGATAATTTTTACAAATTGGTGGCGCTGGGATTAGGCACGCTCTATGGTTTCCAAGTTTTGCTCTCCATAGGCGGAGACATCAAGTTTATCCCTTCCACCGGCGTGACGCTGCCATTAGTCAGTTATGGCGGAAGCTCATTGCTTAGCACATTAATTATATTTGCAGTTATCCAGGGATTGTATCTGCTGCGTGAGCGCACAGCCGCAGAACGGCAAGCACAGCGTAACCAATCGGTGAAAAAGCCGTTGGCTAATAAGCAGAGCGGTAGCGCCAGAGGAGATTCTGTGAAGAAACCCAAACGGAAAGGAGGCGGCTTATCTCATGAAGAAAACATCCACGGAACGAAAGTCAAAAACCTCGACTAAGCGTACGGGAAACCGGGAATTCGTGATTATCACCTATCTATTTGTAGCGGTATTCATTATGCTGATGGGGTATTTTGTTTATTTTCAGGTATTTAAGAGCGAAGATTTCATCAATAGCCCTTACAATACCAGGCAGAATACATTTGCGGAACATGTTGTCAGGGGCGAGATTCTTTCTTCTGATGAGAAAGTGTTAGCGCAGACCGTTATCGGAGAGGATGGAAGTGAGACGCGTTATTATCCTTACGGCGCTATGTTTGCCCATGCAGTTGGGTATGACAGTAATGGCAAATATGGTATTGAGTCGTTCGGTAATTTCAATTTATTGCGTTCCCATGCATTTTTCTTAGAGCAGGTAATCAATGGCATACAGGATAAGAAAAATCCCGGCGATAATATTGTAACTACCTTAAATTATAGTCTTCAGGAAGTGGCTTACCAGGCGCTTGGCAGCAATCGGGGCGCGGTAATTGCGTTGGACCCGGCAACCGGAAAAATGCTTGCTATGGTCTCTAAACCGGATTTTGACCCGAATTCCCTGGCTGCAAATTGGGAGAGCATTATCGCCAATACGGACAGTGAAAATTCTGTGCTGCTCAATCGCGCGACACAAGGCTTATACCCGCCTGGGTCTACGTTTAAGATTCTCACAACCTTAGAATATCTGCGGGAGAATCCCAATTACCAGGACTACCATTATGATTGTCAGGGGAGTATTGCCATGGAGAATACGGAGATCCATTGTTATGATAATGCCGTCCATGGTGCAGAGAATTTGCAGACTTCCTTTGCCAAGTCCTGTAATACTTCCTATGCCAATATTGGCTTAGGGCTCGATAAGACGAAATTTGCCAGTCTCTGTAAAGAAATGATGTTTCATACCGATCTTCCGGTAGCCTATCCTTTCAAACAGAGCAGCTTTGTATTAGATAAAGATTCCAACACAGACCAGGTCACGCAGATGGCCATTGGGCAGGGAGAAACGCTGGTGACGCCTATGCATATGGCGTTAATTACTTCGGCTATTGCCAACAAGGGTACGCTGATGCGTCCCTATATTATAGACCATACGGAAAATTACCGCGGGGTTACAGTGAAAAATTTCCGTCCATCTGTTTATGGCTCTCTGATTAGCGAGAGCGAGGCGCTAAAACTGCAAGAGTTCATGTCCTTAGTTGTCAGCGAGGGAACCGGTTCTAAGTTGAGCGGGCAGGGTTACCATGCGGCAGGCAAGACCGGTTCAGCAGAATTCAGCAATGTAAAAGGGGAAAGTCATGCCTGGTTTACTGGGTATGCTTCCACCGAAGAGAAAGGGAGTATTGTCGTGACAGTAATTGTGGAAAATGGGGGCGCCGGCAGCACGGTCGCCGTGCCGATTGCCAAGCAGATGTTTGACACATATTTTTCACAGCCGTAATTATGGTAACCATGACGACAATTTTTTATCTTGCAAGATAACATAAAAAGAGGTATACTGTGTGTAAAGTTCAAAGACCACATCAGGAGGTATTGCAATGATTGAAGCAACGAGTTGTGGTGGTGTGGTAATATTTCGCGGCAAGATTCTGCTTTTGTATAAGAATTACAAGAACAAGTATGAAGGCTGGGTCCTTCCCAAGGGGACTGTGGAAGCAGGTGAGGAGTATAGGGACACGGCGGCAAGAGAGGTGCTGGAGGAGACTGGGGTCAATGCCCAGATTATTAAATATGTCGGAAAGAGCCAGTATACCTTTACCGTACCGGATGATACTGTGGAAAAGGACGTCCACTGGTATCTGATGATGGCGGACAGTTATTACAGCAAACCACAACGGGAAGAATATTTTGTTGATTCAGGATACTACAAATTTCACGAAGCATATCATTTACTGCGTTTCGCAAATGAGAAACAGATACTGGAAAAAGCATACAATGAATATCTTGATTTGAAAAAGAGTAATCTTTGGGGCAGCAGAAAATATTTTTAACATTTTGCCCGCGTTGCAGGCAGAAGTACGGATAGAAAAGGTGTTCACAAGAGGGACGCCTTTTCTCTTTAATGGAGAGTAGAATGATCTGGTACAAGGAGTTTTATGCAGGAGAAAGCATTGGGGATAAAAAGGAAAAAGTAAAATGGAAGATTCTTCACAATGCCGGACAACTGGATATTTATGTGATTGCACTGAGCAGTAATCCAAATAACCTTCTGGACATCATATCCTCCATAGAACTGATGCAGAAGGCATACCCCCGGCAGGATATGATAGTTGTCGGTATCGACAAGGGATATGACAATGCAGTTGATTTGGCGGGCAGAATTATCATGGATGTGTTTCAGAAAACCGGAAATCTGAATGTCAGGGAATATTTCCTAGAACAACAAAAAAATATCAGGAGAAGATCTATATGGAAATCTTCTTGCTGATTGTAAAAATAATTGGAATTTTGCTTGCCGTCTGCATATTTCTGCTGGGAGCAGTGATAGCGGTTCCGGTCCGTTATCGTATCAGTGCACAGGTTCAGCAAAAAAATGTGGAGGGCAGCGCTGTATTTCACTGGTTTTTCCATATAATAGACTGTCGTATTTTCTATGGGGAAGAGGGAGTAATTTACAAATTGCGGATTTTTGGCATTCGAGTTGGCGCAGAGAAGAAAAAAAAGCGCAAGCCCAAAAAAAGCAGAAACAAAAAAAAGAAAAAGCCATCCGATGAGGCGAATTCTAAGGAGAATGAGCCGTCCGGTGAACAGAAATCCGATTTTTTGCAGCAAGCAACGGAGACGCCGGATAGAAGCGGTGATGAGGACGCCCAAGACGTACAAAAGGGAAACAGAGACAGCGATGAGGACGCCCAAGACGTACAAAAGGGAAACAGAGACAGCAATGAGAAGTCTGAAGATGGGCAAAAGGGAAATAATAGAAGCCAAAATGGGAAGAATAAAAAGAAACGCCGAAAGAGGAAGAGGACGAAAAAAGAGTCCATATTCCAGCGTATCCATAGATTTGAGAATAACCTCAAACAGCGGATTTCCAACTTATTTGCTGAGGGCGGGACAGTAAAAGAAAAAATCTTCAACATCAAAAATATTATTTCGGATGAAATGAATAAAATAGTTTTTGTGAAGATTTGGAAGGAACTTAGATTCCTTTTACGCCATTTTTCTCCGAGAAAAGCGAAGGGAGAACTTGCTTTCGGCATGGCAGACCCCGCGCAGACCGGACAGGTTCTTGGCGCACTGAGCGTCCTTCCCTTCTGGGCAAGGTATCGCATTAATGTCTGCCCGGATTTTGAGGCGGAAAGATTTTTTGTAGAGGGACAGCTGTGGATGAAAGGACATATCCGGATTTGCCATTTTCTATTGTCAGTCATCCGGTTAATCAAAGATAAAAACGTAAGACGATTATTAAAAAAAATTAGAACATAACAGGAGGTCATGATTATGCAGGACAATAATTTTAACACAACCGTCCAGTCCCTCTTTAAGGGAATGGACAGCTTCATCACAACAAAGACTGTCATTGGGGAAGCCGTGCACATCGGCGATACGATTATTCTTCCTCTGATTGAGGTATCTTTCGGTGTGGGAGCCGGTGCGTTCAATCAGGAAAAGAAAAACAGTGCGGGAGGCGGCTTAGGTGGTAAAATTACGCCGAGTGCAGTGCTGGTAATCCAGAATGGCAATACGAAACTTGTAAACGTTAAGAATCAGGACAGTATTACGAAAATCCTCGATATGGTTCCTGAGCTGGTGGATAAATTCACAAGCAAAGGCTCTGCCAAAAAATCATCCGAGGCGGATGATGCCGCAAAAAAAGCTGCGGCAGATGACCTCTCAGAGAAATTGAAC
>CAJUTD010000059.1:4502-8583 GCA_910589635.1 uncultured Lachnospiraceae bacterium | reverse complement strand
GTTAGGTAAGAATTAAGGTATTGTTGCCGAATGTAATGAAATATTATGCATGAAGAAACGAAACAGAGCATATATTAATAATGATATATACTCTGTTTTTTTGGTGATGCCATGAAACGACTGATAGGCTTTATATTATTTTGGATTGCAGTAGGAATGGCAATCATGCTGTTTCTACCTAATGAAGTGTTGGGGGTATTGGTAATTTTCGTATTGCTTTTGTTGGGATATAATTTATTTTGTTGTTAGCAGTAGAGGAATTCTAAATTCCTCATTGCTCGCGGGAATAAAAAAGTGGCAGTTCATTGAATCTCCAATGGACTGCCCTGAATAAACTCCGTTATAAACTAAGCTCTTTCTACTTTTCCGCTTCTTAAGCAGGAAGTACAAACATACATCTTCTTCGTGTTACTACTTCCAGCGACTTTACACCTTACGGACTTAATGTTAGATTTCCACATTTTATTTGTTCTTCTATGTGAATGGCTGACATTTTTGCCGAAATGTGCACCTTTTCCACAAATGCTGCATTTTGCCATAATTGCACCTCCTTGCAACTTACTAAGCCCATATAGTTCAAACCACAGGCTCACAACATGAACATTTTACCAGAAAGATTATTATATTGCAAGTAGAAAATGATTTTTTTATAAAAAAGAAAATATATGTTTCTTTTTTGCCAAAAACAGGGTATAATATCCAAATAGCAATGAGCAGTGCAGGGTTGCCAAAAACAAATCTGAGCAGTGCTTGCACATAAGCAGATATGTTTTTGGCAAGCAGGATAGGGCGAATGCCCGAGAGCCCAAAATCTTTTAGATTTTGGGCATGCACTGCGAAATATGCAGGCAGGGCAGATATGCAAAAACAAATCTGAGTTGTGCTTGCACTGCACTGCGAATAATATGGAGGTTACAGTATGAAAGGACAATTGGAAACACAATATGGAAAAGTGTTGATTGATACAGACGTTATCGCGATATATGCCGGTTCTGTTGCGGTGGAATGTTTTGGAATCGTCGGGATGGCTGCTGTAAATGTCAAGGACGGCATCGTAAGGCTCTTAAAACGTGATTACCTCAATCACGGAATCAATGTCAGCCTCAAAGATAATAAAATTCATTTAGATTTCCATGTGATTGTCTCGTATGGCGTAAGTATTTCCACTGTTTCTGATAACTTAATCAGTACGGTGAAATACCAGGTAGAAGAATTTACCGGTATGAAAATCGAAAAAATCAACATCTTCGTCGAAGGTGTGAGAGTGATTGATTAAGGAGGACGTAAAAGTGGCGATTACTACAATAGATGCCCCCATGCTTTCCAAAATGTTTCTGGCGGGCGCAAAGAATCTGGAAGCAAAAAAAGAATGGATTAACGAATTGAATGTGTTCCCGGTGCCGGACGGCGATACCGGAACAAATATGACAATGACAATTATGTCGGCAGCAGCGGAGGTGAGCAATCTCGGCGCGAACCCGGCTATGGCGGATTTAGCGAAAGCGATCTCTTCCGGCTCACTCAGGGGCGCAAGGGGTAATTCCGGTGTCATTCTCTCCCAGTTATTCCGCGGTTTTACCAGGGAAATTGGCAAATTTCAGGAACTGGACACGATTGTTTTGAGCGATGCCTTGCAAAAGGCTGTAGAGACGGCTTATAAAGCGGTGATGAAACCCAAAGAGGGTACGATTCTTACTGTGGCAAAAGGCGCGGCGGACAAGGCTATGGAAATGATTGGCGAGACGGAAGATTTAACCGTTTTTTTAGATGAGGTCATTAAACATGCTGATTATGTGCTTAGCAAGACGCCAGACATGCTTCCCGTATTAAAACAGGCAGGAGTTGTTGATTCTGGCGGACAAGGGCTCGTGACCGTGCTGAAAGGCGCTTATGACGCCTTGATGGGTAAAGAGATTGATTATACAATTGAGCCGTCAGGCGCAACAGGCGGTGTGGTGAAGATTTCCCAGCAGGCAGAAGAGGATATTAAGTTTGGGTATTGTACGGAGTTTATCATTGTGCTCAACCAACCATTGAAAGAGAAAGAAGAAAATGAGTTCAAGGCTTTTCTGGATTCTATCGGTGATTCTATTGTAGTGGTTGCAGATGACGAGGTTACAAAAGTCCATGTACATACCAATGATCCTGGACTTGCCATTCAACGCGCGCTGACGTTTGGCTCGCTGAGTAAAATTAAAATTGACAACATGCGTGAGGAGCATCAGGAGAAGCTCATCAAAGATGCAGAGAAAGTTGCGGCGAAACAGAAGGAAGAAGATAAAGCGAGACGTTCCAGACAGGATGCCATGGTAGAAAAAGAACAGCTTCCCAAAAAGGACATGGGGTTTGTCTCTGTCTCTATCGGAGAGGGTATCAATGAAATATTTAAGGGCCTGGGCGCAGATTATATCATCGCCGGAGGACAGACCATGAACCCAAGTACAGAAGATGTACTGAATGCTATTGAGGAAGTGAATGCGGACAATATTTTTATCCTTCCAAATAATAAAAATATTATCCTGGCAGCAAATCAGGCGGCTTCTCTGATTGAAGAGAAAAATGTTTTCGTTATCCCGACCAAAACGGTACCGCAGGGAATCACGGCCTTGATAAACTTCATGCCAGACAGTACAGCCGAGGAAAATGCACAGCGCATGACGGAAGAACTTGGCAATGTCAAGAGCGGGCAGGTGACTTATGCAGTGCGTGATACCTTGATTGATGATAAATCTATCAAGCAGGGCGATTATATGGGAATTGGTGACAATGGTATTCTCTCGGTAGGAGAAGATATGGAGGCCGTTACCAAGGACATGGTAGCTGAGATGGTAGATGAAGATTCTGCGATTATCAGTATTTACTATGGAGAAGAGGTTGAGGAGGCTGCAGCACAGAAGTTAGGCACAAAAATCGAGGAACAATATCCTGACTGCGAAGTGGAAGTTCATTTTGTCAGCCAATCTATTACTATGTCGTTTCTGTAGAATAAAAGGAGCTGTCCCATGGATAAAACATCTTCTATCGGAGCAATAAAAGGGATTGGCGCGAAAACGGAACAGTTATTTCATAATCTGGGAGTATACACCATCGGTGATATACTCCTTCATTATCCCAAAGATTATGACAGGCTTCCTCCAATCACTCCCATTACCGAACTTCCATCGCTGTTCCAGCCTCAGATGTCCGATAATCTTGTGGAGGAGCCAGGCGGCGATGGTACACAAAAGCATCTAGCGGAAATTACGGCTGCTGTTGCGGCAAAGATTGACAAGGCTCCATTTGTGCGGGCATCAAGGAATATGCAGATTACGTCCCTAACGATACAAGATCAGAGTGTGAAGCTGGATTTAGTGTGGTTTCGTATGCCCTATCTGAGAAGTACCTTAAAAACAGGCCAATGGTTTGTGTTTCTTGGAAAAGTGATGCCGAAGGGTAAGTTTTTCCATATGGAACAGCCGCAAATCTACACGCCCGAGAAATACCAGTCCATGCAGAACTGTCTTTGGCCATGCTATCCGCTGACTGCCGGGCTCAAAAAGAATAAGCTTTCACAGACGATCAGGCAGTCGTTGGAGGAATTGGATTTGTCCGTGGATTATCTGCCGGAGGAAATCAGGACGCGCCATGGGCTGGCTGAGTACAATTATGCGATAGAAAATATTCACTTCCCGGAAAGTGAAACGGCGTTGGAGGAAGCGCGAAAGCGGCTGATTTTTGACGAATTTTTTAAATTTATCTTATCTGCCGGTATGCAGAAGGAGCAGATGGAGGAGGTTAAGAACACCTTTACGTTTCTGCCGTTGGCCGGCGTGTCTACGGAGACGCAATTATCCGGGAAACAGGCGGACGCAGGTGCAGAGCAGACAGTTTCCCTCTGGGCAGACCAGGTTATGGAGAGCCTTCCTTTTCAACTGACACAGGCGCAAAAACGGACGTTGCAGGAAATACGGCTGGATTTGCGCGGAAGGAAAATCATGCAGCGTCTTGTGCAGGGAGATGTAGGGTCCGGCAAAACAATCATCGCATTCTTGTCCATGCTCGAAGCTGCCCAGGCAGGCTATCAGTCTGCCCTGATGGCGCC
>CAJUTD010000059.1:4272-4492 GCA_910589635.1 uncultured Lachnospiraceae bacterium | reverse complement strand
AGCACTACCAGAATTTTGTAGAAATGTGCGAGGTACATAATTTGAATATTCCGGTCATTCTTCTGACCGGCTCATTAACTGCCAAAGAGAAACGGCGTGCTTATGAGAGGATGCAGTTATACCATAACGCCATGGTAATTGGTACGCATGCGTTGATTCAGGAACGGGCTATATATGACAACCTGGCGCTTGTCATCACTGACGAACAGCACCGCTTTGG
>CAJUTD010000059.1:0-4262 GCA_910589635.1 uncultured Lachnospiraceae bacterium | reverse complement strand
TTTATTCTTAAAGGGCGGACAGCCCCATGTGCTGGTGATGAGCGCGACGCCAATTCCCCGGACGCTTGCCATTATTCTGTATGGGGACCTCGATATTTCCGTGATTGATGAGGTGCCGGCAAAGAGGCTGCCAATCAAGAGCTGTGTGGTGGGAAAGAAAGCTCGCAATACGTCTTACGAATTCCTGCGCAAAGAGATTTCCAAGGGGCGCCAGGCGTATGTGATCTGTCCGCTGGTAGAGGAGAGCGAAGGGTTAGAAGCGGAAAATGTCACGGAATATGCTGAAAAGCTGAGACAGCAGATGCCTGCGGGAATCGTTATCGAATGCCTCCACGGCAAGATGAAATCCGGCAGGAAAAACCTTATCATGGAGCAGT
Organism: uncultured Lachnospiraceae bacterium; assembly: GCA_910589635.1. Classification (GTDB taxonomy): domain Bacteria; phylum Bacillota; class Clostridia; order Lachnospirales; family Lachnospiraceae; genus Petralouisia. The sequence goes on along the minus strand of CAJUTD010000059.1, from coordinate 3,885 downwards.
TTGCACGCAATGAGATTCAAATTCTGGTATCGACCACAGTCATCGAGGTAGGCGTTAATGTGCCAAATGCCACAGTGATGATGATTGAAGATGCGCAGAGGTTCGGTCTTGCCCAGCTCCATCAGCTGCGCGGCAGAGTAGGCAGGGGCAGTGAGCAGTCGTTTTGCATCATGGTCAACACCACGGATTCCGAAAAAGCGAAAAAACGTCTGGAAATCTTAAACAAATCGAATGACGGTTTCTTTATCGCAGGAGAGGATTTGAAATTGCGCGGTCCTGGAGACTTTTTCGGCATTCGCCAGAGTGGATTGCTGGAATTCCGGCTGGGAGACATTTATCAGAATGCAGATTTGTTGAAAAAAGCGTCTGAGGAGGCAAACCTTCTGCTTGCGGAAGATCGGAAGCTGCAAGAGCCGGAGCATGAAAAAGTTCGTGCAGAAATCAGTTATTACCTCGATCGCCAGGCAGAAATCGTGAATTTATAAGAAACTAAAGTGGGCTTGCGTATTTTAGCGCGCTTTGTTCAGTCACACAGAAAGAAAAGGGAGACGCTAATATTGCATCTCCCTTTTCCCCCGTCCCCTTTTGGAAATCTTTTGCGTTTTCCTATGGGACATTTTTATGCTGTGTTCTCTTACTTACCAGCCATCTGTCTTTCCTGGGCCTCGATCATTTTCTTCACCATATAGCCGCCGACAGAACCATTCTGCCTGGAGGTTAAGTCTCCGTTATAACCGTTTTTCAAAGGAACTCCAATTTCGTTTGCAACTTCAAACTTGAACTTATCCAATGCACCTTTTGCTTCTGCAACTACTGCCTTGTTAGATGAATTTGACATATCGTTTCCCTCCTGTTGTCTTTCGTATCACGCAGATTTCATCCGCAAAACATTGCGGCGCGTGAGTAATTTGTAACCAGATGTTCTGTGTTGTTTACCAGCCGATTACAGTGATATTATATGCAGTACAGAAGAGAATAGACATGCAGTTCTTTCCGGTTTTTACAGAAATTAGAAATTTATGCAGGGCTGGAGTTTGAATTGCAAATCCAACCATACTGGAGATAATTCTAAAACGGCTATTCCGTGAGCAGCGTCAATCCACGAATATCAGGCGATGCTACGAGGGAGTAATTCGTATAGTAGACCACAAATCCTGGTTTGCTGCCATTGGGCTTTTTGACGTTTTTCTTTTGCAAATAGTCAATTTCTACCTTCTCATTATCGCGCCCTTTGGAATAATATGCGGCAAGGCATCCGGCCTCCTCGAACGCGCGGTCGGGCAGTTCTTCTCCGTTTGTCTTGACGATCACATGGGAACCAGGCATACCCTTGGCATGGAACCACCAATCATTTCCATTGGCAAACTTGAAGGTTAATTCATCATTTTGGAAATTATTCTTTCCTATATAAATGTGAAAGCCGTCTGAGGAGAGATAATGGAAGGGTTTACTCTTAATTTTTACTTTTTTGCCATTATGTTTCTTCTTAATATATCCGAACTGTGTAAGTTCCGCTTTTATCTGCGTCAAATCCTCCTCAGAAACAGCAATGTCCAAGGAGGTGGAAATAGATTCGAGATGTACGATTTCGTCATGCGTTTCCTGGATCAAATCTGTCAATGCCTCGTATGTTCGTTTCAGTTTATTATAGCGGTCAAAATATTTCTGAGCATTTTCCTGGGGCGTAAGCTGCGTATCCAGTGGAATCGTAATCTCTTCATTGGTGTAGTAATTGAGGGCGGTAAGGCTTTTTGCGCCTTCCTCCAGTCCATAGCCGTATGTGTTGATGAGTTCGCCGTATACTTTATATTTGTCGCGTTTTTCCGTGTCTTTGAGCTGCTTGAGCTGTAAATCATATTTTTTGCGGCTGCGGTCCAAAACTGTGCCTACAACTTTGCGCAAATCCACGGATTTCTGGCGGATACGCGTATAGATACTTTTATCTGCGTAAAAACTTTCTAATACCTGGGAAATGCCAGGGAAGCCTATGACATCCATATCTTCGTACTGTGTGAGGGTAACGGCGGAAAAATCTATGGGTTCTTTGCCTTTTTTTATAATGTTTGGGGCAAATTGTCCCGCTCTTATATCATCCATCAGCCAGAGAAAATGATGGCAGAGGTGTAGCTGTTCTTCTTCTGACAAGGCCGCTGCCGGAAGGTCGCCGTCTAAACCTGCGCGATGACAAAGCTCAGAGGCAATGACCGGGCTGATGCCGGTGTAAGTTGTATAAATGCTCTTCTGTAAGCTTTGGGGCTTTGCAAACACTTTTTGCAGAAATTCTTGCTCGGAAGCGTCTAAAGGATTGAATTTTTCCTGCGTCTCGGGGATAAAATACATTCTTCCGGGCAGGACTTCGCGGACAGAGCTTACCTGTGCGGGAATATGCTTGATACTGTCAATAATTTTCCCATCTTCGCCACAGAATATAATATTGCTGTGTTTGCCCATAATCTCTACGATGAGATGTTTGCGGCAGAGGTCGCCCAACTCATTGAGATGCTCTATTTCAAAATTGATGATGCGTTCCATCTGCGGCTGCCAGATTTTCGTGATCCTGCCATTTGCAATATGTTTTCTTAAGAGCATACAGAAATTGGGAGCCGTCATGGGGCTTTGCTTATTTTCTGTGGTGAGGTAAACCAGCGGCAGCGATGCGCTGGCGGATAGAAGCAGCCGTACTTGTCCGGTGCCGCCTTTTATTGTCAGTAGCAGCTCGTCGTTTTCCGGCTGCGCGATTTTGCTGATTCTGCCGTTTAATATGTTTTCATTTAATTCTCTTACGAGATTTGCAATCACAATTCCATCAAAAGCCATAACCGTATATCTCCTTTCGGTAAGTTCATAACGTGACACTATCTCATAGTATATACCAACTTTCCATAATAGGAAACTATTAAAAAGAAAATTTGACTATTTCTGGAAACTGTTTTATAATACATTTATCTATGCATATGAAAGTAGGATGTTATTGATGATAAAGAGCATGACTGGTTTTGGACGTTGTGAAATTTCCAACGAAATGCGCAGGATTGTAGTGGAAATAAAATCAGTAAACCACCGGTATCTGGACGTTGCTGTCAAGATGCCTAAGAAGTTGACCCTTTTTGAGAATACAATCCGCAGCCTTATGAAAGAATATGCCCAGCGGGGAAAGGTAGACATTTTTATCAATTATGAAGACTGTACTGAGAATCAGGTGCAGTTAAAATACAATGAATCGCTTGCCGGAGAGTATATGAAATATATGCGCCAGATGGCGGAACATTTTGACATTCCTCTGGACATTACAGCGGCCTCGCTGGCGAAATACCCCGAGGTATTTGCAATGGAGGCACAGGAACTTGACGAGAAGGAATTGTGGCAGCTTTTAGAGCAGGCAATTCGCGGAGCAGCAGAGCAATTCGTGGAGGCACGGAGGCGTGAGGGGGAACAGCTCAGGGAAGATTTGCTTGGCAAGCTGGACGCCATGGTAGGATATGTGGAGCAGATTGAAGCGCGCGCTCCTCAGATTGTAGCGGAATACCGTGCAAAACTGACGGATAAAGTGCAAGAGCTTCTTGCAGATACGCAGATAGATGAGAGCAGGCTGGTAACGGAGGTCACCTTCTTTGCAGATAAAATCTGCACGGATGAAGAGACCGTCCGTTTAAAAAGCCATATTGTCAGTATGAAAGAGACGTTAATGCAGGGCGATAACATTGGCAGGAAACTTGACTTTATTGCCCAGGAGATGAATCGCGAGGCCAACACCATTTTGTCCAAGGCAAATGATATGACGGTGTCAGATATTGCTATCAGTTTAAAGACAGATATTGAAAAGGTGCGCGAACAGATTCAGAATATTGAATAATAAATAGAAAAATAGCATATAAAGGAAGCATA